>JBLINZ010000127.1:0-13625 GCA_047639375.1 Mariniblastus sp. | reverse complement strand
TGAGTTTGAGTCGAGGATCAAGAAGCTTCAGGCTGCGATGGCTGCGGACGGCGTCAAGGCAATGTATTTGCACGCTGGCGCGAATCTATTGTATTTTACAGGACTCAAGTGGAGTGCTAGTGAGCGAATGGTCGCGGCGGTTATCCCGGCAGAGGGAGATCTATTCTATATCGCGCCCCATTTCGAACTGGATACGCTTCGCGATTACTGGATGTTCGACTCTGAAATTTTTGGGTGGCAAGAACACGAGAGTCCTTATCGGGTTTTCGCAAACGCATTGGCGTCCAAAGGGATTGAATCTGGCAAAGTCATTTTGGACGAATCCACGCCCTACTTCATTGTCTCCAATTTGCAAAAATCCAACCCGAATATTGAATTCGACTTAGCTCAACCGATCACGCAAGCGATTCGCTCGGTCAAGTCGGACGCCGAAATTGCCTTGATCAAACGGGCCCACGAGATGACCATGGAGGTCCACAAAGCAGCGGCTTCTATTCTGAAGGCTGGGATCACGACGACGGAGGTTGAACGTTTCATCGATCAAGCCCATAAACGAGTTGGCGCTCCGGACGGTTCCTATTTCGTTATCGTTTTGTTTGGCGTCGCCACGTCTTTTCCACATGGCGTTAAGGAGCCCCAAACACTCAAAGAGAATGATTGGGTCTTGATCGATACAGGATGCGTACTGCACGGCTATATTTCCGACACGACACGTAGTTTCTGTTTTGGTGAGCCGACCGAAGAACATCGAGACGCGTGGACTGCGGAAAAAGACTCACAGATCGCGGCGTTCGAATCGGCTTGCGTGGGTTTACCTTGCGAAGTCCCAGATTATGCCGCTCGACAATCGCTGGTCGATTCCGGATTCGAGCCAGATTATAAGCTTCCAGGATTGCCGCACCGGACGGGGCATGGGTGTGGGTTAGAAATTCACGAGGGTCCGAATTTGGTGCGTGGTGAACAGACATTGATGAAAACCGGAATGGTGTTCAGTGACGAGCCGATGTTGGTGATTCCAGATAAATTTGGTGTGCGGCTTGAAGATCATTTCTACATGACCGAAGAGGGAGCCGTTTGGTTGACGGAGCCGAGTGTCTCGATCGACGACCCGTTTGGACTTAAGCAGGGTTAGCGGCTTTTAGGGGCCAATCGGAATCAGCCGATCGTTCGAGCGTCCCGAGCGAGTTCGAGGTGTCATTTTCGCAACGGCCTCTGAAAGTTCGGGAGGCATTTGCCCAACCGTCGCGTGAAAGTTCGAATGCTAGTTGCATTGCGACGCCAACGGCTCCTTTGATGGTAATTCGCCGCCGACCAAACGTTAGATGGGTGAGTGGTTGTTTAACGATTAGCCGGCAGGCGATGTAGTTCGGGAATCACGAGCATTCGGTACCATTGCCAAGACAACACGCAGTTGTTTTACCACCGGCCTAAAAACAATCGCGTGTCGGAAACGCAAAACGCGGTCGCCTGCCGGCTTGTTGTTAAACGATAATACTCAGACGTGCTTGTTAGACGACGGGTTAAAACCTAGACGGGTGTTCACAGGAGACCTGGAAACCAAAAGTTACTTTCGCATTCGACCGTCAAGAGCCACTACCTCATCCCACCGCGAAGCCCATCCGCGGGTTGAATTTCTTGAGCGTTCCTAGACAAGTGGACGACAACAATTTACTTGTTTATCCGTGGCGAGTGGATCAACCGGCCCCTAGCAGACCCGATGTCGATTGATGCTGTCTATTCCACTTCAAAACAAAACCCCAGTCAACCTCGGGTGTAACGGCAATGTAACGACGGTGTTTTTTGCGATTCTTTTTGAGAATTATCCTGCGTAGAATCCGTGTAGTTCGTTGTTCAATTGGCTACTCGAATTTAACTATCACTGGAGATCAAAATGAAACGTCTTTCTTTGCTTGGTATGACTGCATTGGCCCTGATTGCCTGTTTGCCTATCGTGGATTCCGCCCCATCAGCAATTCATGCTCAAGACGTCACGATCACAATTCGACAGGAGGACAAGGTCAAGGCTCCGCCATTCAATGGCAAACGCCCTGCCGTCGACGTAGCGATTTTGCTTGACACTTCGAACTCAATGGATGGCTTGATTAGCCAGGCCAAGGCTCAACTTTGGAAGATCGTTCAGGAATTTGGCACCGCGGAAAAGGCCGGCCAAACACCAACCCTCCGCGTTTCCGTGTTCGAATATGGAAACTCGAGCCTCCCAGCTTCGGAGGGCTATGTTAGACAAGTCTGTCAATTGACTGACGACCTCGACAAAGTATCTGAGGCGTTGTTTGGCTTGACCACCAACGGGGGCGATGAATATTGTGGTACCGTGATCAATGAAGCGCTCAAGCGACTCGACTGGAGCAAGGTCGACAATTCATACAAGTCAATATTCATCGCGGGCAACGAGCCGTTTACTCAAGGCTCGGTAAATTACAAAGACGCATGCCGGAAAGCGATTCTCGCCGGCGTCGTCGTCAACACGATCCATTGTGGAGACTACGAAAGTGGCGTCAAAGGCAAGTGGCAGCACGGTGCAGAACTCGCCGAAGGAAAGTACCTGAATATCAATCAGGACAGAGTAGTTGTTCGTATCGAAGCTCCGCAGGACAAAATCATTATCAAACTCAATAAGGAGTTCAATAAGACTTATCTGTGGTACGGAGCAGAGCGTTCACGAAAAGCTTGGAGCAGCAACCAGGCAATTCAAGATACCAATTCTTATCAAGCTGGGAGTGGCGGCGGACGTGGTATGACCAAGGCTAGTGGCTTGTATCGAAACACAGGGCGGGACCTCGTTGATTCGATCGAAGCGGATGGCGAATTGCTTTCGAAAGTCGGCGATTCTGAATTACCAGAAGCGATGCAGCGAATGACGGTCGCCGAACGCAAAGCTCACATCACGGAGATGGCAACCAAGCGTGCAAAACTGAAGAAACAAATGGTTGAAATCACCAAAGCTCGCGAGGCCTTCATCACGAAAAAACGCATTGAGATTGCCGGTGAAGCGGCCGGCTCAACACTCGGAGATGCCGTTTCAACGGCTGTTCGTGACCAACTGATTAAGTCTGGATTCGACATCAAAAAATAGATCGCGATCGAGACCTAAGCCAAGAATAAACCTGCGTTGCTCCACTGGGGCACGCGGGTTTTTGTTTAGTCGGTTTCTATGTGACTAGAACTCCGGTTGTTTAAAATAGTTGGTTAGCTTTTTGAATGTCGCGACGACGACTCCGGTTTTCGATTCGTTGATCCGATTCGAAACATCCTCAAGTGCCAGTTGGATATGCTCGTGCAAGAATTCTGGCTCGCAAGGGTTCTCTATGACCGAATTGACCGAGCCCCGCATTTTCGCTTCTACAAATCGTTGATCTTCCATGTTTTCGCACACTAACACTTTGGCGACATGGGGATACTTCTGGCGGACCGAACTCAGAAAGCTCAAGCCGCTTTCGACATTCATCTCGTGGTCGGACACGATTATATCAAAATGATGTTGAGCCAAGGCGATGGTGCCTTCGAGAGCCGAAACAGCAGTGGTGACGTCGTAGCCAAGCTGCGAAAGCTCCTGAGGCATGTTTCGCAATTGTTGGTTGTCTTCGTTGACTAAAAGCACTGCCGTACTATTCATTCGTCTTCCTACCGTTGCGTGGAAACCCTGTGCAAATCGAAAGTGTCGAATGAACTGACAGGATCTGCAAGTTGATAAATGCTGCAAAATGTTATGAGTGGTGGCTTGGTTTGCCGCGTGTTCTTCGTTCAACAGCTGAGCAAGCCGTCGAGTTGAATGCGGAAAAGCGGGTTTACCCTCGGTTGCCAAGTGGGATTTCGTCACGCGAACGAACTTAAGTTCGCGACATTGTTGGTGCCAATCTGGTAAACCCGTTGGTTGCCTGAGTGACAAAAGCATAGTCCCTGGATGGCTCTTGTCTTCAACCATGATCACGATTCAACTGAAACTCCTTCTTACGGGGCGCTTCAATTGGATCAAGATGAACATTTGGAACGTGTCATTTTTTCGCGTAGCTGGCTCGAACCAAGCTGACCAAACTTGCGACTAATAAAATGGTCTTGCAAAAACAACGCCGAGCGTGTGATGCGCAAAAGTTGACGAGAAGCGTAGGGCAAACCCTCTCAAGAAATTGCAAGCCAACGTCGCGCGGGCTGGGCACGAATTAGATCAACGAGCTGAAGTCACTCATTCCAATCGGCTCACGCGATGTGAACGGCTCTCCATATTTGACGCCAATCGATTTCCCCCAATAAGCCGCTTCATCCCGAAGCTGCTCAATGAACGACGGATCCAAGTGCTCACGGCCTTTGACGAACTGACTGTGATAACACTGAATCGATTCGAGTTTCTGTTCCCAGAACTCTGAAATATCGAGCACGAACGCAGGCTGTGCGTGCATCTTCAAATGGACGGAGTAGTAGTTGTAGATTCGAGCTGGATGAAATGGCTCGCCGGGCAGGTCGGTATTCGAAAGCTTGGCCCAGAATCGAGCGGAGTTCACCAATTCGGTCGCTGCAACATGGTCTGGATGAGCATCTACCCAGAACGGAGCAAATAACCACTTGGGTCGCGTCTGCCGAATGACACCTGCGAGCTTCGCCCTGGCTTCGAGCGTTGGTTCAACGCTGCGATTGACCAATCCCAGATTGTCTCGCCAGCTAAGGCCTAGGATTTGGGTCGCGGCGGTCGTTTCATTAGCACGAATTTCTATTGATCCGTGCGGGGTTGGCTCACCGTCGGTCAAATCCAAAACACCCACATTGAGACCAGACGCCAGCATTTTCAGTATTCCTCCCCCCATTCCCAATTCGGCGTCGTCCGGGTGGGGAGCAATCACAAGCACATCCAGAATCATATCGAGTCGCAATCTAGTCAAAGAATGGAGGTTCAAGTGGCCGCAGCAAACCGCAGTTTGTCGGGTCGCTGCATTGCAAGCAAGGCGAATTTGCCCCCTGCTGGCCTGATTGAGGTTGGGAGACGCGGGTTTCGCGCGAAAATTGGCGTCTCAAACCAATCAGCCTAGACGCTGGATCGTATTTTTGCCAAAGTCCCAGCCATGCAGGGGCTAATTCCGTTTTCAGTTTAACTTTATCGTTCAAGCCGAGAAGCCAAAATGCGTTTTTTCATAATAGCGTGTGTATTTTGTGTGTTCATCGCCAGTCTTGGATGCATGACCAACAACTGGTCGAAATCCGCTTTTTCAAACAAGATGAATTCGAACCAACTCGAGCTTGAAGACGTTGACGAGTCAGAAGAAGCCAAACCCAGCTTTTGGAAAACTCAATTTGGCAACTCGTCCGGGATCGATCCACGCGCTCGCGAGATCGAAAAACGCTTGGGTTACTAGTCCCGCGTTTACGCACAATACGGTTCAATGAGCCGCGAGATCGCTAGCTGAAGTCGCCAGACTTCAGAAAACTTGCGTGCACAATCCCCAAACTCTTGGCGAGTTCGGCTACTTAGGGCCGTTCGACAAATTTCTCTCGTAGCCGGAGTCGCAAGAATTCGAGAGAACCATCCGCGAATCCCGAACTGTTGCCAGTCCGGCCGCATCCAAATCGGACATTTTTTGATCGAGCGATCCTTGGTTATCTTGATTGAACGGTATTGCGTTTAAGCAACCGAGCCACACGGCGCACGCCAAATTTTTCCTGAGCGGTTCTTCTCAAGCCTGTCCGTAGTCACAACATAACTGCCGGGCAATGGCTAGATTTCATTCGGCTGACGCCCACCAGCACTTAGCCGTTTTGTCGAGCAAGCACCGATTCAAGCTCTCTTGGTTCTTGAGCGAACTCAGGACGTTTTTCGGATTTGAAATAATCCTTGTCATCCAACTCGTCGTCATCATGGTACAGCGGCATTCCAAAGTACTGCAGCATCGAACCGTAGATATGGTAAAACACTGGAACTAGAATCAAGATTAGCAACGTTCCGGTGATCAATCCAAACACGAGACTGACCGCCATCGGAATCAAGACTTGAGCCTGCATCGACGTTTCGAATAGCATCGGGCAAAGCCCCGCTACGGTGGTGAAACTAGTTAGCATGATTGGACGGAATCGTCTTTTCCCAGCGCTCATCAAAGCATC
Source organism: Mariniblastus sp. (assembly GCA_047639375.1). Lineage (GTDB taxonomy): Bacteria > Planctomycetota > Planctomycetia > Pirellulales > Pirellulaceae > Mariniblastus. The sequence continues at coordinate 7,520 of JBLINZ010000127.1, read as the reverse complement.
AAACAGCGGAATGCCTTCTCGCACACGTCGGTTGATGAAGTCCACCAGCACGATGGAATCATTGACGACCACGCCTGTCAGAGCGATCAGGCCGAAGAAGCTGAACAGTGTTAAGTTGATGTCCATGATCCAGTGACCAAAAATTGCCCCGAGCCACCCGAAGGGGATGATTGCCAAAATAATGGCTGGTTGAACGTAAGAGCGGAACTGGAGGGTCAGCAGCACAAACATACAAAGTAACGCAACAACAAATCCGGATCCCATGCTCGCCACTGATTCGTCATTTTGAGCTTGTTCACCTTCCCAGTTGATTGAAACTCCTGCGTTGTACTGTTCTCGGTATCGGTCCACGAAATCAGGTACGAATTTGCTCCGCATATCTGCGATAATCTTTCGAGCATTGCCCTTTTTGGCATTCACGTTTGCCGAGACCGTGACACTGCGACGCTGATCTAGTCGGTTGATTTCAGAATAGGCTCGGCGTTCGTCAACTTCCGCAATCTCCAGTAACGGCCATTCGACTCCATTGCCATCACGGATTCGAATTTGTTCGAAATCTTCCATGTTCTCGCGAGCTTCACGAGGATAGCGAACCATCAATTTCACTTCATGTCGTCCCCGTTGAAGACGCATGACTTCTTCACCGAAATAGCCGGCCCTGATCGTCGTAGCCAAGGTAGCCTCGTTCATGCCCAGCGACCTTCCGAGCTCGTTCAAGCGAAGGATTTTTTCCATTTTCCCCAGCCTCGAATCGTCTTCAATGTCAAACACGCCGAACTGTTTGGCTAGATATTCTTTGCACTCTTCCGTGGCTTGATCGAGGTACTCAACCCCTTTGTCGTCGGATAAAATTTTAAACTCAATCGCGACGCCACCAGGCCCCATCGATTGCGAACCGAACTTCAGGACCTCGGTGCCCGCGATCTTCGGCAATTGCTCTCGCCACAGCTCATTTAGGTCTTCGGTCGTGTACGACCTATCGGCTGCAGGCGTTAATTGAACCTCGACACTTCCAACGTGGCTACCATTGGTGACTCCTGTGGGGCCCATGTTCGAATCGCCAACTTCTCCGATCCGACGGTAGAGGTTTTTGATCACGCCAATCCCGCCAGTCTCCGCTTTGATTTTTTCATTGACACGATGAAAAGCGGATTCGAGTTCGTCGACAGCAGCGATCGAAAACTGCTCAGGACTTCCATTTGGGAACGCTACGGTAGCGCTGATCTCTCGACCATCGATGCTCGGCATCAGCGCAAATGGAACGATTCCAGCCGATATCAGGCCGATCGCAAATACGAAAACGGAGCCAACCAGCGACAGCACAATGCGTTTGTGCCGCAGGGACCAGAACAGCATCGGCTGATAAAGTTTTTCAATCCCCCACTCCATCGCGGACGAGGCTTTCCGATTGACAAACGTAAAGACGGCCGTCAATGGCCGCAACGCATACAGGATCAAGCCAACGATTTTGGTGAATAGGTTTTCATCGTGCGACAAGTGAGCGGGCAGGATGAAGGTGCTTTCAACCAATGAGATCACCAACATCGCAATCACCGCAATTGGCATGATCGAAATGAATTTGCCCATCACCCCTGTCACGTACATCAGCGGCATGAAGGCGATGATCGTCGTTGCAACGGAGGCACAAACGGCCGGGAGGACTTCCGTGGTGCCTTCCACGGCAGCCTTCACATAGTTCATGCCTTCTTGACGTTTGGCATAGATGTTTTCGCCGATCACAATCGCGTCATCAACGACGATCCCCAACGCCATCAGGAAGGCAAACATCGTCAACATGTTCAAAGTTTGTCCGGTCATGAGAAGAATAAAGCCAGCACCTAAGATAGAAACTGGAATTCCCATGGCGACCCAAAACGCCAATCTTAAATCAAGAAAAACCGCGAGAACAATGAACACGAAGAGCAATCCCTGAAGACCGTTCCGAGTCAATAATTCCATTCGATCGCGGACGTCAACCGACACGTCTCCCCATGTTTCAAGCGAGTAGCCGACCGGCATTTTTCGTTTTGAGACGTAATTTCTAACTGACCCAACGACCGTAAATAGATCTTCTTCGGCCGTTTTGGCACATCGCACGACCAGCCCTTGGCGGCCGTTGATCGTGTGGGCCGAGGACGTTTCGGCGAACCCGTCAATCACGGTTCCGACTTCGCCTACGGTGATGGGCGAACCGTTTCCGTTGGGGGTCTTGAGTGGCAATTTGGCAATCTCAGTACCGGTTTCTCGTTTGTTGTTCCCTCGTAGCAGCATTTCTTGGCTGGCCATTTCCATCGTGCCGCCTGGCGTGTCGGCGTTTTGCTGCCGAATGATTTGAGCGATGCTCTGAAGGCTCAGTCCATACTGACGGAGACTGTCTTCGGAAACTTCTACCGAAATCTCATAGGGGCGGGCGGCTACAATTTCAGCGGATGAAACGGCAGGGCCCTTGGGCTGAAATAGACTACTGAACATTCTCCGAGGAAAACTCCGGGGAGGAACCGGACGAATCTCCAACAAGTCAGAGCGGATTTCTTCGGCCAGCTCGCGAAGCTCAATTTCTTCTTGAAGCGTGGGAGGGCGAGCACGCGTCGGAGCTAGAATTCCCACGGAGATCGCTGGAGCTCGGAACACAATCTGTTTGACGTCTGGGTCTTCCGCGTTGGGTGGAAACGAGGAAACTTGTTCGATTGCGGAGCGAACGTCATTGAGAACTTTTTGGACATCTTTGACATCGCCGTCGAGCTCGAGAATCACATAGCCGAAACTCTCCATTGCCACGGAGGTCATCTTTTTGACGCCGTCGAGATTGGCGACCGCCGATTCGATTTTCTGGCAAATCCCGTCTTCGGTTTCCTCGGGCGTCGCTCCCGGGAAAGGAACTGAGACTAACACAATTTCCAACGCGAAATTTGGAAACACCTCACGCCGCATCACGATCATGCTGATCGCACCCACGATCATTGACGCGATCAAAAACGTGTTCATGGCAGGCGAATTTCGAATCGCCCAGCGAATAACAGATTTCATAGTAGTCTCAAGTGTTTCGGAAAAATCCTTGGATGGGTCGGTAACGAAAATTAATCATCTCTAATCGGCAGCTTTATCTGCCTCGGATTCTTCGTCTGACTTTACATCCTTCTTTAAATCAGTGTCCAGGATTACTGCCGTGTCTTCGCTGGGCTGAGCCAAAGGGGTCGTGACAACCATGTCGCCTTGACTAACCGAGCCATCTTTCGCCGCAACAACCACAATTTTTGAAAGTTTTTTACCAACCATTCGTTCGCTGTAATCGACAACTTCTACTTGGTGACGCTTGAGCTTTCTATCGACGACCGTCCAGATTTCATTTCCAGGCCGCAGGGCTTCTGCTGGAAACGAGAGGAATCGACGTTTGTCGGACTCTGCACTGGTTTGAACTACGATTTCGCACTTGACGAACATGCCCCGAACCAACGCTCTGGGACCAGCATCCGTTTGGACGACCGGGTTTTTGATGGTGATTCGGCAGGGAATGGTTCGAGTTGATTCGTCTCGCCCAATGCCGTCGAAACGTTCAAGCATTCCTTCCCAAACGACGCTGCTATCGCCTAACTCGTAGATCGAGACTTTGGTTTTAGGAATGTGATAAACAGAAAACTGGTTGGGCGAATCTGTGATCTCCGAGCTGGCCGGCGAGTTCTTTCTAACCCACGCCAAATCCGTGGGCGTCAAATTGCAGATGACTTCCGAGCGGCTGGTGTCTTCAAACGTCACCAAGGCAGTTCCGGGGCTGACGTAATCGCCCTCTTGCACCATCTCACGAACGATGACGCCATCGTCTGGAGCGACGATGATCGTTTTATTGATGTTCAGCTGTGTCCGCTCCAGCTGTGCCTCTGAAAGCTCAAACGATGCCTGCAAGCGGTTCAATCTGGCCTTCAACATTAACAACGTGTTATTTCGCGTCGTCAGTGCAGTTTGGGCAGTCAGTAGGCTACGTTTCGACTGATCAATTTCCGAAGAGGAAAGTGCTTTTTTGATGCGTTGGTTTCGGTCATCATCAGCTTCGGCCAATTTGTACTCGTTCTCAGCGTGCTCAACATTTCGTTTGGCACCTTCAATCTCTTCCTCGGTTTCAAGCAGAAATTGCTTCGACTGGTTGAGTTCGGCCACTCCCGTTTTAAGCTGTAATTTGTAGTCCTCTGGATCAATTTCGATCAGCGGAGTCCCTTTTTTGACAAAGTTTCCGGATTCGAAAATCTCGTGCTTTTTCAAGATCCTCCCGCTGACTTCCGCCGAAACGTTAATCTCTCGATAGGGGACCACTGTCCCAGAGATGACTTTGTCCAGTTCACCGTTGAAAGCCAGTACTTTGACAACGCCGACCATTGGAATCAGCTCCAAGGAGTCCTGTTCTTTGGAATCGGGCTTTTGAAAAAACATCGCCAAGGCAACACCGAAGCCAACCGCGAGAATGAGAATCGAGGCTGCATACTTAAGGGTTTCGCTGCCCACCGTTCGGGGCGGCAAGGGAGGGTAGTTCGAAAGTTGCTCTGTAGCATTGGGTGCCGAAACGGGTTGGATCATCCTGGGTTCGGCATTCGTTGCTGGCACAGGATGATCGCCGCTTGTTTCGGAGGAAGGTTGCAAAGTTGTCTCGGACATTTGTTGATCTCAAACGATTAGCTACGTAAATCTTCAAAACACATTTTCTTCCACGCTTCGAATTTTCGAGAGCGGCGGTCTGCGTCACTTTTGCCAACACGTGGCCATGGGTCTTATCACTCAATCGGTCGAACTCGAACCGATCATTTTTTCATTTTCCTCAGCCGTGATTCGAGCGCGAATCTGATGAATCGCCCCCAACGAAAACTCATAAATATGGTCCGACAAGCCATCCGTGCCAAAATGCTCTTCGTACTGTGCTTTTTCGATCATCATGGTTGTAATGTCTGAAGAGAATCGATAATACAAACACTGCCCGATGATACTGAATCCAATCTGGCTTCGTTGGTGGTCCGGCAAACGCTTGCCGACAAGCTCATCGATGACGCCGCAAAGCGTATCGAAAAAAGGTCGGAAATACTCCTCCACCAAATGACGGCAGGCTTCCGTTGGCTGGAGAATTTCACGCATCAACAATTGAACTTGCCAAGGCTCGGATTTCATCGTGACTAATCGCTTAAGAATCAAACGAATGAAGTCCCCGAGTTTTTCTTCAGCCAAGGTCGACCCGTCCCAGGAAGGGTAGGGCACCTGGCGAACCCGCATCTCGCGAGCCAAAACTACGGTCTCAAAGTACAACTTTTGTTTATCGCCAAAGTAATAATTGATGCTCGCTAGGTTCACACTCGCATGGTCACAGATTTCCCGAATGGTCGTCGCACGATAGCCCTTGCTCGCGAAAATCGGGCCTGCCTCTAGCAGGATTCGATCGCGAGTGGAGTCGGATTTAGGCGAAGTCGCGTTTGACATGAATCGAAAATCGGTTGTTAAAAATCTACAATCCTGCGAACCATTCAGCGGTTACCACGATCTTGGCTAATTGATCAAATCAATTGGCGGGCGGAAAAACCGTGGGAAACACCGCTGAAACGGATATAGGAGGGTTAATGGCGACGAACCGCCCTACCTAAAGCTACTCGGAACGAAAAAGTGCTCTAATCCGATCTTTTTACTACTTCACCCCAATGTGATTAGTTTCGGCATCTTAATAAACAAACGTATTAAACAAGTGTTTGAAAACGTCCTATCGCGGAACTAGCCCGTATTATCTATGATTTGAGTGAAATGCGGCACGTTTTTTGAATGTTGAAATTCAGGCTGTCGTATTTGTCTTCTGAATTGTTTTTTCCATCGCGAGCCAAAATTCGCGAGTCTATGACACAATCGAAACTCCGGCGACAAATCGCCTACCAGGCTGCCATGCTGATGTACCAGCGGCAGGAATCCGAGTACTATCGCGCGAAAATGAAAGCGTCTCGGCAAATTTGCAAGGGCTGGGTCAAACCTAAGGACTTGCCCAGCAACTCAGAAATTAGAGAAGAGATTCAAAATCTCTCTCGGATGTTTGAGGGAGAGTCCCGCACGCAGCATCTGCAGGACATGCGCATCGAAGCGTTGCGGCTGATGTTAATTCTGGAGAAATACCGCCCTCGGTTAATCGGCAGCGTGCTCACGGGGCACATCCGTAAAGGCTCCGATATCGATCTCCATATCTTTGCCGATAGCATTGAATCGGTGACCGGCGAACTCGACTATCACGGGTTCAGCTATCGCACTGAGTACAAACGGATCGTCAAGAATGGCGAACGACAATTGTACAAGCACGTTCACGTGACCGATCGATATCCATTTGAGCTGACGGTCTATTCAACCGATAAAATCAGCTATGGGTTTAAGAGTTCAATCACGGGCAAAGCGATAGAGCGGGCGTCGATTCCGCAATTGACCGAATTTCTAGGTCAGGAGTATCCCGACTTGGATCTAGAAGCAGCACTTGAAGCCAGCAACGAAAACGTTGACCGATTTCAAGTTTACTACTCGTTGCTATTGCCATTGGAAAATGTCAAACAAAGTCCGAAATACCATCCAGAAGGCGATGCACTCTACCACAGCTTGCAAGTCTACGATTACGCCTGCGATCAACTACCTTACGATGAAGAGTTCCTGCTGGCGGCACTGTTGCACGACGTTGGAAAAGGCGTTGACTCCTGCGATCATGTTGCAAGTGGTCTGCAAGCACTTGAGGGCTTCATCACCGAGCGGACTCATTGGCTGATCGAGCACCACATGATTGCTCACAAAATTCACGACAACACGATCGGTGTCCGAGCCAGGAAGCGGCTGGAGAAAAACGAAAGTTACCACGAGTTGTTGATGCTTGAAGAATGTGATCGATCCGGTCGTCAAATCGGTGTTCAGACGACCTCACTTGAGGATGCCCTAGATTACATCCGTCAGATTAGCGACACGTACAGTTAGCGATTCTGTTGTCATTCTTGTTGGTCGCCTTTCGCTCCGCCGAAAGAGTGTCGATTGACAGTCCTTCTCGCTGGTGCAAATAACTAATTCCCTCGTCTACTACCAGCAAGCAAGGTCTTCTTTGCGAATCAGAACGATCTCACCCGACAGGTCATCAATCGAGTGGCCGGGGCGATCGGTCACTATCAGTCAAGTTATTTGTACCGGCGAGAACCAACGTCGTTTGCCTGTCTTTCGACGGAGCGAAAGGCGACCATCGATCCCGAAAGGATCGCAGGCGGCAGCCGTGGATTGAGCGGCATCGACACCACCGGATGATGAGATGCAGGGAATTTTCATCCTTTCAAGGCTGTGACCTTTTTGATGTCCCGCCGCGTAAGCGGGCGGGTTGGTCGCCTTTCGCTCCGCCGAAAGAGTGTCGATTGACAGTCCTTCTCGCTGGTGCAAATAACTAATTCCCTCGTCTACTACCAGCAAGCAAGGTCTTCTCTGCGAATCAGAACGATCTCACCCGACAGGTCATCAATCGAGTGGCCGGGGCGATCGGTCACTATCAG
>JBLINZ010000126.1:0-13698 GCA_047639375.1 Mariniblastus sp. | reverse complement strand
ATTCCAGAAGACCATCCTCTCAACCCAGCCACCATCGCTGACAACGTTGGCGACAACGTGGGTGACGTAGCCGGAATGGGAGCCGACTTGTTCGAGTCCTATGTAGGCTCAATCATTGGAACCATGGTTCTCGGTGCGGCGTTCTTTAACCTAACAGCCTTTCAACAAGACGGATTCCAAGGGCTCTCTGCCGTAATGCTGCCCTTGGTACTGGCTGGGATCGGCATCCTGACTTCGATCGCGGGTACATTTCTGGTCAAAGTCAAAGAAGGGGGAAACCCACATCACGCTTTGAATTTAGGTGAGTTCGGATCGGCCGGAATTCTCTTGGTTTTGACCTTCTTGGTGATCCAGTGGATGCTGCCAGCAGAGTGGATCGTCAATGACAAAACTTACACCAGCATGGGTGTGTTTTATTCGATCCTGATCGGACTTGGATCTGGATTGGCGATCGGGAAAATCACTGAATATTACACAGGCACTGGGGGACGCCCCGTTATCTCGATTGTCAAGCAATCGGTAACCGGGTCGGCGACCAACATCATCTCGGGACTGGGTGTCGGCATGATTTCGACCACGTTCCCGATCATCATCATCGCGGCCGCGATCATGGGAGCTTTCCATTTTGCGGGGCTCTACGGGATCGCGATCGCAGCCGTTGGCATGCTTTCAAATACCGGAATTCAATTGGCAGTCGATGCTTACGGACCCATTTCTGATAACGCCGGCGGCATCGCCCAAATGGCTGACTTGCCGGAAGAAGTCCGAGAGCGAACAGATAAACTGGACGCCGTTGGAAACACGACGGCCGCGATCGGCAAAGGATTCGCGATTGGCTCAGCCGCGTTGACCGCTCTCGCATTGTTCGCCGCCTTCATGACGTCTTACAATTTGTCTCATCCTGAAAAAATCATCGAAGCGATTAGCATTACCGATCCGGCTGTCATGGCTTCGTTGTTTATCGGAGCGATGCTGCCATTCCTGTTTTCCGCGTTGTCCATGAATGCAGTCGGTCGTGCCGCCAACGCGATGATCGAAGAAGTTCGTCGTCAGTTCCGTGACATTCCTGAACTAGGAGCTGCTCTCAACGTGATGAAGAAGAACGGGGAAGCGGACTACGCCCAATGGTCGCAAGCCGACAAAGATGTTTTTGATGCGGCCGATGGAAAGCCGGAATACGGCAAATGCGTCGCGATTTCCACCAAGGCGTCCATTAAAGAAATGATGCTTCCTGGAATCATCGCAGTCATGGTGCCAGTTGCCTTTGGATTCGTCCCAAAATTATTCATCGCCGAAGATTCCAATATGAACGCGTTGATGCTGGGCGGTCTCTTGGCTGGCGTGACCGTCAGCGGTGTTTTGATGGCTTTGTTCCAATCCAACGCAGGTGGTGCGTGGGATAACGCTAAAAAAATGATCGAAGAAGGTTTCGAAGTCGATGGACTCAAGCTCGCCAAAGGCAGCGAAGCCCACAAGGCGGCCGTTGTCGGTGACACCGTCGGCGACCCCTTTAAAGACACGTCAGGTCCTTCACTCAATATTCTGTTGAAATTGATGAGCGTCGTGGCATTAGTGATTGCGACACTTCTGTAAAGTTCAAGCTCAACTTGCAACTGCTAAAACCCAAGCCTCACGTGCAAACCACGTGAGGCTTTTTTTGTGAGCACCCAAAAGTTATCCAATCCCGTGCTTTGCATCCAACAATGAACGAATTACAATTCCCTCACACTTGCCGGTATCACGTAGCGCTCAACTCAGCATCGAAATCGATTCAAATCTGCAATCCTGCTAGAAGAAAGATTCCGCGACAATGAACATGAACACTGACCCGAGCAACCCTTACCAACCACCCAACATCAATCCCAATTTTCAAAAGCAGAAACCTGCAGCCGAGACTTCACTGGCTTCCGTTTTGTTTTCTTTCAGTGGACGCATTCCTCGACGCACTTATTGGGGTGTCAGCCTGAGCATGATGGTCATTTTCTACGCGGCCATTTTTGGTTCGGCAATGATTTTCGGTGAAAATTCAATCGTCCTACTCGTGATACTGGGAGTTGCCTACATCCCACTGATCTGGATTTCACTTGCCATTCAAGTCAAGCGCTGGCACGACCTGGGGAAATCCGGATGGTGGATTTTGATTGGCTTTGTTCCCTGCATCGGTCCGATTTGGGCGCTTATCGAAACGGGGTTTCTGCGGGGCACAGTCGGCCCCAATGAGTACGGATCGGACCCAACGTAGATTCGTGTCGCAGAGAGAACCGTCAAGTTAAAATGCCCTCGCGATTGACGGGCCTTATGTTTGCTGGTGAGCTAGTCGCCAACTCTGATAACCCAATGAGGCTGTGATTTTCTTGGTAGTCCGCCGCGTTTGCGAGGCCGTGCCCTCGTTGGATCTCACTTTCAATGGTTGTTCGACCTCGCTTACACGCATTCGGGTTTGTTGATTTAAAATGCGAGACGATTGACCGTTTAACGATTAACCAGCAGGCGACCGTGTCAAACGCAGAGCGTTTGAAGGCGTGGGCAATTGCCTCTTAACCGCAAGCCACCAACCAGGGCTAACGCGTCGGGTTTCCATGTCGCCTTACGGTCATCTAAAAAAAGTCACAGCCGCGGCTCGCATACGCGTTGAACAATTCAATCAGCTCCGCCTCGCTTACGCGTCGGGCGTCCCATCTCGGTTTCGGCACGGCTCATTCATCGCGATTCTGCTCCGGTTGTGACGGACGATCTACTTCGTTGGCCGACACACCCGTTGCGGTCGCGCGAACTAGGGGTGATCGCTTTAACAATACCAGCGGTTCCACGCAGAACATTCTGTCCAGACGGCTTGAATTTGAATCCTCTGTTGGCCACCCTCCAGCGGGACGATAAAGCTGGTAACACTGGGGATCCTGTTTTCGCTTTCAGGTGAAATTACCAAGATTTTGCGAGCACAATCGGGGATCTGTGTCCCCCGATTGTGCTTTTTTATGCCGGTAAAAACTATGAGAAACTAGGAAACTACTGGATTTCGCCCAATTGCCGACTATCCTTGGCTTGTAAAGTCTGGCGGATATGTTTGGTGGCCAGGCAGGATCCATGATACCTTCTTGGTAGTTCAAACCGATGCGGGCAAGTGTCGGTTCCAATAACGAGGAGTTCTTTGATGAGAACAAAGTTGAGTGATTGGTTGAAAATTTCGTTCGCCCTGATTGCGGCGGTTTCTATTTCTGGGCTGTCAAATGCTCAGGAGATACCTGAAACAAAGGCGAAGCCAGAGTCGGCACGAGCCAAGCTGGTCAGGCAAAAACGCTTGAACACCATCTCGAAAACTCAGACTCCAGCTGAAGGTTTTGAGTCGGTCGATTTTTTCACCGCAATGGAAAACGATGAGATCAAAGTCATCATTCGCAACAAAGACGCTGCGAGTGCTAACTTGATCGTGGAAAACAAAACAGATAAACCGTTGGCAATCGTCATGCCAGCCGCATTTTCGGCTGTGCCTGTCATGCGTCAAGGTCTCGGTGGAGGCTTTGGCGGAGGTGGCCAACAAGGTGGTGGACAAGGCGGCGGCGGTTTCGGCGGCGGCGGTGGTCAAGGTGGCGGCCAAGGTGTTGGCGGTGGCATGGGTGGCGGTCAAGGCGGCGGCGGTTTCGGCGGCGGCGGTCAAGGCGGCGGTGGTCAAGGCGGTGGTGGTGTATTCAACATTCCTCCAGGACGCGTCGGCAAAGCTGCTCTGCAAACGTTTTGCTTGGAAGAAGGCAAGCCTGATCCACGCTCTCAAATGGAATACAAGATTCAGCCACTGGCTGACCTGAACGACGATCCTAGGATCTTCGAGATGTGTCGCATGCTGGCCACTGGCGAAGTCTCTCAAAAAGTCGCCCAAGCAGCCGCTTGGAACGTGGCCAATGGTTTGAGTTGGCAAGAATTGCTGTACAAGAACAAAATCGAGCGAATGGACGGATCGTACGAACGATACTTCCATCCTCAACATCTTCGAATTGCTCAACAAGTCACCACAGCCTCGGCTCAACGTGCCGAAGCAAGAGCGAAGTGGATGAAAGAACAAGAGAAGCAGTCGTCTCAAGCTAACTACGAATACGGCAAAGACGACGCCAAGTAATTCTGTTGAATTCAATTTGAATCGCTTTGAACAGCCAAGCATGTTTGCTTGGCTGTTTTTTTGCGCAGTCTCATCAAGCTTACTGAGTGTCCTTCAACGCAACGGATTTCACGGGATCGGGATCTTTCAGAAAAAAGGGAAGACCGTAAAGTCAGAGGCAACTTCTAGGCGACCGATCCTGAGCAATTAACTGGCAGACGGCCCTGAAAAGCGACGGCAGCTAGTCCACTACAATGGACATGGCCCGGTCGCTAAGCCCGCTCCAACGGGAACGCTATCACCTCATGAATCGATTCAGCGCCAACCGCCAACATCACCAAACGATCGATTCCCATCGCGACCCCGGCACTCGCCGGCATCCCATGCTTCATCGCAGTCAACAAACGGCTTTCCTCAGGAAGCATCGGCACGCCGTCTTTGACCCGCTTCTGATTGTTGATCGAATTCCGACTCGCCAATTCTTCCGGGTCAAGCAATTCATGGTAGCCGTTTGCTAACTCGAGGCCATCCACGTAAATCTCAAACCGCTCAGCCACGGGGGGATCATCACCTTCGCGCACGATCGCCAACGCCGCTTGCGAGGCCGGCCAATCGTAAACAATCAAAGGAGCCTCCCACCCCAGTTTGGGCTCCACAATTTCAGACAGGATCAAATTCAGCCAATCATCACGGGCCATTTCTGGTCGCCTCAAACCAGCTCCAACGTCAGACATGGCAGCGTGATCAGCCAACTCGGAAGTCGTGCTTCGAAATGGATCGATGCCGGCGAATTCAAGCATCGCATCGCGATAAGTCATCTTGCGAGTGGCTGGTCTTCCCAGGACCTGCTCGACCAAGGTGGCCAGCAACTCCATCCCGGCATGCATCTCGTGGCCAACCCGATACCACTCCAGCATCGTGAATTCAGGATTGTGACGGTGCCCGGATTCACTTTGCCGAAAACACTTCCCGATCTGAAAAATCGCCTCCGCCCCGGCCGTCAACAATCGCTTCATCCCAAATTCAGGCGAGGTTTGCAGCCAAAGCTTCTGGCCGGAGTCGCTGACTGCCCCGGTGACTTCTTTTTTTGAGATCCCGATCGGGTGTAGATATTGATCCACCACGATATCATGGGAAAGGATGGGCGTTTCGACTTCGAAGAATCCACGCTCGTCAAAAAACGACCTCACTTCGCGCACAATCTCCGCTCGCCGTTTCAGCATTGGAAGACTCGCAGTTGGAAGGTGGTCGCCATTCATGCAGACGTTTTACCATAATTACCTGACGGCATCAGCGAGCTTATGAAGCTTCAATTTCTTCCAACGGTTTACTCTGTTTGCCAACTTGCCCCTGATTCGAACATTCCGACTTGGGCCCAGCTGACGTTCCTGGCCTTGATCAGAACCGAAGACGAGCTCACAATCGTCGCCCCGACGCCTGTCGTTCCGAAGGATGTGAAAGCCCAACACGATTTTGCCTGCTTCCGAGTCGTGGGCAGCATGGAGTTCGACATGATTGGAGTGATTGCGGCGATCAGTCGCGTGTTAGCCGATGCCAACATCCCGCTGCTGTCGATTTCGACTTACAATACCGATTACTTTCTTGTTTCCCAATCCAATCAGGAACCGGCCCGGTTGGCACTGACGAACGCCGGATATGAGTTTAAATTTTAATGTGCGGACGATTCACACTGAGAACTTCAGCCGACGTGATCGCTAAGTTATTCGAGGGTCTGATCTGCGAGGGGCTGACGTTTCCGAAACTCAAGCCTCGCTACAACATCTGCCCCACCCAACCGGCGACTTGCCTCCGCCAGACAAGCAGCCCCGTCGATGATACCTCGGAACAAAGGACGCACGAAATTGCCGGCCTCCGCTGGGGCCTGATCCCGTTCTGGGCCAAGGACATGAAGTCGGGTGCCAGAATGATCAACGCTCGATCGGAAACCGTCGCCACCAAGCCCGCGTTTCGTTCTGCATTTAAGTCTCGACGCTGTCTCGTGATCGCAGACGGGTTTTACGAATGGAAAAAAGTTGGCTCGCAGAAGCAACCGCATTACATTTCGCGACGCGACGATCAACCGTTTTGCATGGCAGGACTCTGGGAATCATGGACCGACTCATCATCCGAGGAACCCAGCATTGTTGAAACCTGCACCGTCCTCACAACCGAAGCCAATGCAACGATGCAACCGCTGCACGATCGGATGCCAGTGATGCTCGCCCCAGAGCAATTTGAGATCTGGTTGGATCACCAATTCCATGACGCCCATGTTCTGCAACCACTCATGGTCCCGCAGCCAGAAGGCGAACTCCAAACGTTTCCCGTCGACAAAATGGTCGGCAAGCCAGCCAACGACGTTCCGGAGTGTATCGAACCCATCAATCTCTGAACCGGGGTTGGCACGTATTCGCTGATCGCTAGAGCCCCAACACGGCGACCAGAATCGCCAACGCAAACAGGCCGCCTGGAATTCACTTCGCTTCTCCCACAGCACACGATAAAACCATGAACAATTCACTCCTCGCACTGGTTCTAGCTCTCGGAATATCGATTTTTGGAGCCGATAGCGTCGCTCAAACAGGGCAAACACCCACGCTCCATTGGTCGCAAGATGGAACGGAGCTGTGGTATCAAAAATCCGACCCGGTGAAAGGCCGCGAGTTCTTCATTGTCGACTTGAAACGCAAAACGAACCTTCCGGCGTTTGATCACGCGGCGATTTCCCAAGCAATTTCCGCATCGCTCAACAAGCGAATCGACGCCAAACGAATGCCGATTAATGATATTTCGCGAGACGAATCGTCTGGCCTTTTGAACTTTAAATATGCCAATCTAACGTTCAACTGGGATCCAGAAAAACAACGACTAGCCAAAGTTGATATCAAATCCGTTCCGGGGGCCGAATCGCGACTGTTCCTGCCACCCCGTCGAGGCGAGCAAGGCCAGTCGACTCACATCGTGATCGAGAACCAAACCGAAAAATCATTGTCTCTATTTTGGATTGACAATCGGCGCCGAGATGTGGCCTTTGGAATTCTCCAGCCCGGGGAAAAGAAACGTCAGCACACCTACGCTGGACACGTCTGGGCTTTGAAAGACCAGCAACAACTATTGGGCTGCTTCGAAGCACGCCTTGACGATCACGTTCTGATTACGCAATCCGAAATCGAAAATGTGAAAACGGAAACCGCACGACCAAGAACCCCCTCACGGGTTCCACCTCGAATTGCCAGCCGGTCGGCGACAGCTCCCAACCGAAGATGGAAAGCCATCGTCAAAGACAACAATCTTTGGCTGATGGATCTCAAAGAATCCAACTCTGAGGCTCACCCACTCACCACCGATGCCGTCCAGCAACACACGTTCCAACGGATTGGTAGCCGAACGCGATGGTTCAATGTTGCGGCGAACTCCCCCGACGGGGATCTTCGCTGGTCACCCGCTTCAAATTACTTAGTCGCGTTTCAAACTCGCCAGGTCCCTGAGCCACGTGTTCACTACATTGAGTCTTCGCCCAATGATCAGCTGCAACCCAAGCTGCGGAGTTACCAATACGCCAAACCAGGCGATCCCCTACCCACCCAAACATTGCGTTTGTTTTGCTCGGCAACCCAAAAAGAAATCCCAGTTTCCCATGATTTGTTTTCGAATCCCTACGAGATAAATTTTGTGGGTTGGTCGAAATCCGGAGATCGATTTTGGCTGCTTTACAACCAGCGTGGTCATCAGGTCAAACGACTACTGGAGGTCACCCCTGCGGAGGGGACCGTTCGAACCTTGATCGAAGAACAATCAGAGACGTTCATTCAGTATTCAGAACCGGCAAAATCGGTTTTCCAAGATTTGCCTAACGACGAAATTCTCTGGGCCAGCGAACGCAGTGGCTGGAATCACCTTTACCGATTCGATCGCAAATCTGGAAAACTCATGAATGCTGTCACGTCCGGTGATTGGAACGTCAAACGGATTGAAAGCGTGGACCAAACGTCGAACACGATTTTTTTCTACGCGGTTGGCGTTTACGATGATCAAGACCCTTATCACGAGCATTTTTGCCGGGTCGATCTCGATGGCTCGAACTTTAATATCCTGACTGCTGGCGACGGGACACACGAAATTAAACGCGAGCTTGATGGAGGATATTTCCTGGATACGTTCTCGCGCGTTGATCTCGCCCCCATCACAGAACTGCGTGAAATGGCGACTGGGGAGCTGGTCGCAGAATTGAGTCGCGGCAATACGGTCCGTACATTTGGCAAGCGTCGATTAACGGAACGGTTCGTGGCCAAAGGACGAGACGGAAAGACCGATATCTGGGGCCTGATCCATTGGCCGCTCGATTTTGATCCGGCCAAAACTTATCCCATCGTCGAAAACATCTACGCCGGCCCCCACGACCACCACGTCCCTAAATCATTCCGTTCTCGCTACGGCCATCAGCACCGAATCGCCGACGCCGGAATGATTGTGGTTCAAATTGATGGAATGGGAACGGCCTGGCGATCCAAAGCGTTCCACGACGTTTGCTACAAAAACTTGAAAGACTCCGGCTTCCCAGATCGCATCGCTTGGATCAAAGCCGCCGCCGCCAAGCATCCGCAAATGGACCTTGCTCGGGTTGGGATTTACGGCGGTTCCGCGGGCGGTCAAAGTGCCATGGCGGCCTTGTTATGGCATCACGATTTTTACAAGGTGGCCGTCGCCGACTGTGGTTGCCACGACAACCGAATGGATAAGATTTGGTGGAACGAGCAGTGGATGGGCTGGCCGATCGACGACGCTTACCGAGAGAACTCCAACATGGAAAATGCGGGGCTGCTAAAGGGCAACCTGATGCTGACCGTCGGAGAACTGGACCAAAATGTCGACCCGGCCTCAACGACCCAGGTCGTTGGCCAGCTGATCAAGCACAACAAAGATTTTGAATTCGTGTTGATTGTGGGTGGCGGACACGGTGCCGGCGAATCCAAATGGGCGGCTAAAAAACGATTGAACTTTTTCAAGCAACACCTGCAAGTTGAAACTCAAGAGTAGTAGGCTCAGGCCCTGTGCCGTCCGCTCTCACCAAACAACAAATCCGCATAGAACCAAACCCTCATCACCACGTTAGCTATTTACTAGAACTAATGCCGCATGGTGGCTTCTGGCGCAAGCCGCCAACCTCAAAACCCCGCGAATTCCCTCAGCAAGCACAAGGCAAGTGTTGTTGGCCGACATTGCCTCCTCTGAAGTGACCAATGCTTCGCATTTGTCATCGACGCCTGGCGGCTAATCGTTAAATGATCTTTCGCCAGGCAACGAGCCCCCCGTGTGTCAATCAAAATCCAAAGTAGCGACAAGCCGTCAAGAGTTTCTGCAGCTGGGTGCGCCGAAAGTTTTGACGACTTTCGCTACGAATTGAAACGTAGGATGGTTACATTTACCCATCCTCGTTTGGCAAAACCCGAAATCGACCAACCAACACCTCTTAGGCATGGCCTAATCTGAATTGCTTTGCTTCACATCAATCTCCGCATAGACTCTCGAAAGCTTCAACAAAACCGGTTCAATCGCAAGGTAATAAGCTTCCTCTGTCATCGTATTCTTTTTGACTCGAAGTTGCTCCAGCTTCACCTCCAACTCATTCCTTTTTTTCCGCTGTTCCGTCGAGAGCTTTGATTCTTCTTGACCGCGGACCAAGAAAACGGAGTTCGCATGGAACCCATCAGGAGCTCCCTTTTTTGCTTGCTTGACGACTCGAACTCCCTTGAACCAATCGGCAGGCGTGCCTTGGCCATCCCCATTGTCGTCGACCATCGCCAACTCCGTGGCCAACCGCGTGTCCTCAACATAGAACTCCTGAGTCTGAGACGAAGCTGCCAAAAACGCCTCCAGCAATGACGTCTGCTGGTCTTTATCAAGATCAAACGCCGGGTCGGCAATCGCTTTGGAAAAGTACCCGCCAAAGCGAGCAAAATTCAGCTGGGCCGCAGACTTGGTGGCCGTCACCACGATCCGGTCCGGATGCTTGAGCTTACCAATGAAGCTCCCACTGGCCGAACTGCAATTGATGATGACCGTCCGACAGGGCAGGGGAGCCAGCCATTCGTTCAATTGGCTGGCCGAAACATCCGGCCCCCGAAGATTGAATTTCGATTTCTTGCGATCATCGGTTCCGTGTCCGATCAAAACCACCCACAACTCGCCAATCGTTTTTGGTGTCGATTTGATTGATTCTTTCAGTAAGTCAAAATCAGATCGCGACTCGACGGGCACTCCTAATCCAATCTGCGTCAACTCAACCTGATCGCCGCCAGACTTTTGGACCGCCGATTTCCATTCGCTGGCCCAAGCCTCAAATTGTTCGGCGTATGCCGCTTGCCCAGCCGCTCCCACGACCACGATCACTTTCTGCTGCTGAGCGGTTGCGCTGCCGACAGGCAGCATTCCAGCGCCTATCAAGACGGCCAGGCCCAACAGACTGAAAGTCCACTGACGCATTTGCGGGAGCAACGAGTCTTTCAACCAGACATACCACTCGAAATTTCTTTCGACGTACGTTCTCGAGACATGATTATTTTCCACTACGGCAATCCCTTCCATCGGCGAATTCCCCATTCGCCGACCAGCAAGCCCAAGGCGAGAAACAAAATTGGCCAGCGATGCCACCAAGGCAGCGAGCTTGTTTCGGAAATCGGCACCTCGCGGTAATCAAGGCTATTTACGAATTGAGTCAAGCCGTCAAGCTCGATAACCTCCCCGCCAGATTTCTCGGCAAGCAGTTCCAGGAACTTGCGATTGGGTTCAAGCGACTGAAACTCCTCGCTGTCCGGTTCCGAGACCCATCCTGATTCCACTTCGCCAATCTCCGTCCCGTCCGCTGCGGCGACCAAGACATTGGCCGAGTAGGCTCCCGGTTCGATCGAAACGAAACTGCCTCGATATTCACCCGGCGTGTTCCCGGACGGAACGCCCGTCAATTCGATCATTTTCCCATCAGGCGTAGTAATCTCAAATTCAACGGTCGCGTTATCAAGCAGGCGATACGACTCATCGCGAACGGTGACAACCATCTCAGTGGTCCGATTGGTGTCATTTCGTTTTTCAATTTTGCAATCGATTCGACGCGGGACATCCGACACAACCCAACGCATCATCTGCCGCCAAGCCTTCATTAAATCATCGTTTCCATCCTCGGTGTTGAGCTGCCATCGCCAAAAGTCGCCGATCATCAACGCCCCCACGCGGCCTTTGCCAAACGGCTGAACCACGAGTGCTGGATGTTGCGTCCCTTCATTCGTCGCGACCGTAGCCAAAACCGTGGCTCCTGGCTTGATCGAATCCGCCACATTGAGCGTCTTGAATTTTGGCATCGAGACAAGCCGCTGGTTCTCCTTGTCCTCGGTTGATTCGATCCTGACCCAGGGCTGAAGCCAGCCGTCTCGGGTCAAACCCAACTGGTATTGAGCATCCACCTCAGGCGCTACACGGTCGAGGTAGATCGGAAGCATTTCTCCGATCTGTGTTTTATCGTAGTCACCGCTTCCAAACGATTCTTGTCCACCTAACATGAGCAAGCCGCCGCCACGGCGACTAACAAACTGATGCAATAACGTTTTCTGATCTTCGCTAAAAAATGCAGCCTCTAAATCGTCAATCACCACCGCGTCGTATCCAAACAAGGTCTCGGCATCCTTGGGAAATCCGCCCAGCAATTCAGACTCATCTCGCGTTCCCAGCCGCAAAAATACCGGCTCATCATGCTGCTCGGTAGTGTCTTCGTCTTGCGATTCAAAACCGCGGAACAACGAATTGGATTGCTGACCATCGCGGCCCCGAAACGTGAACTTGGCTTCGCGTTTCGCGATTCGCACGAGCCCGACCAGGTCCAATTCTTCGTCGTCTTGGGTCGCGCGACGTAAAAACTTCAATTCCCAATTAGGCCGACCCGAGACGTAAAGAATTCGAAAAGGTCCGCTGCCGCGATCGACGATGGCCAACCGTTGATTGTTGACGATGGTGGCCTCGACCGAGGTATCGGCAGACGCGGTCGACGATTCTTCATCGGAAGCAAAAGCTTTGACCTGATAAACGTTGACGCCAGGCCGGGTGGGGCGAGTCTGGAACCTGACCGCAAACGGCCGTCCATCTTCGATTTGCTTGACCTCTTTGCGCTCAATCTCCTCGCCCTGCTGGTTGAGCAACTGAACGGAAACACGTTTCCCCTGATAGCCGTGGGCCATCAGCTCAGCGGTCACGGTCACAGGCGCCGATTCAAAATTCGTTTGCGTGCTGGTGACCTGGGTGATCCCAAGATCCCGTGCCGGGGACGATTCGCCCAATACGACGGGATAGATCGGTGGCGTATTCTCCCAATCGATCGAGTCGAGATCGGACGCCGTGGCGGCAGTTACATTGCCGTCCGTCATCAGCACGATTCCGGCTGAGGGACGCCCAGAAAAACGCGATGAGACGATCTTGATGTTGTTGACTATATCGCTGCCACGCTCATTCGCCGCGTAGTCTTTGAAATGGGCAACGGGCCTTAGCCGCCTATCAAACTGATACCGGCGAACGTCGAAATCTTCTGCAAGTTTGATAAGCCAACCCGAGTCGTTCGTGAGCTTTTGCTTGAGCTCGAACTCGCGAGTTTCCGACTTGCCACGATCCTTGATTTGTAGACTTTGGCTGTCGTCGGCCATCACGACCATTAAATTGGCGCCCCTTTCCGGGCGGGTGTGGCGATAGCTTGGCTCGAGCAGACAAATCGCCAATAACGCCAGCGCGACAAATTTCAAAATCACCAACGCGGCCCGCAAGCCATGACTTGCCTGGGCTCGGGTGTACGACCAAATGATGACGGCCAACCCAACGGCTAACAAAGCAACCAACGGCCATAGCCAGTCGGAGGCTCCCCAGGCATTGGGCAAGAGACTCGCCAAAACACCCACTGATAGTTCAGCGACCAGCTCAGTTTGGAATCTGGCTTGAATCATTTACCACTTCCGATCCGCTCATAGTATTGTCGAACAGCTTCTTGATATTCGACGGGCACAGGATCGCGGTCAAGCGGAACCAACGCGTCTTCAGAATTCCGTCTCATGATTTCTTCCGCCACTCGATTTCGCAGCTCAGCCAATGGCGCAGCGACTTTAAGTTTCACCAAGTCCCAATTGGGCTCTTTCGAATGACGCTTGAGCTGCTTGCGAATTTCCTTGGCCTCTTCGCGAATTCGCGACGCTTCAGAACGCAACTCCGGATCAGCCACCATTTCTTCGACATCGCGAAGTCGATCAGACCACTCTCGAAAGCCGTCGCCAGTCAAGGGCGACTGAGCCTGTTGACCGTTCATTTTTACATTCGGATCCCCCGTCCATGGCTCACCACTCGGGTCGCCGAGGTTCTGAATCGCCTCCCGCATGCCCTCGCGAGAATCCTGAGGATTAGCCCCCGGCTGCTGAGCACCAGGTTGCCCCGGTTGCTGGCCAGGCTGCTGGCCAGGCTGCTGCCCCGGCTGCTGCCCCGGTTGCTGGCCAGGCTGCTGGCCCGGCTGCTGGCCTGAGTTTTCCTGATCACCCGATTCACCATTCCCCGCTTGATCACTCGGCGGTTCTTGAGGCTGGTTT
>JBLINZ010000125.1:0-13885 GCA_047639375.1 Mariniblastus sp. | reverse complement strand
GTGATTACGCATATTCCAACGGGAATTGTTGGCCAAGCCAGTGAAAAACGCAGCCAAAACCAAAATCGAGTCGTTGCCATCGAGCGGCTAAGAATTGGTTTAGCGCTAGGCGTCCGCAGGGAGTCTTCAAACAGAATACCCAGCGAAACTTGGAAAAGCCGAGTGAAATCGTCGAAAATCCAAGTCAGCACGAGCCATGGTGATTTTCCCGGCCTGCTGGCTGAGGCACTTGATTTCGTCAATCTAAACAGATTCGAGGTTGCCTTGGCCGCAAAATCGCTCGCCGTGACGACCTCTCAATTGGTCAAGTTCTTGAAATCTCATCCCGCAGCTTGGGAGCTGGTGAATCGTGAACGAATCAAACATGGATTAAAGCGGTTGAATTGAGCTAAGGTCGGATTGAGCTAGGGTTGGGCTTTCCACCCACCCTCTCTATTCCACTTCGGCAGTCTTTTGGCACGCTGTTTGCATAAAGTTTTTCTTGGAAGTGGTTCGCTCAGAGTTGTGAAAGCAGCTTTGAGCGGAATAGAGACGAGGCAGTGCCTGGGCTGTTCACTTCGGTGGACAGCTCAGGCCGCAATTATTGATTTTTATTGAAACGAAGCCGGTAAGATTAAAATCAATCTTACCGGCTTGTTTTATTTTGATACAGCATAATTAAACACTTGTGCAATTATGAAACATCCAAAATCTTTCAATTTTCCCTCGAGACTCTAAGATTTAAAAAGAATTTCGATAATAATACAGGCTCAATCGAACGAATCCGATTGGATAGCAATCCAAAAAGTAGGAGTTGTGATGAGACGACGAACAAGCGGTGGTATGGCGAGCGTAGCGATCGCTGGTTTGGCGATGGTTTTGACGTCACTTGCGGGTATTTCTCACTCCATTTCGCAAATCCGTTCTCAAACGGTCTCGGTTTCTACGAGCAGCATTGATTCAACAGCCGATGTCGTCTCCCGAATTGACAAACTGGTGGGCCAGGTCTGGGATGACTACGAGCTGAAGCCTTCCAAGCCTGCGACTGATGGGGAATGGTGTCGACGTGTTTATCTCGACATCATTGGCCGGATCCCGAGCGTGGTTGAAGCTCGGGAGTTTACCGAGAGTCGCGAATCGAACAAAAAACGCTTACTCGTTGAGAAACTGCTCTACGCGGACAACTATACCGAAGAGTTCGCCAGAAACTGGACAACGATTTGGACCAATCTGCTGATTGGGCGAACTGGCGGTAACGACAATAATTCGATGATTAGCCGCGAGGGGATGCAAAAGTACTTACGTGATTCTTTTGCCCGGGAGAAGCCTTACAACAAGATGGTTCATGAGCTCGTGACGGCGACGGGCACGACGACGCCAGGCGACGAAAAATTCAACGGTGCGACGAACTTTTTGATCGACAAAGTCAATGCCGAGAACGCCGCTTTGGCGACGGCCTCTACGACTAAGATCTTCTTGGGGCTTCAAGTCCAGTGCACACAATGCCACAACCATCCATTCAACGATTGGAAGCAGCAGAAGTACTGGGAGATGAATGCATTTTTCCGCCAGGTGCGAGCTTTCAACGGTGGCATGCGGGCTCGTGATGGCGGAGTCGCTCAACTGGTCGACCAAGATTTTAAGGGCGAGAGCCAAGACATGGGCGAGATCTTTTATGAAATGCGGAACGGCCTTAGCAAAGTGGCTTATCCCGTCTTCGTGGATGGTCAGGCCATCAAGACGGATGGGCTCGTTAACGTTGTCAACCGCCGTCAAGAGCTGGCTGACCTGATGATGGAGTCTCCGTTTTTGACCAAATCGATGGTCAATCGAACTTGGGCTCATTTTCTTGGTTATGGTTTCACATCCCCAGTAGACGATTTGGGGCCTCACAACATTCCTTCCAATCCTGAACTACTGGAGATGTTGGCCCAGGAATTCAGCAGCGCCGAGTTTGATTTCCGGCAGTTAATTTCTTGGGTGGTCTTGAGCAAGCCTTATTCGTTGTCGAGCAAGCGAACAAAGAATAACGAGGGCGATGATCCGTTGCTGGGCGAATCGCCGAAATTCACGCATTTTTATCTTCGCCAAATGGAAGCTGAACAGCTTTACGAGTCGTTGTTGGTAGCGACACGTGCCGACGAATCTCAAGGCAGTTACGAGGAGCAAGAGCGCCGCAAGAACATGTGGTTAGGGCAATTCAATCAGGCCTTTGGAACCGACGAAGGCGAAGAGTCAACCAGTTTTAACGGCACGATTCCGCAGGTCTTGATGCTCTTCAACGGCGACATGATCAAGCAGGCAACTGATACCAAAAAGGGAAGTCTGATTGGTCGGCTGGCCGTTTCTGGAAAAAGTTATCTTCAATGTGTGGATGAGTTGTTTGTCTCAGGGCTCACGCGAAATTCGACGAGTAAAGAAAAAGACCTCGCGAAAAAGTTGCTTGCCGCACGCGGTGGCGATGCAAAAGAGGCCCTCAAAGATGTTTGGTGGGTCGTGCTAAACTCGAACGAGTTTATTTTTAACCATTAATACGTTCAATCTGCAGTTAACTTGCTCTGAATTCAACTTTCGAACGCTCTACCGTACGAGAACGAATTCACACCAAGTATAATTATATCCGTTGCTTCTCGATTAAATAGAAAGACGCCATGAAATACAATACACCGACCGGCATGAATCGACGTCACTTCATGCATCATCTCGCTGGGGCTTCCGCTTTGGCAGGCAGTGCGTTGGCGATGGGGAATACACTTAAGGCAAACGCAACGACGCTGAAGAAAAACAAGAAAGCCGCGATCCTGTTGTGGATGGGTGGTGGGCCTTCGACGATGGATATCTGGGACCTCAAGCCCAACTCGAGTAATGGCGGACCCTTCAAGCCGATTGCCACCAATGGCGATTTTCAGATTTGTGAACACATGCCGATGATGGCCAAGAACATGGATAAGCTTTCCGTGGTGCGTTCGATGAGCACCCGCGAAGCCGATCACATGCGAGGTCGATACTACATGCACACCGGTTACGTTCCGAATCCGAACGTTAAGCATCCGAGCTATGGTTCGGTGATCGCTCACCAGTTGGCTCACACCCGTGAAGACCTCGAGATTCCGCCCTTCGTTTCTGTCGGTGGAAACAGTGAAGGCCCCGGATTTTTGGGAATGGCTTGGGCTCCGTTTTCAGTCAACTCGAATGGCCAAGTGCGAAATCTAGACATGGGGATCTCGCCGGACCGTTTGACCCAGCGGATGCAGTCTTTGAAAATGCTGGAATCTGGGTTCATTGATGACAATCGCGGAATCGCCGCAGCCGAACATGAGAAAGTCCTCAAGAAAACTCTCAGCTTGATGACCAGTGAGCAGATGACGGCCTTCAAAGTCATGCAAGAGCCGACGGCTGTACAAGAGCGTTACGGCGAGACCAATTTCGGACGCGGGTGCTTGATGGCTCGACGGCTTGTCGAGTCGGGCGTTCCCTTTGTCGAAGTCGGCTTGGGTGGCTGGGACAATCATCAAAATATTTTCCCAACTTTGCAAAACCAAAAACTGCCTGAGCTGGATCGTGGATTCAGTGCCCTCATGGAAGACCTCGCCGAGCGTGATATGCTCGATGACGTGGCCGTGATCTGGATGGGTGAATTTAGCCGGACACCACGAATCAATGGAAACAACGGTCGTGACCACTGGGCTCGCTCTTGGAGTGCTGTGGTCGGTGGTGCCGGGATGAACTCCGGGCTCGCAGTTGGGCAAACCAACGAAGACGGGACCAAAGTGGTCGGACCGTCTCAGTCCGCCGAAGACCTAATGGCCACGGTTTGCAAATCACTGGGTATTTCACTTGAGACGACCTTTACAAGTCAAAGCGGCCGGCCGATGAAGATCGCCAACGGCGGCAAAGTCATCAAGGAATTGATTTCTTAGTCGAGACCAATTTGCGAGACGAAATTAACGCGGAACACTTGGGGCGGTGTGGAATTCACCTCGACTCAATCTAATCAGTTCAGCCAATGGGGGCCCCGATCATTCGTGGGCTCTCTTTTTTTGCGCTATTGTGCGTCCAAGTCATGATGTTTCGCATTGTCCGTTTCTCATTCAAGTAAAGCTATCGAGATGAATCCAGGCTTTCTGCTGTTCTTGGTGATCTTCATTGCCAAAGTGATTTGGATGATCATGAGGTCGTTACCAAGTCAGCCGACGCGACGGTACCGGACTCGACCAAGGTCAAGTGAAGCTCAAAACAGTACTCGGCCGGCTTCCTTCGGTGCCGAGATTCAGGCCATTGAGTCGAGCCTCGCAAAGGTTGCCGATCGACTGCATGGCGATGTCGATATGGAAACGGTGGTCCCCAGTATTGTGGTCCAGCGAGCGAATCGCTGGTTTAGAGTTTTTGTTTCCCAGCAACATGGCGTTCAATCAATTCGAATGGTTTGTCATTGGCCGGACGAGCAGTTTCGATTGAGAATTTTTCCGGATCAAAAACGAAACAAGGCTTGGAAGTCGTTTCAATATCTAAACGATATTCAGATCGGCAGGCAAGATTTTGATCGTGAGTTCGTGATTCAAGGCAGTGATTCAGAAGCCATCAAAAGGCTCCTGACGGCTTCGATTTGCAAACGAATCTGGAGCCACGTTCGGAATGCCCATGGGCGAATTTTAATTAGCGTGGGTGGTGGTGAATGCGAGTATGGCGGCAAGGCCACGAAGGTTTTGGGGACGTCGCAAGTCGTTGCGATCGTCAATAATTTTATGGCGATCCATGCTAGGATGTTGAATTCGTTCGCGGGTGGTTCCGCGGCGGGGGCCCAACTCGTGTTTGTTGAGAAAGCCAATGGCGTCTGTATGGTCTGCGGCGACGCGGTTAATTATCCGACTGAAGGCGTGAGTTGCGACGTTTGCCTGACGCGACACCACCGCGATTGCTGGAACTACATTGGCAAGTGTTCGACCTACGGTTGTCACAGCCGGCGGGCAACGCACAATGCAGAGTAATTCGAAAGTCAATGAAAGGCGCCAACGGACATCGTTTACTCGCCGGTACAAATCAATCATTCAATCGTAACGCACTCGCTATCCCCCGGTCTCCAAGATCCAACGAGAAATCTCACGCTCGCTTGCAGGCCTGTTGACGTAATTGCCGGCTAAGCGGCAGCGATAGTAGCCCTCGCTAGTGCTTCGCCTTCAATGGTTGCTCGTCCTCGTTTAGAATTCCGTCGTTGTTTTTTCGTTAACGGCATCGTAACGATCGATGTTGTCATTTCTTTCCGTTGGGCGACTAAGGGGGACGGATGTGCGATTGCACTCAGTTAACGATTCTAGGCAATTCAACCTTTGGACTCCTTGGAACGTCGAGCGTACCGCAACCGCGCGGATCAGATGCTCGACCTGACGTGAGCGAACCTGATTGGCGTTTATTCGCGGCATTGGCGGGCCGTCTTCTGATCCTGTTCTGCCCGCGAATCACGCTAATGGGCGCGAATATGCGAGGTCGGCTTGCATGTCTTTTGGAATGGAACGTCTCACCCTGGTTCATCAGCGTGGTCGCCTAACTACTTGGTTCTCCGTGGTATTTAATGGCTTGTGATTGCGATTCAAGCCTAGTACACCCTCATACTCCGAAGGAGTAGCAGCGATTAGCCGGCGGTTGAGCGTTAGCGACACCACCGGATATCGTTTCCACAAAGGCTCTTTATCCCTACCGGGATGCGATAGTTCGTTTTTTCGTGCCGGTGGTGTCGCTGCGCTCAACTACCGGCTAATTGCTAAAACCCCTGCCGGAGTGAACTGCCACTGAAATCCTTGAAGAGCCAGCTACTTAGGATTTGTGGTTGGCGCGGTACGAGCCCGACCTCACATCTTTGTTCAACATGGTTTTTACGTGCAGCGTGTAAGTGCAGCCCAGCTTGCTCTCGTCGATTCAAAGTTCAAATGGCCGAAAGCGGGTTTACTCAACCGTCACGCTTTTGGCCAAGTTACGAGGCTTGTCGACGTCGCATCCTCGGAGGACGGCGATGTGGTACGACAGCAATTGCAGCGGGATGGCCGAGACAATCGGTTGCAGGTATTCCACGGTAGGTGGAATGTAGATCACGTCGTCGGCGACTTTGGCGATTTCAGTGTCGCCTTCGGCTGCGATCGCGATCACGGGCCCACCGCGGGCTTTGATTTCCTGAAGATTGGACATGACTTTTTCGTAAATGAATCCTTGCGGCATCACAAATACGCTCGGCGTTTGTTCGTCCACCAATGCGATCGGGCCATGTTTCATTTCAGCAGCAGGATATCCCTCGGCATGGATATAGCTGATCTCTTTGAGCTTGAGGGCCCCTTCCAACGCGGTGGGGAAATTGTAGTGGCGACCGAGGTACAAAAAGTTATTGCAATGCTGGTACTTTTTGGCGATCTCAGCAATCCGATCGTTTTCTTTGAGCGCTTGCTCGACTTTGTCCGGAATCTCTTTGATCAAGTTGATCATTTTACGACCGCGATTGTAGCTAAGGTGTCGCAAGCGGCCGAGGTACAGGGCCAGCATCACCAAGGCCATGCACTGCGACGTATAGGCTTTCGTTGACGCGACTCCGATTTCAGGGCCGGCGTGTAAGTAAATTCCGCCGTCGGCTTCTTGGGCGATACTACTGCCAACTACGTTGCAAATCGCCATCGTCATATGGCCTTTGCGTTTCATCTCGCGCAGGGCTCCCAGCGTGTCCGCCGTTTCTCCGCTTTGCGTAATCGCAAAAATCAGCGAGCTTTCGTCCATGGGAGGATTGCGATATCGCAACTCACTGGCGTACTCGACTTCGACGGGAATCTGAGCGATGTCTTCCAGCAAGTATTCCCCCACCAAGGATGAATGCCAACTGGTTCCGCAGGCTGTGAATACGATCCGCTTGACCTTCAATAGGTCTTGGGGCGTGAGGTTCAAACCGCCAAAAACAGCCGTCGCATCGTCTTCGCTCAGGCGACCACGCATAGTGTTCCTGAGCGATTCTGGTTGTTCGAAGATTTCCTTCAGCATGTAGTGGGCGTACTCTCCCATTTCAACTTGATTCGATTCGACGTCCAGCACCTTAATGTCGTGGGTGATGGGGCCGGCATCCCGATGGGAAACTTGGAGCGAATCAGATTTTACGACGGCGACTTGGTGGTCGGCGAGATAGACGATACGGTCCGTGAATCCAATCAGCGGTTGGGCATCGCTGGCGAGGAAGTGTTCTCCGTCGCCGACGCCGATCACAAGCGGGCTGCCTAACCGAGCGGCAAAAATCGCATCCGGCCATTCTTTGAAAATGATGGCTAGTCCAAACGTGCCACGTAGTTTTCCGATGGCGTCTTTGATTGAATCGACCGCGATTTGATTAGAGCGGGGGGAGCCGTTGGCCGTTCCAGTTGATCGGCGAGCCAAGCAATCGGCGATCAAGTGAGCCACGACTTCGGTATCGGTTTCCGATTTGAACTCGTAGCCTTCCGCTTTCAAGCTTGATCGCAATTCCGAAAAGTTTTCGATCACGCCATTGTGGGCGATTGCTAATACGTTGGATCCACCAAAATGTGGATGAGCGTTGTTGAGCGTCGCGGCCCCGTGAGTCGCCCAGCGAGTGTGTCCGATGCCGATTCCAGAATCACAGGGAGCTTTCGATATCTCTTGGGCGAGCTTGGCAATTCGTCCGACGGATTTCGTTATGTTCAGTTCGTGGTCCTGATCGATCGTCGCGGTTCCCGCGCTGTCGTAGCCTCGGTATTCAAGACGGCGAAGTCCTTCGACAAGAAAATCCTGGGCAACACGAGGGCCAATGTATCCGACGATTCCACACATAAACTAAAACCAATGCTTGAAGGCTCAGTGAAACAAAACAAAACAGGTAAGTCAAATTCGAGACGAATGGCCCGTCTGCCAGTAGGTTGGGGGATGGGGCCGAGTTGCGACGAGTTTGGGGAGGGGGCAATATAAGACTAGCACAGAAACGCAGACGACGATTTTCGAACTTATAGCATCATGTAAAAGTAAATAGCGGAAACGGGCCTCGATAACATTAACCGCGTGACAAATTTTCATATTGAAAAGGCGTTGGCGGGCATTTCGGATTGGAATCGAGCCTTGATATTCCCATCAATCAATTTTTTCCTTACGACCCGACTCGCTTGTTCAGCGTCCGGATGCGGCTTTCTTTTTTTCATAGTAACTCGGGTCGTTGGTTTTTTGTAAGGGTTCTTCTAAACTTGATGGCTACGTTTTTCCCCAAAGCGATCTTCCACGGTCATTTTTAAAGTTACCTCAAAAGGCCGGGGCGTTCAGCATGTGGTTGGGCAGCGTTTTCCAAGTAATTAGCTAGGCAACTCCCGGCATGCGACAACTGAGAGCGGAAGTCATATCGATTGGCGATGAGATAACAAGCGGAGTTCGCCTGGATACGAATTCCCAATGGTTAAGCTCGCAGTTGGGCGAGTTGGGAATCGAAGTCGCCTTTCATTCAACGGTCGGTGATGAGCTCCAAGACAATATTGACGTGTTCCGGATTGCTTCCGAGCGCGCCGATGTGATCGTGTCCACTGGCGGATTGGGCCCCACAGCCGACGATTTGACACGGCAAGCGATGGCCGCGATGGCGGGTGTCGAATTGTTTCAGGACGAGTCGGTCGTCGATCATATCAGGGGAATGTACGAGTCGCGTGGTCGCGAAATGCCGTTCAGTAATATTTCCCAAGCGATGTTTCCCGTCGGATCGGAGATCGTTAAGAATCCTGAAGGCACTGCTCCGGGAGTCGACTTTCGGGGAACCCGGAAGTCAGGCGAGTCGTATCGGATCTTTGCTTTGCCCGGCGTGCCGGTCGAGATGAAGCAAATGTGGCAACAGTCAGTGGAACCGGAATTGCGCGCGCAGGTTGGCGAACGGTTCGTGATCCATCACCATACGATCCATTGTTTTGGAACCGGTGAAAGCACGCTTGAAGCCATGCTTCCGGATCTAATTCGACGAGGGCGAGACCCCCAAGTAGGAATCACGGCCAGTGCCGCCAGCATTTCATTACGAGTCACGACACGCGGTGAATCCCAAGCCCATTGCCTTGAGAAAATGCAGACGACGATCGACGTGATCTACCAGCTGTTGGGAGATTTGGTCTACGGAGAGAATGGCGTAGAAATGCATCAAGTCGTTTTTGAACTGTTGAAATCTCAACGCAAAACGCTGGCTATCACCGACGTGGGACTCGATGGTGAGGTCGCGAATTTGGTTGCTCAAGCGGATCTCGAACGAGCCGTTTTAGTGACGGGAAAAGTCGTTCCCCTCGGCGATCTCGAACTCGCCGCATCCGCATTCGAAGTGGCTCAGGCCAATAATGCCGACCTGGGAATCGCGATTGGGCCCATCATTCGAGACGCGGAAATTGTCAATCGTGGCGAGTCGTTTTATGAAGTTGTGATTGCAAATGGCGATCGAATTGATCGTAAGCAAATCAGGTTTGGCGGGCACTCAGCTTGGCGTGAAGTTCGAGCGGTCAAGGAAGTCTTGAATTTCTTGCGACTGCATTTGCTGGGTAACGCTAAATAGAGTTTTGCAAAACCAGCGACACACCATCAATTAAACACCGCCAGCAACATCCATCCGTAGCGCAACTCGTCAAGAGTTTCGGCTGGTCCGCCGTGCCGAAAGTCTTGACGACTGTCGCTACTGGAGACATCCGGGCGCTATTCTCGTCCGATCCCAA
This sequence comes from Mariniblastus sp., assembly GCA_047639375.1. Taxonomy (GTDB): domain Bacteria; phylum Planctomycetota; class Planctomycetia; order Pirellulales; family Pirellulaceae; genus Mariniblastus. The sequence goes on along the minus strand of JBLINZ010000125.1, from coordinate 4,202 downwards.
AAAGTGTCGCGGCGACTAGGCAGGCGGTTTCAACTCGCAGAATCGACGGGCCAAAACGAACGGGTGAAAATCCGAGTTCAAAAGCCGTCGCCAGCTCAGTGTCGTCGAATCCGCCTTCCGGCCCAACCGCGATCACCACGGCCTTGAGCGACTGGCCAGCAAGTTCGCCGATTGTGGCTCCTTGGTAAGGATCTGCAATTAATCGCAGGGCGGCGTCCTTGGAGCCATTTGTATGTTCGTCCAATTCCGCTGCGAGCGAGTCCAGCGTTTGTTCGGGCAGGATCTCCATCAACGTATTGCGCCCGCATTGCTTGCTGGCTTCAATGACTTGTTTCCCTAGTCTTATCAGGACTTTTCCGTTGGCGACTGCCACGGACCGTTGCGTTTTTAACGGGATCAATTTGTCGACACCCAGCTCAACCAGTTTTTCGATCAGGAATTTTTGCCGGTCGCCTTTGGGGAGTGCCACGGCGAGGGTTACGGAGTTCGAAATGGCTCGGGTTTGCTGTGTAGTTTCAACAATTTGCAAAGAAACTCGTTTTTTAGCGATTTCGCAGATCTCAGCCTTGAATTCAACTCCGCTTCCATCAAACAGCACCACGGTATCACCGGGTTTAAATCTCATCACGTGAGACGCATGGTGGGCCTGGTCGCCTTCTAGGATGACGACGTCGCTGGTTGGTTTTGAGTCCAGAAAAAATCGATGTGACATGAGTGAACAGGGCAGTTTGATCTGGTGTCAGAGGCTGGTAAAGTTAGAATAGCGATTCTGTATTTGTCAGGAATGATAACGAATCTGCCAACAATAAGTCAGCTCATGCCAGAGATAATTTATCCACAAGAATCAGGCGAACCCGTTGTCGTCGATTTACATGACCCCTATTGGGCGGCATTCCTAGGTTGGATTTGGCCCGGAGCTGGGCATTTCTACCAGGGTCGGTATGCCAAAGGGTTCTTGTTCATGATCTGCGTGTTGAGCACGTACTTTTTTGGGCTTGGGTTAGGTCACGGTCGCGTGGTTTACGCTTCATTTAAAAAAGGCGACATGCGCTGGCAATACGTTTGCCAGTTAGGCGTTGGAGCTCCGGCACTTCCGGCGATCGTGCAATCCATGAAAACGAAAAATGGAGCCGATCCTTTTTTGGTTCTGTGTGAACGGTATCCTGAGGACTATCATCCATCGTCGATGGCGTTTCATGTCATCTCTCCGGAAGACGCCGCGTCTTATCAAGGTGAAAGTTATAAAGATGGATTCATGGCTCCGCCGGCGGGGCCGCTGTATCCGTCTGAGATCAAATCGCGAGATGTGCAAACGGATGTTCTGGGCCGCTGGCATTTTGACTACAAGCATTTTTTCGAAATCGGAACCCTCTACACCGTCGTGGCGGGTTTGCTTAATTTGTTAGCCATCTACGATGCGTTTTGCGGGCCAGCCATTTTGTCTCCCGAGCAACGTGAAAAACTGGAAAAAAAGAAGAAGCGATAGATCCAGGCTCATGTTCGTTGAGTCTGTCGTGCTTGGGGCAAACTATTGTGTTCAAGTCGGAAGTTTATTTTCGTCACGCTCGGGTTGGGTAATTAAATGTTTTCAATCGTCGATACATCGTTGGGTTCGCTTCACCTGTTTGGCGCCATGACGCCCCGGATTTGGTATGCGTTTCCGTTGATTTTGGTGATCAGTCTGGTCTATGGTGCGACTCGTCACGAGAACCTTCGCGAGATTTTAGTCCATTCAGTTCGATCGGCAGTTTGGGTCATTGGTTTCATGGCCGTCATCTTCTTTTTGATCTGGATTGCTGGATACTGGAATTAGGTAGGAATTGCGACTTTGAGATTGTCTAAATCATGCGATTTATTAGGCATTTTGCTTGATCGAAGCCGTCAAAGCTGCGATAGTTACTACACGGGGCGCTCATAAGGAGCAAAAGATGACAAGACAGTTTCTCTTTAATGCACGGAATCGAATCGGTTCCGCATTCACTACGTCGCATCAACACGTTGGCAAATTCGGTCTGCTGATCGCACTTATTGTTGCGACGCTGATCTCATGCGACGCGGTTTCAGCGCAAGACAACGCTGGGGCCCAAATACCTGAGCATCTTGATGCCGGGGAATATCCCAAGGCCATTGAGGCTGCCAATTCTTTGCAGCAGGACCAACGCGACCAATGGCTCTCTAAGATTGCGCGATCCCAGATGCAATCGGGGGCCGCGTTAAGTGCTTATCAAACGGCGGAAACTATTGGGTACGACACCGCCCGCGCAGGCGCGCTCAATGATTTGTCTGCGATGCGACGTGGTGGCAATGCAGGGGCTGGCGGTGGGATCACCGAGGCCGATTTCCAACCCTTGATGGAATTGATTCAGGGCACTGTGCAACCCGATTCGTGGCAGGACACAGGGCAAGGGCTGGGGACGATCCAAGCCTATCCGGCGGGGGTGTTCGTTGATCCCAGCGGCACGCTTAAGAAAATCAAGACCAAGAAAATTCGGGGCGCTGAACAGTTTCGCAAGCAAGCTCAACTCGATTCCGGCAATCGACAAGTCACGTTTGAAAGCGCGATCCGAAAAGTCTCTTTGACGAGGCTTGAAAAGGCCGCTCAAATTCTCGCGGCTCAAGGCAAACCCGTTGACGCCGCAATGAGTAACCTTGCTGGGATCTACGAAGTTAAATACCTGATGATGTATCCAGAAACTGGCGACATTGTCTTGGCGGGCCCTGCTGGCCCATGGCAACTCAACGAAGAGAATCGTCCCGTAAATATTGCGACTGGAAAGCCAGTGCTTCAGCTGGATGACTTGGTGGTCTGCCTGAGAAACGCTTGGGAAAACGATGGAAAATTCGGTTGTTCCATCACGCCTCGTAAGGCTCAGTTGGCATCAACCAAACAATTCTTGGCGAACACAAAGCTTACGGGAAAACGTTGGGCTGAGGGGATTCGCCTGGCACTGGGCCAACAAGACGTCGAAGTGTTTGGGATCGACGCGGATACCCACGCGGCTCGGGTGTTGGTCGAAGCAGATTATCGGATGAAACTGGTTGGAATGGGATTGGAGGCGACCATCCCTGAAGTGCCAAGCTACCTCGATCGCATCAAATTAACGCCAGATGGCAACGTGCCTCCCATGGACGTTGTCCGTTGGTGGTTCACGTTGAACTACGACGATATCGTTGCCGACGCCGCCCGGTCGACATTTACGTTTAATGGGACGGGCGTCAAAGTCCTGAGTGAGACAGAGTTTATTGATGACCAGGGTGAGCGGGTTCATACTGGGACTTCGCACGGTCCGACGAAATCATTCGCTCGAGACTTTACAAATCACTTTGATGCGATGGCGGACGAGTATCCTGTTTACCGTCAGCTTAAGAATGTATTCGACATGGCGTTGGTCGCTAGTTTGATTCGCAACCAGGATCTTTCGAGCAAGACACAATGGAACCGAACCTTTTTCGGTTCCGCACAATCCGATTCGGATGGTCGTTTGGTCTATCAAGTTCGCCGCGACCGAGTTGCGACTCAGGTTGATTCAGTTTTGAATGACAAGATTCTGAAGATTCGCAAGAGCTCATCTACGATCAAGCATCACATCGTGGGTGTCAGTGGCGGGATTTCGTTCAATGTCTCGGAGATTCTTGAAAAAGGCATCCAGGCGGACGTCGACGGTGGCTTGGCAGAAGAATCGCTCAAAGCCAAGCCTGACGCGGAAGAATTAACTTGGTGGTGGGACTAACGTTCTTTTGAAACTTGGTTTGCAGCCATGAATGCTCAAGCCATCTGACAAGTATTTGAGATGAATAGCCGGCTTTCTTTAGCCGGCTATTTTTTTGCCCGCGAATTAAAGCGTTTTTGAAAGGCATCGAATTGAAAGAGCTCGAGCAGTGTGCCTATGAGCTCTCCTCGCGAGTTTGACTAGCCTGAGCGAATCAACGGGTGAATTTTCGGATTCCTTTCACCCTTCGGTGGAATGGATGCGGAAACGTAGGCATTGCGAATTCTGAGTTGGGATGCCGTCGCATTCTACGCTTCGCCGAAACGGCGAATAGGACGACAGAAGGAACCATGCCAGCAGTCAGTGCGCTATGAGTGACATCACGGAATGGGATTAGCAGCGCGAATCCAATCAGTGAGCCCGTCGCCGAGGTGCCAATGATTTTCAGCAACGGGCGTGAAACGAGCAACGTTGCGCGTGGCACATGCCACG
>JBLINZ010000124.1:0-13939 GCA_047639375.1 Mariniblastus sp. | reverse complement strand
ATCGATTTGATTCTCTTGGGCGATTTCGGCCATATGCAACGCGTAACTGGGCGTGCAGAAAATCACGTTGGCTTCGATGTTTCGAATTAGCTCAAGCCGCGCGATCGTGGTCATGGCTCCAGTGGGGGCGACCATGGCCCCGCGTTCAACGGCGGCATCAAACGCGCTCCAGAAACCGATGAAAGGGCCAAAGCTAAACGCCATCACCACGCGATCGGAAGGCGACAATTCAGCCGAATCTAAAACATACTGCCAAGTCTCCATCCACCATTGCCAGTCGTTGGCTGTGTCAAGCACAATCATCGGACGGCCGCGAGTTCCAGACGTTCGATGCAAGCGAGAGTACTCGCCAACGGGCTGAGTCAGATTCGCGGCGAATCCATGCGACCCTTCGTTACCCATCAACTCGTCTTTGAAGGTGAAGGGGAGCGAGTTGAGTTGCTCGATCGACTCAAGTCGGTAGCTGGCTTGGTGAGAGATCGGCAAGCTGGAATATTTGGACGCGTAGAATTCGTTCTGTGGCAGCGTCGCGGCGAGGAGCGTGTTCAAATGGCTGAGTTGATATTCCCCAAGCGCCGTGGGATCTAGCTGCTCGATTTGACGCCGTTGGTCTGCAGTGGTTCGTAAGTAGTCGATATTGCTCATGCAAAAATCATATTCTGGTCTGTCGCTGGCGTAAATGAGAGGCAGGCAATCGCCGGATTTCGGTCCAAGTACGATGTGTCCCTCCATGTCGGTTGGCCAAGGCTTGGCTGCGAGGCTAAGATCTGTTTTAAATAGTTAGTCGCAATACAAAAAGAGACTTCATGCCGTTTTACGCTCAGCACATTAAAGCCGCGAGATTGCATTTGCAGAAAAACGACCCGGTCATGAAACGAGTCCTGAAGCTCGTTGGGCCGTTCGTGGCCAAGATTCAGCGAGACCGTTTTGCGACGTTGGTGAATTCGATTTTGTCTCAGCAAATCTCGGTTGCCGCAGCGACTGCGATCCGTCAGCGGCTATTGGAGGCGACCGAGGAGGCGGGGATCAACCCGGAATCGCTTTTGAGATTTGATCTCGAATCGCTCCGAAGGCTTGGCTTGTCCCAGCAGAAAGCGACGTCCGTATTGAGCTTGGCCGAGCATGTTCGGTCGGGGTTGGTGGTGCTGGAGACGATACACCAGAAGAACGATCAAGACGTGATTGCGGAGTTGACGCAGGTCCAAGGCGTGGGCGAATGGACCGCCCAGGTGTTCCTGATGTTTTCATTGGGGCGACTCGACGTGCTGCCTGTGGATGACCTCGGTATCAAGCAGGCAATCCAGGATCGCTATGACTTGGAGGAGTTGCCGGGGAGCGCGGAGGTTGAATCGATTGCCGAAAACTGGCGTCCTTATGCGACGGTCGCTAGTTGGTATTTATGGCAGAGTTTAGAGCTGGAGTAGCGTGGTTGTGAATGGGCAAGCCGACTGCTTTACTCGCTTGCGCGTTTTGAAGTTGCACTAATTGTGTTTGGTGGAGCGACATTCTGTGAAAGCCGCGGACATTAGACTGCGGAAAACCGTTCCGGAATTGTTTCGTCCTGCAGGCCCAAGGACTGGGCTGAGGCAATGTGTTCGCGTAGGTGATTTGCGGCGTTTCGGTTCTCAGGTGACCGCTACGAAATGAACCTCCTGTTTCTGCTTGGCAAATGCTCAATGCCGACTCATTGAAAAGGAATCCAACCCAACCAACTAGCTCTCTTCTCCCCGCAAATTCGGACGAAATCGGCTCGCCAATTGATCACGCTTACTCCGAATTCCTGAGGAGAGGGGGCATTCTGTTTGTGAGGGGCGATGAAAGTCAATTTTTCCGGTTGGCCGAAAACGACTACAGCAAACATTTCCGTAGGCCATCCAAGGCCCCCACGAAAAGCGCCTGCGGCACAAAAGTGTGCAACTTCAAAACTTACGCGTCGGCCTACCATTGCTAGGGTGGCCATGAATGAACAAGCCGGAGGCGAGTGATGGTCGCTTTTCGCTCCGCCGAAAGAGCCCCCAAGGATGTTGTTTCTCGCCGGAATAAAACTACTTGATTGCTCGTGGCCCCATGGCTCTGGCCGTTTTGGTTCCGCAGGGTGACTAGACGTTGATTCGTAGCGATTTAGGTAATGCTTGGTGGGTGCCTAGGTGAGGTGGCTCCCTAAACCTGCACCAGCTCAATGAGCTAATTAGTGATTTGTGCGAGCGAGGATGCAGGTGTCTGTCGGCAGTCTTTCGGCGGAGCGAAAGGCGACCATGATCCCCTTCGGGATCGTTCTCTCTCTTCGGGATCAGTCTCTCCCTTCGGGATCAGTCTCTCCCTGGGCGAGTCAGGTTAGTACTTGTGCCTAAGCTCAAAGCGGATGCCGCGAACGTCTTGATCGTTCTCGAGGAAGCCATACATTCCATCAGCGCGGAGAATGACGGCGTTGGTAAGCGGCAATTGGTAGCGGAATCCGACGCCGTACTGGGCTCCGGGGGCGTTGCGGTTGGCTGATTCTCCCATCACGCCCAGCATTGCCATCTCGACGACCAGCTGTTGGCTGAAATCGTCGGCTAGGATATTTAGGCCCAGTGCACCGCCGAACGTATCGTTGGCGGTTGCATCGAGCGTTGGGTAGTTGGTCATGCCGTCGGATTCAAACAAAATGCCAGTGTTGCGTAAGACTCCGCCAGCAATTGCGGCGCGGGCCGCCGATTGCGGCCGGTCGAATCCAGCAAAGAAATTCATGTAAGGAATCAAAGTCGAAGGCGAGCTGGTGATCAACGAGTTTTCTGACAGCAGTAGCACCCCGTCGGCAGTATTGGCAACCGCGTCGGTTGATTGGCCGGCGTTGGCGATCACACGCGTTGAGTTAGAGAAAAGTCTTCCAAATCGGCGTGAGAATCCAAAGCCAAAATTGTGGTAGCTGCGGTTGTTGGCGGTTCGGTCATCAAAAAACGCATAGTCAATTTCGAAATACCCGTTCATGGCTTCGATAAAGCTAGCCATGCCGTACATTCTTGCGGCGCTATCGTCGGCGCCGAATGCAGGACTGTTGATTTTGTCGTAGCCGGCAAAAAACGTTGTATCCATATTGGAGATATTGAGCTTGGGGCTGTTGCGAGCCGGAATCGTCACGGCGATCCCCAGGAACGCGTCGTCCATCCAGACGCCATTCTGAAACAGGAGTGGCATGATGCCCACGGCGAATGGAAAGTCAAAGGGAAGCGTTTTGTCAGTGAATCCCCCTGCGATGGCGCCCAGGTCGCCTTCGAAATAGCCAAAATCGATGTCCGCGTCATGTTCGCTGACGAAGCGATCTTCGTCCAATAGAAATCGCGTGTTTTGCCCGTCGTCCAATGGCGACATGAACATGTGGAATCGCTCGGTGCTGGTCAGTTTTAGGTCGAAATCAAGATTTATTTCAAACGCGACTTGCGAAATGTTGTCGCCATTTTGGGTGTTGGAGGCGACCACTGTTCGGGTGTCGCCATAGACCAGGAACTGGGGCGTGAAGCTGTTGTGCTTGCCAAACCAAGAGTAGCCCGGACTCAGTTGCCCCAATTGATAAAAGGGTCGTCCTAATTCAACGATTGGACGCTGGTTGGCGTTAAGCGTTTTACCTTGGTAGACGTTGACTTGTTGGTCGCTGTCGTACGGGAGGTAATGATTGATCGGGTCGGGGGAAAAGTCGTCGGCGAGCGTGTCGATTTGGTAGGCTCGGCGATCGGTGGTCGGTCGGTCGTCTTTCCATTGGTCGCCAATTTTTGGCTGGGCAGCGAGGACGAAATTGTCGGCTCCAATCAGCACGTTGGGCGTCTTGTCTTGGCTAGGTCCGAGCTGGGAATTGACGCTCGGCTTGGTGGAACTCGGTTGGGGAGTCGGCTCAATGACGTTGGCCGGATCAAAGTGACTTGAAACACCGGAAGTTAAGGCCACCCGATCGTTTCTCGCAGTCGTGGCTTGGGAGTCGTGGGGTTGGTGAGTGGAGGTTGTTTGGGGGCGAGGTCGAAAGTCGTTGCTGGTGTCGACTGGCGTTTGTGTTGGGTGCGACGCCATGGCTTTTCCGGAAGCCGTCGTTGTGCGTTGGGGTTGTGAGTTGGCCGGAGTCGCCGATTGCGTCGGCAGTGGGCCCGCCCCTTTCGAAGGCTTGTCGACGGGCCGGACGTTGTTGCTTGCAGTGTTCGCTGGCGGGGCCTGCGGGGTTATCGTTTGAGCACCAATCAGGAGAGTTCGGCTTGGCCAATTGATGGTAGGGCTCATTGGCTGGCCACCACGTTGGTTGGGGCGTTGGCTTGAGATTTGGTTTGGCTCAGCCGCAACTTCCGTTGAGTTTATTTCGATTGGGGTATCCCGCGGGATGGCCAATCTTGACGGGGGAGAAGGTTTACTGGCTGATGCTGCAGGCCGAGAATAAGGATTGATAATTCTTGTGGCCCCCGGATTTTTGTTTAAAACCAGTCCCCCGTGTTTGGGCGGGCGGTCAACGGAAGTGGTGAACGAGGCCGTTTGGAATTGGTGTTGATCGGTGGCCGCGACGGCCGTAGGGGTGCGCTGGACGGTTGGAGCGTTCACGTCGACGCCCGGTGTCGTCGCACTGATTTGTTGAGCGGCGACAGGCGTCGGATTTGACTCATACCTTGAGCGGTGGGTTGCGATCTCGCCGCGCGGGTTGATGACTTGGTTTAGGTGGGCCAAGTCTGATTTTGTTCGATCGTTTGTCCAGGTTTGTGCAGCATTGACCACGACCACGCATGCAAAGCAGGCGAGCCCGAGGAGAGCAAGTTGGTGGTTCTGTTTGTTGATCACTTCGCGCTGTTAGGCCGTTGGGAGACGGTGGACGATGGGGTGGCCGTGGTTAGCGAATTTCGAACGCTACGGTGCTGACATGGAAATTGGCGATCCATTCATTCATCATGCGTTCCATCTCGGGAGTGGCACCGCAGAACCGCATGAAATAGATCGGTTCGGCACGGCTTCTAAGTCTGACCGAGAGGCGGTAGGAGCCAGGTTTTTGAATGAATCGAGACGGCACTGCGAATTTGGCATTCCGCGATCCGAGTGGCGGGATCGAATGGCTTTCCATTCGAATGAAAGGTGGATGATTGATGACCGAGACTGGCTGAGAAGCGGGGCGTAGAAAAGGTAATTGGTCAAAATCAAAATTGACAGGCAGGTACATTTCCCTGTCCGTTCCCTTGACGTTGGTGGTCAGGAACTTGGTTTGCAGGTTCAGTAGTTGGGTGTCGAGGGGGGTTTTGCGGGCCAAGACATCGAGCGAGTGCAAATCGGCTAGGTCGCCGTTGGAGTCAAGGTAGCCAGTTTCCCAGATGCGTTGGCCATCGGGATCAATCAGTGCCGCGTTCAACCAGATCTGCGGCTGAGCCCCGAGCGATCCGCTGGGCATGTTGTGGCCAGGGTTCAGATTGGTGACGCAGTACCGAAATTTGAGTGGTTGGTTGATCGCTGGCGTGTCGGAGAAGAATGGCCCATCCAATTTCGAGCCGTTTTCCAATAGTTGTTTGCGGACGTCGCGTTTGTATTCTAGCTTTTTCAAGTTGGCGTCGACGATTTCACGGGCATCGTATCGATCGTCGGCTTCTTGCCAAGCGATTGGGAAGCCGTAATTGAATCCTTGGTCGGCGAGGGCGTCTTCAAATTTGTCGGTGCCCCATCCTGCTCGCCAGTCAAATTCAAGCCATTGATTGAAGGTCCAGCGATCGGCTTTCGGGTTGTCGGGGAAGATTCCTGGGTGGGCGATTGAATAGCCTGGCCCGTAAAACATGTGATTGGAATGTCGACGTTCGGCGTTTATGACTTTGTGGTTGACGATCGCGGCGGGGCCTATCGAGTAGCCCGCATCGACCCCGGGGACTTTGCCCATGTGGCAGTCTTGGCAGGAGACGCCTTCTTTACAGGCTGGCGAGGCGCGGTATTGGTCCCACACAACCTCGAGCTTGATTCCGGGTTTGACCGCGACCTGGTGGCACGACATGCAAAACGACGACTCGGATAATTCGTCGAACTGGATCGCACGGCGGTGCATCGCCTGACCGGTCGACTTGTCGTCGGGGTTGGTCTTGGTCTTGAACACTTGGCGATACTTGTTGACGATGTCGGCGCCTCGGCCGTCTCCCGCGCCGTAGACGGGTTGGTAGACGTCGCCGGGCTCGATTCGGCGTTCGCCATCGGCTTTGGTGTAAGGAGTTTTGACTCGGTGGCAAGCCACGCAGGTGACGCCTTCGCGGAACACGCGCGGGCCGTCCCAGATGGGTTGGTCTCGGCGGAGTCCCATGGTCGTGGCAACGGGCGCGTGGCATCGCAAGCAAAAATAGCCCAGGGTGCCTTGAGCCAGTTTGTTGATCGTGCTTTCAAATGAATGAAACATGGGCGACACGGCTGCATAGGCGTGGCTGGATGAAGCCCACTCTTCGTAGATCTGTTTGTGACAGGTCGCGCATTCGGTGGCGGAGGGAAACGCGTCGCGCGAATAGAGTTCCAGATGCGGGTCTGAGCCGTCGAGGGGCCGGCTGGCCGGCTGAATATTCGAGTGTGGATTTGGCATTCCAGTTTTGGGCGACCCTTCGATCCGGGCCGATGGGTTGTGGCTGAGGTTCTCGGGCGTTGGTTGGAACGCTGTTGGCGTGGATCCGCTGAGGCTTGCTGGGATCTCACTTGGCCAATCGAACGTCGCCGACGCCTTGGCGACACGTTGCTCGAACCCCAGTCCTTGGGCAATAGTTTGCAGCCGCGATTTCGCTGACTGGATGTTGGTTAAGTCGAGGCCAGGCAAATCGCTGGTGCACATTGGAGGGAGGCTCGCCAACGTCACCAAGTTCTCCTCGGACCAGCCGGGAATCGATTGGGCTGAGAAATAGGCAGGCTGGCCTGATTCGGGCCGAGAGCCTGGGCTGTTAGGGGGCTTTGCGTTCGTTTGCGGCGTAATTTGCGGTGTTGATTCGTTGAGCGGATCGACTGTGACTTGGGCAGACCGTTGGCTTCCAAGGAATCCAGGCGCCTTGTTCGTTTGAAGGAGGCCTGGGGTCGTTGTTCCACACAAAAGGGTGGGATTGAAGAGCAATCCTGTCACCAAACACGCCACTGCGAGCCATTTATTCTGCTTAATCCGGATCATTGTCAAATGCGGGAAGATTTGCGTGGTCGATAAAGTTCATCTCTGAACGTTTTCTACTAATCGTCTGAATGCAATTTGTTTCTTGAGGGTAACGTAGTCAATCTGTGGGGGATCGAATCGAATGTGCCGGGATTGCCAGCACTTTTTCGTTTTTGAGCCAACTCGAATGGAGTCGATTTGGAATATTCTTGAGATCGGGAACGAAAATACCGAATTAGCCCCAGATTGGGCCTTGTTAGATTGGGATAAAAATTCCTATACTGGTGGGCTTTAGCCATGATGATTAAGAGCGAGTAGAGCTTCGATGAAAGTCCGCGCTAGCGTAAAGCGAATATGTGAAAATTGTAAAGTGGTTCGGCGTAAAGGTCGGGTTTATGTGATTTGCACAAATCCCCGTCACAAACAGCGTCAGGGCTAATTTTCGCTTGATATCAAGGCATTCGACCGTCAGCAGCTCGATCGGGGCCACATAAATGGGCCGTGTTTCAAAGGATTGAATCGCCGGGATCGTTGCGCAATGAGCGTTTCGATTAAGGTGAGTTTAGTTCTGAGTGATGTCGGTCGAATTTGTCGTTGATAAACAAACTGCTCGATACGTAAATTTTAGATTAGTAACAAAACATAAATATGAAGTGGTCGACCTGAGATCAGGTCCTTGGAGAAAATTGTATGCCTCGTTTGCTCGGTGTTGACATTCCTAATGACAAAAAAGCTGTCATTTCGCTTACTTACCTTTTTGGTGTTGGCAGCCAGACCGCGCGGGATTTGTGCCACAAGGCCGGCATTGACCAAAACAAGAAGGCTCGTGATTTAACTGACGAAGAGATCAGTCGAATTGCCACGATCCTGGAGCGTGACTACACCGTTGAAGGTCCGTTGCGTCGCTTGGTTCAGCAGAACATCGGTCGTTTGCGAGACATTCGCTGCTACCGCGGAATCCGGCATCGCGTGGGTTTGCCTGTTCGTGGTCAGCGTACCAAAACAAATGCCCGCACCCGTAAAGGTCCTAAGAAAACTGTGGCCGGTAAAAAGGGTGTTAAGGATCTCAAGTAATTTTGAGGTCGGGGTGTGCTGTGCTTAGCGTGCAGCCAATAGAAAACAGAATTTAGATAGACACATTTCGCGTCGCAGCAGCGGCGCTCTAGGAAAGCGGAGAATCCAAGCGTGGCAAAAACTAAGAAACGTCGAGTGCGTCGTAATGTGACTTACGGTATTGCTCACATTCAGGCAACTTTTAATAACACGACTGTTACGATCACTGACACCAAGGGCGAGACTCTTTGTTGGGCCAGTGCTGGAACATGTGGCTTTAAAGGCAGTCGAAAAAGCACTCCGTTTGCCGGGCAAAGTGCTGCTCAGCAAGCTGCCGACAAGGCACTTAAATTCGGCGTCAAAGAAGTCGACGTGCGGGTTAAGGGTCCTGGCAGTGGTCGCGAAAGTGCGATCACGGCTCTTCAGGCGGCGGGGCTTAACGTCAAGTCAATTGAAGACGTCACACCGATTCCACACAACGGTTGCCGACCACGCAAAAAGCGACGCGTCTAAACTGGGTTGGATTTAACGTTGGAGCCGAAGTTCATCGATTGAGCTGGGTCCGGCGGATTGGGTCGATTTTTCATCGGCCAGTAATTTTGGCTGCCTTCCATCGTTAGATTCTGGGAATCGATTGGTGGCCAAGCGGCAAGGTAGTTTGAAGCAGGTCCATCGGCAAACTCGCTTTGTCATTTTCAGTTCACAAAAATCCCAATCATCGAACCCAAACGGTTTCTTGATTGACCTTTACGGAGAGCCTTTATGCACGTTCGTTGGCGCGGCTTGGAATTGCCAAGCGTTGTAGATTGCGATCGTTCGACACTTACCAATACCTATGGTGTGTTCACCGCGGAGCCCTTTGAGCGAGGTTTTGGAACCACCGTTGGAAACAGCCTTCGCCGAGTCATGCTTTCAAGTCTTGAGGGAAGTGCCGTGACTCAATTGAAGATCCGTGGTGCAAACCACGAGTTCTCCTCGATTCCTGGCGTCCTTGAAGACGTGACGGATATCGTTTTGAATGTCAAGTCATTGGTGGTCAAGAATCATACTGACCAGATGAAAGTCATCACGATCGAAAAGAACACAGCGGGTCCGATTACGGGCGCTGATATTCAGACCGGTGGCGATGTCGAGATCATCAACAAGGACCACACGCTGGTTACCTTGACTGACGATGTTGAGTTCATGATGGAAATGGTCGTCGAGAATGGTCGCGGCTACGTTCCTGCCACCGAGCACAGTGGCCGGGATCACGAAGTCGGTATCATTCCGATCGATGCTGTTTACAGCCCCGTGACTCGTGTTCGTTACGATGTCGAAGAAACTCGTGTTGGTCAAAAGACAAACTACGACAAACTAACTTTGGAAGTCTGGACCAACGGTTCAATTCATCCTGAGATGGCGGTTGTTGAGTCTGCCAAGATCATGCGTAAGCACTTGAATCCATTCGTTCAGTACTCAGAATTGGGTGCTCAAGTTCATTCGCAGCCAAGATCCAAGGGCGGAATTGATGCGGCCCTTGAGTCGAAATTGAACATGCCGATTTCTGAACTTCGATTCTCTGTCCGAGCCAGTAATTGCTTGGAATATGCGGGAATCGGAACAGTCCGTGATCTGGTTCAACGCAATGAAGACCAGTTGATGGAGATCCGTAACTTCGGTGAGACAACCCTTGTCGAAGTCCGACAGTTGTTGAGCGAGCTGGGTTTACATCTGGGAATGAAAGTTCCACCGGCACCGACGATCAGCTAACCCCGAACAAACAAGCGAACCAACGGCGAATGCCTCGGCCGAAACGAGTTGATCGTGGCCACCGAGTTCGCACAATCCTTGAAATTTGAAAAAGTACTTTTGGTGTACCTATGAGACATAAGAAAAAAGGACGTCGGCTAGGCCGCTCGTCGAGCCATCGTAAAGCCATGTTCCGGAACCTCGCGACTGCCCTGTTTTTGACAGAGCGAGACGAGTCTTACTACGAAGGCTTGACCCAAGCTGATGGTAAGTCCGTCGTGAATCCGCCACGCTTCAAAGGCCGAGTTGTCACCACAATTCAAAAAGCCAAAGAAGTTAAGCCCTTGGTCGAGAAGTGCATTACGATCGCTAAGAAAGCTCTTCCGCACATTGCAGCCGCCGAAGAGTTTGCGACTGACGCAGAACGAAACTCGGAAGCTTGGAAGAAGTGGCGCGAAGGCGAAGGCTGGCAGAAGTGGAACGCCGCCATGGCGCCTGCCGTGGATGCTCGACGCCGAGTTTTTGCTTTGCTTCGCGATAAAGAAGCCGTCGAGATTATTTTCGATGATGTCGCTCATCGTTTCCAAGATCGACCAGGCGGATACACTCGCATCATGCGAATGGCCACCGTTCGGTTGGGCGACGCCGGCGTGCAAGCGATTTTGGAGTTCGTCGGTCAAAACGATCGCGTCTCTAAAGTCAGCCAGAAGCCATCGTTCGAAGATAGCTCGGATGTAATCGAAGACGAGACTCCTGCCGAAGAAGAAGCAGTAGTCGCCGATTCAGGTTCCTCTGAAGCAGAGTGATCTCGAAAAAAATATTTATTTGAAAAAGCCCGCTCGATTGAGCGGGCTTTTTTTGTGGTTTGTTGTGCGCTTGCTCTGCCCCGTTCTGTGGTCATTCTTGGGAGAATCAATGCATCAACGATTGGTGATCCTTCTTCGAATTGGGGTGGGTTGACTGGGGTTTTCGGTGGAAACACTAACCCAACGATGATCAATTTGCGTGTTAGGATGACTGTCGCGAAAACAGTCTGTTTCGGACCCAGCGTTCGCGATCAAATCTGCACTATCTCATTTGTGAAGTCAGGAAAAACATGAAAACGAAATTTCCAGCACGCGTCTGAGGGATGCTTCTGCTTGCCGTTTGCAAGGCAGCAACGCTGGTGATGAAGCCGCGGACGCCCAAGCCTTGTTTGCGTTGCTCATTGATGACGATGGCTTCGACCGGTGACATCGAAGGATTGAAACGGCTCTACAAAAAATCGAAGAATGCGGAGTTGGCGGCTCGGCAACGCGTCATTGATGAAATCGAGAAAGATGTGCTGCTGCCGAAACAAGTCCTGTTGATCAGGTCGATCGCCAAGTTCAAACGTGTCGTTCGCGAATCAAAATACGGTAATAAATTCGCCGCCGCCATTGCCTGGTCAAGTACTTTTGGTGGGCCTGATTTCGATGCGGCGAGACTTAGGAAACTGGTCGAATCCGCTCGGGATGAATACTATACCAAGCTAAAGAACCTTCGAAAAACAGTTTGGGAAAAAGCAGTCGGAGCGTTGCCGACGGAATCTAGAAAGAAATTCGAATCGGAATACGGCGAATTTTATGATTATCAATCGGAAAAAAACGCCAGTTGGGACGCTTTTCGCAGTCGTTCGAAGTAGGTTCGCGTCAGAGTGGAGGGAAGTTTGGTGTACACGGTACAGCAGGAATGGAGCTTAAGCATTGGGAATAGCATCGGCGATTTTTTCGTTTGTGCCGTCAGGCGCCGTCAGGCGTTGAGCAGGCCCGACTCTCATTTCTTGGATTCGTTTACTTGGGGGCGTGGGAGTCAGGGTCAGTTTAGGACGGAAAAGAATTTGAGTTGCGAGTTAGTAACTTCAATAGTTCCGGGTGGACGAACATTCTTTCGCGACCGGGTGTGACCTCTTTGAGAATCCCAATTTTGGCCAGCTTTTTCAGTTTCTTGGCAGCCGTTTGCCGCACCTTCATGTGGATGCCTTTGATCTGGGTATAGATCTCTTCGGCGGTACGAGTGTTAAGCGGTTTTTTGTGAATTGAACGAAAGCCATCATAGAGCGACTGGCTGTGTCGCGACGCTTCTTTGGTGGCCGCGTCGGCCCGGTCGTTCTCGTGTTGGTGCTGAAAAAGCTTGTCCGTTGTGGTTACGATATTCTCAATCTCACTACTGGCTTGGGATTCAAACAGCGGCAGCGTATTGATCTGGATCGACTGATTGGGAATCATTTGCGTCGCCTGTTTGAGCTCAGCCAATGCCGCTCTGGCAGTGATGCATGCTTTCAGGACAGCCCCGAATGATGGGCGCAACGTAGGTAACTCGTTGTACGGAAGATCCAGTTCCCACCTAGAAAGGCTGGTATTTACCGGTGCTTTTGGTTCCTTTGCCAGCCTAAACTCATGTCACCAGATTTAACATTTCAACGATTCGTGTTACTAAAAAGCGATTTATTTAACATGTTGCTTGAATGCGTTAGTGCCGTTAGCGGGCTGAAAGAAGTGTTTTCTCGAAGTCCAAAGGGCTTTAGGCCACAATGACGGCAGAAGTTTTCGCCACGCTGGCGGCGCATTTGCGGGATGGCCGATGCGGCAGGTGTCGGAGTTGGATTTCGTTTGGGTAGAACGTTGAAGGTTTACGATTCAACGCCCGCCAGCAAATTGGTTTTTCTGTGTGAAGCGACCCTTTGAGCGATTCTGTTATTGGGAATTTAGGCTGCAATCCGAAAAATCGCCAAATTCGGTTAGATTGGAATTAATTGTAGTTTAATTGCCCTTGAGTGTGCGTAAGGTGTGATTGCTGGCCTGTTGGCGTGTTATTTATTAGATGAGTCACAACTTTCCCCACACCGGTTTTATTCATGATCAGGCAAATTTTGAGCGCCAAGCCGCACGCTCAGCCGTTGACGATTCAACAGCATATCATTCAAGAGCAGCAGCGATTTCCGGATGCGTCGGGTGAGTTTTCGTTTCTGCTGTCCGGGATTACCTTGGCGGCCAAGCAGATTCAAACGCAGGTTCGGCGGGCGGGATTGACGAGTATTTTGGGAGAATACGGTGCCGACAACGTTCAAGGTGAATCACAGCAAAAGCTAGACGTGTTTGCGAACGATGCCATGATTCAAAGTTTGGCATCACGAGAAAGTGTGGGTGTGCTGGCGTCGGAGGAAAATGAGTTTCCGTTGGTCATGCCCCATCGCTCAAGTGGTGCGAGGTATGCCGTGGTTTTCGATCCGCTTGACGGGTCTTCAAACATTGATGTTAACGTGAGCGTGGGAACAACCTTTTCCATTTTTCGCCGTCCTGCAGGCGTGGACTTTGAGTCGCCCAACGCTTGGGTATTGCAACCGGGTTGCCAGCAAATCGCGGCGGGCTACGTGGTCTATGGCTCGTCAACCGTGATGGTCTACACCGTCGGCCATGGCGTCCATGGGTTCACGCTTGATCCCAACATTGGTGCGTTCATTCTGAGCCACGAAAATATCAGGATGCCCAAACAAGGCAAATACTATTCGGTCAACGAAGCTTATCAGAGATCGTTTCCCGACCCGTACAATCGGTTTATCGGAAAACTACAGGGCGGTGAAATTGGTGGGACCGACTACAGCAGTCGGTACATTGGCTCGCTCGTCGCAGATTTTCATCGCACGTTATTACGAGGGGGAATTTTCATGTATCCTCCCACCCAAACCCATCCCGATGGGAAGCTGAGGCTGCTGTATGAAGCCAATCCCATCGCGATGATCGCGGAACAAGCCGGCGGGTTTGCCACCAATGGCAAACAAAGGATTCTTGATATCGAGCCAACCAATATTCACGAGCGATGCTCACTCGTCGTGGGAAGCCAAGTTGAAATGGATGCAATCGGGCATGAGCTGATGCAAGGCTAAAGGGGAAACTGTGGCCAAAATCGGAACCATCTAGCACGATGGGTGACGGAAATCCGACGCGTCTGTACCCCGATTGGTAACCCGACGGGTAAGTTTTCCTTTCGCGCTTTTCCGTCGCCGGAGTCGCAAGACTTCGGGAGAACCATCTGGGAATC
>JBLINZ010000123.1:0-13980 GCA_047639375.1 Mariniblastus sp. | reverse complement strand
GCCATGCTGGCTTTTGATTGGGTGTGCCATGCTTGAACTGTGCTATCGAGAAAATGAGAATGGGCTCTCAAATTGAGAGGCTGGCACGACTAATCGACTGATTTTCCCGCGAAACTTGAATGGCTCGGAAATTGCATAGGGTGCTTAAGTACAAGGGGAGTCGTTTTTAGGTCTGTTGAATATAGGGAGAAGGATCGTGGGATTTGTTCCGTTCGGTGACTGGGATGTTGAATGTGTATTGATCAATGACAGTACTGTATTCAATTGCGACAGCTTGCGAATACTTCGGATTATGGACGGGCAATGGCAACTACTGCCTCAGGGGCAGACTTTCAAAGTCGTGCAAATGACGGCCGGTAGTGCGGTCTTGAAATCCAATGACGAGACGTATTTTGCCAATTTTAAAATTAATGGCAATCGATTGGAGCTTGAGCTGTCGCGTTCGAATCACAAGCAAAAAATGCGCATCGAAGCTGAGGCGATCACCGCCGACGTATTCGTCGCTTCGCAAATTTAGCGTTGGCAAATCACACGGGCTCAACTCAGCAGCAACTCAACACGCCCGTCGCATGGAATTCCTGCTTCGCGAAGTATTCAGCTGTTTCGCATGGTTTGCCAGCGGCCAGGTGCATCTTCCGGAGAATGGAAATGCTTGACCTCATCCGTTGTTACGACTTGGAATTTCGTCGTTGATTCGAGCCACTCGATGAAAGCAGATTGTCGCCCGATATTGGCAAACTCAAATCCCATCAACGCTTGACCTTCCGTCTGGCCAGTGTCGGTGTAATTCATGTAGCAGACGCTGGACATCTCGCTAGCCACTCGCATGAAATCACGTAAGGCTCCCGGTCGGTTGGCAAATTCGATGACAGCGAAAAATGGGAGCGAAATCAAATCCATGTTAAATGGGATCACGCGAAATTCGGAGGTCGGCGATCCGGTGACTTCTTGATGCGGTGGGATGTCAGGATCCTGGAAAAAGGCCTCGAGCTGTTCGATTTCAGCGGCAGGGACTTCAATTCCAATGACTGGGTAAGCACGTTTCTCAGCGACTTTGCCGTATTGGAAATCGATGATGTTCATGTTGCCCAGGAAATTGTCAAGTAACTCAGATAGCACGCCGTGCTTTTCGCCGATTTCAAACGAATAATAGCGAGTCTCCGGCCGGCGTGCTTGGCCACGTCGGGCGATCTTGGGCAGCATCATGAAATCAACATTGGAACCTGAGACAACGGTGAGCGGTCGATCGGTTGGTTGTAAATCGTATTGGATTGCGGCGGCCACTCCGAGTGCGGCCGAGGGCTCGACAATCATTCGTTTTTTCTGCCACAGGAATTGAATCGCTTCGCAGACTTGATCGTTGGTGACGGTGACGCATTCGTGAATTAGCCGGCGGCAGATTTCAAAAGGGAGTGCGCCCGGGCAAGCGACGGCGGTTCCGTCACAAAACTTATCAAGTGTTTCGATCGTGGTTTGTTTTTGATTGGCGATTGAAACGCCCATGCTATTTTGGTTGACGGCTTCAACGACAATCAGTTTTGCCTCGGGGTACAATCGCGCGATGACGGAGCTTACGCCGGCCGCCATCCCACCACCACCGACTTCGAGGAAGACGTGCGTCGGTGCTTGGGTAAGCTGGTCGGCAATCTCAAGGCCGATGGTGGCTTGCCCTGCGATCACATGAAGGTCGTCATAAGGTGGGATAATGGTCCCTCCGGTTGACTTAGCAAATCGGGCAGCCTCGGCTGCGGCTTGATCGAACGAATCGCCGTGCAAGCGAATCTCAACAAACTCACGACCGAACTCGGTCACTGATTCTTGTTTTAGGTGGGGTGTGGACCGGGGCATGAAAATGGTTGCGTTGATCTTCAGTCGATGGGCCGCAACGGCAACGCCTTGCGCGTGATTGCCCGCTGAGGCAGCGACCATCGTTCCTGCGAACCCTTGCTCATGCATCAGGGCGATTTTGTTGAATGCGCCACGCCATTTGTAACTGTGAACTTTAGAGAGGTCTTCCCGTTTGAGCTTGAGTTCCGGGCCATGATCCAATTGAACTGAATCGAGCGGGGTCGGTGAGTCGAGCTGGTAAATTCGTGAAAACGCAGCTTTTGATTCGGTTTCCAGGTGCTGAAATAAGTTTGGATCGCTCATGGAAACTGGCCCAATTGGCACGAGAAGTCTTGGAGATCGAGATTGCGAAAATGGCAATGGCGACGTGACTTAGTTCGTCGCAAGGCTTGTTTGAGCGGCGGACGCCGCCATCGAGGATTTTCCATCCGACGCCGTGGGCATCTCAAAATTGAGATGCTCCGCGGTCGCAAGAATTGGAGAGCTTACTTGAGCCAAGAAAACTGCTTACGCAATTCCTTTCCGCAGGCTTCGATGGGATGAGCAATGTCTTCTTCCATCATTCTCTTGAAGTTGGGCGCTCCCTTGGCAGATTCTTCTTGCCAGTTTTTGGCAAACGTTCCGTCTTGAATGTCCTTTAGAATCGCCTTCATGTTCTCACGAGTTTCAGCAGTTACGATTCGTTTGCCGCTGACGAGATCGCCATAGGCTGCGGTGTCGCTGATGAATTCATGCATCCGAGCGATGCCGCCTTCGTAGATCAAGTCAACGATTAGTTTGACTTCGTGAAGGCATTCGAAGTACGCGACTTCAGGTTGGTAGCCGGCTTCGACCAGCGTTTCCCAACCGGCGGTGATCAATTCGGTCAATCCGCCGCACAAGACGGCTTGTTCGCCGAACAGGTCGGTTTCCGTTTCTTCGGGGAAAGTCGTCTCGATGATTCCTGCCCGCGCTGCGCCGACTCCCCAGCCGTAGGCCAAGGCGATCTCTTTGGCGTTGCCGGTGGCGTCTTGATGGACAGCGACCAAGGCTGGGACGCCGTTGCCTTCTTCGTACTGTCGCCGAACCATGCCGCCGGGGCCTTTGGGGGCGATCATGACGACATTGTTTTCAGGGGCCACGGTGATCGCACCATAGTGAAT
Source organism: Mariniblastus sp. (assembly GCA_047639375.1). Classification (GTDB taxonomy): domain Bacteria; phylum Planctomycetota; class Planctomycetia; order Pirellulales; family Pirellulaceae; genus Mariniblastus. The sequence continues at coordinate 10,990 of JBLINZ010000123.1, read as the reverse complement.
GCAGAAACCGTGAGAAAACAGCACGGTCGAGCCGGGCTTGAGGTTAGGAGCGATGATGTCACGATAGACTTGCGGCTGAGCCATGTCGGGGCACATCATGCAGACGACGTCAGCTTTCGCGGCGGCGGCTTCCATGGTGAGCGGTTCCCAGCCTTCAGAAACGGCTTGGTCCCAGCTCTTTCCGCCTTCACGCAGCCCGACCACAATATTCACACCGCTATCACGCAGGTTCATGGCTTGCCCACGTCCCTGGCTGCCATAGCCGATCATGGCGACGCAGAGATTGTCGAGTGCTTGAGTATTGAGGTCAGCTTCAAAATACATAGTGGTCATCGTTCAGCTCCTGTTTTCCGATAACTCGGATCGGTGGGTGGCGTGCGTTGTTTCGACTGCCTGAAGGGTGGTTGTCAACGTCCAAAAAAACAGCCCGCGGGATGCGAGCCGTCGAATTCAAAGTTGTTTCTAACGTCTCACGAGAAAAAATGGTTGAGCAGAATAATGATTGCCATCGTTGGAAAGGAAATTAATTCCTGTCAAAAATTTATTGCTGCCAAAGGTTGGTGAACTCGAGAACTACCGATAGAACAAACGGTATTAAGTCGTCAAGACTCGATCCGTCCAGAATCCCATGTATGGCAAAAAAACGTCAGGCCTGATTTTAGGCGGCGGACCGCTCAAGTCAATTCCGAACGGTATTTTGCGGGTGATAGCCATGCCCGAAGTGAGGGGTTGGCGAAGCGTTTACGCGCGATTGGAATCCTTGCGGCTAGATGAGGGCCTTAGCGATCGGTTTGTGGTAAACGAACCGAGATAGATTGACGAAATATTTTATTACAAATTGCGGCCAACTTAACGGTGATCCCATGACTTCAACGCAAAAAAACACTCCAGATGAACGCGGGCAAAACGAACTGGGTGCAACCATTCGTCTCTTGGGAGGTTTGCTGGGGGAGACGATTATCGCTCAGGAGGGCGAGTCGGTCTTTGAAATGGAGGAAGAGATTCGCAAGCTGGCTAAGGCTTGGCGAACTGGCGACGAATCCGCGAAACAACGTCTGGACGAGTTGATTCCCAGCTTGGCCGCCGATTTACCTTTGGCGTCTGCAAACTTGAAAGCGTTTTCAACGTATTTTCAGTTGGTCAATCTAGCGGAAGAGCGCGAGCGCGTTCGTGTGCTGAGAAAACGTGCCCAGTCGGCGTTTGATTCAGGGAATCCGATGGACGAGACCATCGACGAGGCATTGGCGACTTTGAAACGTGAAGGCGTCTCGGGAGAACAGCTCCAGGATATTTTGAAGAAGATGGCCATCACTCCCGTCTTTACGGCTCACCCGACCGAGTCTAAGCGGCGAACCATCCGCCAGATTCTCAACAAGGTTTCGAGTCTGTTACAAAAAGCCCATTCTGCTGATTTGTTCGAGTTTGAGCGGAAGGCAGTCGAAGAGGTGTTGCACGACCATATTGTTTTGCTTTGGCAATGTGATGAGACGCGCGATCGCCGGCCGACGGTCATGGATGAAGTTCGTAACAGTGGTTTGTATTTCTTCGAGAACACCCTGTTTGACTTGGTCCCGAAAATCTACGAGGAGCTTGAGAACGCGCTGCTGACTCACTACCCAGAAACCGATTTCGATATTCCTTCGCTGCTCACGTACGGTTCTTGGATCGGTGGCGATCGCGATGGTAATCCCTACGTAACTACCGAAGTCACCCGGGATACGTTGTCCGAGCATAAGACCGTGGTGCTGGACCACTACTGCAAGGTTGTCGGTTCGATGTACAGCTTGCTGAGCCCGTCGAGGACCCGGGCCAAATTTAGCCAGCCGTTTTTGGAGAGTCTTGAAGCTGACAAGCGTTTGGTGCCCGGTGATGAGTTTGAAGTGTTGGAGCGATTTGACCAGGAGCCGTATCGGCAGAAATTGATTTTGATGTATCGCCGTTTGAAAGCCACTCGCGAACAGAATCTTCTGGCATGGGATAGTTCTGCCGAGCCGGATGTTCGGGCGTATCAAGACGCGGCCGAGTTCATTCAGGACCTCTGCTTGATTCGCGATAGCCTGTTGGCGAATAAGGGCGAGCGATTGTTCCGTGGTCGGTTCTCGCGTTTGATTCGCTCGGCAGAAGTGTTTGGATTTCATCTTGCGACATTGGATATTCGCCAGCACGCTCGGCACCATCGTCAGGCGGCGAGTGAAGTGTTTGCGAGGAACAAGACGGTTGAGAATTACGATGAGTTGAGTGAGCTTGAGAAAATCGATTTGTTGACTCAAGAGATTGTAAATCCACGCCCTTGGACGGGCGGCGTCCAGTCGGATGGGGCGTTTGGATTCAGCGAAGGAACCAATGATTTGTTGACGTTGTTTCGGCTGATCCGATCGGCTCAGCAGCGAATCGGTCCAGACGCGATCAAGACATACATCATCAGTATGACGCAGGGCGTGAGCAATTTGCTGGAAGTTTTGTTACTGGCTCATGACGCTGAGTTGTTTGGCAAGATTGACATTGTTCCGTTGTTTGAAACGGTGGAAGACCTGCGAGCGGCGCCTCAAGTCATGCAGGCGCTGTTCGATAATCCCGTTTACGCGGAGCATTTGAAGCAGCGTGGTGGTCAGCAGCAGATCATGATCGGTTACAGCGATAGTAATAAAGACGGCGGCTATCTGCGGGCGAATTGGATGTTGTTTACGTCGCAGCGATTACTGGCGGAAGTCTGCCGCAAAAATGACGTTTTGATGACGTTGTTTCACGGCCGAGGTGGTTCGCTGGGCAGAGGCGGTGGTCCGGCCAACCGAGCGATCTTGGCCCAGCCAACGGAATCGGTTCGGGGGCGAATTCGAATCACGGAACAGGGTGAAGTCGTAAGTTCGCGATACAGCGAGCCGGAAATCGCGCATCGGCATTTGCAACAATTGTTTCACGCGGTGTTGTGTTCCACTGGGAAACGACCCGTGGTTGAAAAGATTGAGCAATGGGGAGCGGTGATGGATTCACTTAGCCAATCGGCGTATGAGAAGTACCGGGGCCTCGTGGAGCGCGAAGATTTCCTGGCGTATTTCCAAACCGCTTCGCCCATCGATCAAATTGGCCAGCTCAATATCGGCTCTCGGCCATCGCATCGTCGCGCGACCCAGACGCTTGACGACCTGAGAGCGATCCCATGGGTTTTCGCTTGGACGCAAACCAGAACCGATGTGCCGAGTTGGTACGGTGTCGGGACGGGTTTTGAGAAATTTCTTGCCGCGGGTGACCGGGAAAAACGGCTGGCTGAGCTAGCTGAGATGTATCAGAGCTGGCCTTTTTTCCGCACGCTATTGAGCAACGTGCACCTGGGAATGGGCCGGGCCGATATGTCGATCTCGAAGATGTACGCTTCGCTGGCCGGCGAAGCGGGAGCCGCGGTGTTTGCGGACATCGAGGCTGAATTTGAATTGAGTAAGCGGTTGGTTTTGCAGATCACTGGTGGGACTGAGTTGCTGGATACAGAGCCGTGGCTCCAGCACAGCATCCGCGTACGAAACCCCTACGTTGATCCGTTGAATTACATCCAAGTTGAATTGTTGAAAATGCTGCGAGCTGATCCGGAAGGGCCGAATAGCGAGTTGATCCGCCATGCGATTTTGCAATCGGTGAATGGGATCGCGGCGGGGCTGCAGAACGTGGGTTGAGCTGGGCTGTTTTGGCCGCGGGCTAATTGGTGAGTTGTAACGGCGCGCGACCTTGTCGAATAACTTGGGGGCTCGCAGGTGTACAAGACCTGTTTTACAGTGGCGAAACGTAGGCTTGGATGGTCGGGGCGTTTTGGTGAGTTGTTCGAGGGGGCGTTTTGCGAATGAGGTTATGAGCGTCTTGACGGCATAGGGCCTGTGCCTTTTACATCGGCTGCGCCGGGTTTTATTGCGAGCAATTTGCGGCGTGTCGCCTTGTGCTCCTGTCGGATGTGGCTGCGTTGAGTGTCCAAGCGACTTGTTTGTGCGGGGCGAGGGGATTTACCGCGACTGTTGGTTTCGACCCAATCCTGCGTCTTGGTTTCGATCCAATCCTGCGTCTTCCTCGCCGTTATTTGCTTCGCCGTTATTTGCTTCGCCTTGTTTGGCCTCTGGGGCAAGCATGTCTTTTGGTTCGACATTCCAGAACGCGTCTTCAGCCAGCTCTTCGGCCTGCATTTGCTCATACTTCTCGACCTCTTTCCTGTTGTAATCTAGGCGGTCGCCAAAAATGATTGCTAGATTGATATCTCCTGCCATGAAAGGGTTTCCAGGGTCGCATTGGCCGTTCTCGTCAACTCGGTTGACGCCAACACTGTACAGCCGGAATGACGAACCGTCGGGGGAGGCTTGGTATCGGAGTGGTTGAGGTTCGGCCGCAGGGGAAAAAGGGTCGATGGGGATTTTGGATAAGTAAGTGGGAACCATGGATTTCAAGTCGGGTGGAAACTGACCGACCTCACGTCGATAGAGTTCGGCTGCAATTTCGGTCTGTAACAAGTTGCGAATGACACCACGGCGAATCAGAAATTCATGAAAAAACTCGGCATTGTCACGATCGGCGAGTACTAGAAAGGCTAGGCGACCTTTCCAGTCTGATTGGATCCAAGCGTATCTTTTCTCGTTCACATCAATTTGCGAGATTTCTTGATCCACCGATTCAAAGTTGGTGGCCAACTCATCCAACGAGTTTACCAATGAATGTAGTAGATTGGTGCTCGCCTGTTTGATGGCCGAATGGATCATCCCAAACGCCATTCCCTCGATGGCGTTTCCGACTAACGAAGTCATTGCTGTTGGGTCGATCGAGAGCGATTTTGCGACGTTCAAGGCACGCATCCCATCCGCCATGGCATCGTCAAAGCGTCCGTCAGCCTGCGCTTGCAGCGAACGCTTTCCAAGTCCCCTGGCAGCCGCTCTCAATTCCATGCCGCCGCCCATGGAATCCATGGCATTTGGTCGAAATATTTCTCCGGTAGACCAGTCAATCCATGTGCAGTTTGGACGAGCAAGTCCTGCGTCAAGTTTCTGGAAGGCGCTTGAGTAGGCCGCGATTTCGTTTTTCAATTCTGGGCCAGGCAGGATTAAATTGGAACCGGTTAGAATGGCACTTTGATCAAAGTCATCGCCAGCCTCGCAAAGCTCAGTGAAACCGTTCGGTTGACCACTCAAGTATTCGTGATGGAGTTTGAGCTCGCTGGAAATGGGAAAGAGCGAAAAAAAGAAATATGAAACGGGTGTCAGTAAACCGGTAACCCATAAAGTTGTCGTCAAGATTGAGATGATTCGAATTGGTTTCAGAAGCAAGCTTGGGGCGGCTGTTGAAGCGGACTTGTTGGTGGAGAAGGCCATTCCCAAGCTCCAGGCTGCGAAAGTCATCATGCAAGCATTGACGGCCAGCAGCACTAGCCATGTCGTCGTGACGCCTGGTTGCCCAAGTGTTGAAGCGCCAAATATCATTACCTCGGTTTTGAAGGAATTCGGCAAATAGAACCAGCAAGTTGAAAAGATGCTTTGGGCTACTGTGGGTTCGTTCCAGCTTGCTGCAATAAGACTCAAAAGCATCGACGTTAAAATAAATGGATAGGTACGTTTCCAGGCTGGTCGGCAAAGCCAGAAGAAGAAAATCGAATGACTCCAGATGCCCATGGCGAGTCCCATGCTCAATAGTTGAGCGAGGTGAGGAGTCTCATAACTGTTATCCGCACTCGTTGGGTAATTCTCAATTGCTCTCACGGCCAAGGCTGTGATTGCGCAGATGATAACGAGACCCGAGAGCAGCGAGCTCAGGTTCGCAGTCCAGCGAAACTTCTCAGGCTCAATGCCCACCGATGAGAAATAGCGTACTTTGAGTCGCTGGTGGAAGTGGGACAATCCCACGGTCACGAGCGAGCTGACTAAGAAGGCCAGGACTAGGTCTCCGGCTTCTACGACTAGCAATGGAACCGTAGCAGCGATTACGAGGAGGCACTGGACGAGCCAAGGCAACGGCGTTCGCGAGATCAACCAGGGAAGAAACGTATACAGAAAAACGATCCCGAAAATTGCGGCGATAAACAATACAAGGGTCGTTGTCATCGGGTGGATCTACTGAGGTTTGGGATTATGGGTTGCTTGGACGAATGGTTTCGTGGGGCTTCCAAGAAAATCACAGCCTCGGCGCGTCGGGCTACCGTTCCTCGCTATGCGAGATGGAAAACAAATAAATGTCAGCTGGAATGCAAAATTAGTTTGGGTAAGTCTCGCGAAACCACTTCATCACCGAAGCTGGGATCTCAGGCGGAAGGGCTCTAAATTGAGCCAGCAATTCGTCGCTGATTCCATCACGGTGCATGGTTAGATTTTTGATCGCGGTCCGGTGGAGGCACTCGTCCATCTCTTGCCCGGCCATCAGTCGGTAGTACTTTTCGTTGGGGCTGGTCGCTTTGGAGCCGACGTCCATTACGCGGTCGCCGGGCGCGATTTCTCGCCAAGTGAAATCGGGTAGGGACATCGCTTTCTTGCTCGCGTCCAAGATTCGCTCAGGCGTTAAAGACTGTAAGAGATCGAAGCTTTCAAGAATGAAATATGTTTTTTGAAATTCGCTGATCAAGTAATCCGTGTTGGCCAGTCGCATTAGATCGGCATCGTCGGAGGGATCGATCAGGATCCGATTGGACTCAGGGCTGCCAATGCTATAAACGGTTTCACCAGGCGACGACAAAATTCCAGCACCGAAATCGCGGACTTGGCCGTTCTCCATGACCAACCCAAATTCAACCGTGAACCAGTAGATCCGTCCGGCATACATCAGCAATTCATCGGCGTGTAGTTGGATGCGTGCGACGGCCTCAGGATCATTGCCAGCCGCGGTGATCTGCTCATCGCGTTCTGCGTAGATCAAGTTCCGGGTTTCGCCGTGATTCTTCATCACATCTGCAACAGCCGGAATCGTAAACGTCGCGACGTGGCCGGCGACATCGTGGCCGATGTCGGGTTCTTCTAAATAGTCGGTGCCCAGCGGACGCATGAACGTCGTGACAGGGAAAAATCGCTTGCTGTGGCAGGTGAAAAATAGTTCGGCCGGAATGATCTCGCTGACCGTCGCCAATTGCCACTGTGTCTGTTGGTAGATTCTGGCGTTGAGCAGGTAGAAATCTGGAATCACGCCGCCGGAAATTTCAAACAACGCCTCGCCATCGAGGTACTCTTTACAAGCGAACTGGTGTTTGGTTTTCTGTTGTTGAGACACCAAGCAGGCCCAGCTCAAATGATCTTCAAACGTGTATTTTTGGTAGTCCTGCGAGTTGGTGAAATTGCGTAGGTCGACGGTCTCGCCATTGAAATTTCCGATTCCAAAGTGCTCGCCTCGCGTCGCAGCGTCTACGTATCGCGTGCGTTCCGCCGGGGCAATTGGATAAGGCACGTCTTCACGAGCAAGAATCGATTCGAGAATCTTTAAACGCTCATCGTGCGGAATCGGTTTGACCGAATCCAGATCGACGCCGTTGGCTTGAGCGATCGTTTGGTAATCAATTTTAGTTTCAGACATTTTCGTCGGACTGGTCCAAGGAGTTCAAACGGTGATCGAATTGATTCAACGAACACGTTGGAATCACTTCTCTCTTGAATGATACCCATGGCTAGAGCATGCGGGTACGGCAGCCTGAAATTTCGTACGCGTTTTCTACGTAGTTATCCACATGATGAGTCCGGAGGCGAGTTCGGAGCTGTCTCGCTAAATGGTGGACAGCAAGAGCCATACTTCGACCACAAAGTGAAACCAAGACGGCGATTGGATCAGGAGCGAGGTCGGGCTAGCTAAGAAGTTTGCTGGCCCCGTTTTGTTTGAGCTGTTCTGCCACTGCGATTCCAAGTTCACGAGACTGTGTCATCGCCAACGTCGCGGAGGCTTGGATGCGTTCTTGCCCGTCGGTGCTCAACACGACACCGATCAACGTCAATTGGGTACCGTCGATTGAGGTTGACGCTCCCACAGGCGAGAGGCAACCCGCATAGAGTGCCTTGAGCATTGAACGTTCGGCCATGGCTCGGTGAAAACTTGGTTCATCGTTGAGTGCCGAAACGGATTCGACCGTGACGACGTCATCGGCTCGCGTTTCCAATCCTAGAGCCCCCTGCCCGACCGCCGGCATGAGTTGTTCTGGCGAAAACGAATCGCTGATTCGTGCCGCCCAGCCCAGGCGGGTCAAGCCGGCACACGCGAGAATGATTGCATCGAACTCACCGTTATCCAGTTTTTTTAATCGTGTATCGACGTTTCCTCGGATGTCTTGGATATTAAGATCGTTGCGCAGGTGCAACAGTTGGGCGGCGCGCCGGACGCTGCCGGTGCCAATTTTAGCACCTGATGGCAACGCGTCTAAGTTGGCGAACTGACGGCTGACGAGCGCGTCGGCGGTGTTCTCGCGAACGGGAATCGCGGCGATTTTGAGGTCAGGATGATCTTCGGTAGGAAGGTCTTTGAGGCTATGGACGGCCAAGTCAATTTCGTTTTCAAGCAAGGCAACTTGGAGGCGTTTGGTGAACAAACCTTGTCCCCCGATCTGAGCCAAAGGTCCGGTTTTGACGTCGCCTTCGGTTTTGATCTGGATCAGTTCGACGGTGGAGCCGTTTTTCTCCAGCTCAGCCTTGACCCAATTACTTTGCCACATCGCGAGCTGACTTCCGCGCGTCCCCAAGCGAATGGTGGGGGCGGGCTTCGATTCGTTCGGCATCGGGTTACTCTTCTTCATCGTGAAGGTCGGAAAGGTGTTTGGGCGTTGCCTCAGGCTTGGGGGCCGGGCTGGAGTTTTTTGAAATCGTGGCCGGCGATCGCCGTCTGACCTCGCCTTCAATCGCCGATTTTGCCAACTGATGGTCGGGCACAACAACGCCACAGCTGATGCAAAACTGAATCGCTTGATCGATCGTGAGATCCAAATCTATGGTTTCACTTTTGCGGACCGAGACGGTAAACCCAGTTGCTGGCATGGGACTGGTTGGCATCAACACACTTAACATCGGTTCGCCAGCGGCCAATCGAATGTCCAGCAAGCTTTCGCCGGTCACAAAACCCACCGACCAAATGCCCTTGCGTGGGTATTCGATGGCAACGACCCGTGTGAATTGAACATCGTTTTCGCTGAACGCAAAATCAGTGACCTGTTTGACCGAAGAATAGACGTTGCGGATGATTGGCAGCCGATGGATCAGCGATTCGATTTGGTGCCAAAAGAATCGCCCGATTCCCGCCGCCAAGAGTTTACCAACCAAGTACAGCACGGCTAGGAAGATCGCCAAGAACGCGGGGATCACCAAGTGTCGTTTGAGAAATTGAATCTGCACATAGCGTTTGTAAAAATCATGAGCCGTTAGAAGCTTGGCTTCACCACGGTTGGCATCAACGATTGTTAGAACTTCTTGGGGAATCCATTGCTTGTTGACTTGGGCCAGAAGCGTGCCGTCGTTGGCAACGTAGGTTGACGTGCCATCTTCGATCTTGATGACGCTGTCAGCTGGAACGTTGTCACTGATCTCTTTAAGGATCGTCTCGTGTTCACGGATGTCTTCGATTGAAAGCGCCAAAAGATTGGAGCTCAAGGATTCGACTGGGCGCAACACAGCGCGGTCGATGGTATTCCAAGCCCAAGCGAAGAGCATGATGGTTAGCAGCGGCGGTAGCAGGACCGCGAAACCGCGCAAGGTTGCAATTCGGAATGGGTTAAACGACTGACGAAACCAGCTCGCTTTTTTTGGGTCGACTGATTCAGGGTCGATTTTTGATTCAACATCGGATTCAGCGTTCATTTAGCAGTTTACGATTCTAGCTAATATCAAGTGTCTGATGCTTGGTTTCAGGACAGAAGGCATAGGGGGCTTCAGTTTCGGCTGGTTCAGTTCAGTCCAAAGTTACCGAGAATCATAGCTTGCAAACTTCATCAAGCGGAAGCGATTCAGGATGAACGTTTTGTCTAGATTGAATTCATTGCCGTGACAGTCGTCAAAATTGTAATTTGCGGAAGATCAATACGTGAGGAAGTCAAGCAATTCTGGACGCGGTCGTTAGTTCGTTAGTCTAGCTAACTCCGGCTCCTCTCGCGATGACACCTACATAAACTTTCGCGGCTCCCGATTTCAATAAAACTCGGGAAATTTCGCTGACCGTCGCCCCAGACGTCATCACGTCGTCGACGAGCAGAATCGTGAGGCCGCGAACATTAATTTTGGCGTGCAGGTCAAAGGCGCCCCGCACGTTCTTCATTCTTCCGGTGGTTGAAAGCGTGCCTTGCTTTTTGGTGCGACGGTTACAGTTTAAAATCTGTCCGGCGTAGGGGATGTCGCAATCCGACGCCAATGTCTCGGCAAGGATCTCGGCGGCTTGGAACCCACGCTGCATTCGCCGCCACCAATGCGTGGGGACGGGGACCACGAGATTCAAGTCAGGGAAAAACTCGGCAGTGATGATTTCGTAAGCCAATAACTTGCCTAGCTGGATAGCCAGTGGCTCGTCGTGTTGATTCTTGAGGCGAATCACGAGCTCTTGAAGGAGGTCCCGGTAGTTGCCGATGTTGACCGCTCTTTCGAACCGCAAATCGGAATCGTGGCAGTGTGGGCATCGTTCACTCAGCGAATTTCGCCCAAAAATATTAACGCCACACTTTCGACAATGATGGGGCGGTCGGGAAGTCAATTTGTTCCAGCATGGGCCACACCAGTGGAACTCAAACTCCGTGCGAAAATCTGGCTTCGAGGAAGTAGGGAGGTTGCCCGGATTGATTTCAATGGGATCGTCGTCGTGCTCAACAGCTTTGTGGGTCAGCGATTCCTCGGGCGGTTCTACAGGAATATTCTGGGGAGAAAGTTCCCGCTCGCAGCCACTGCACCTGGCTGGAAAAAACAGAGTCATGAATTTTGGGGAAAGCATCAACACGACTGGCTTTCTGATTTGACCCACTCGATGTGAACGTATTGTGGTTCATGACGTATTGCTTGAACAGTTGCCCACCGCGGCTGGGCGTGGGAAC
>JBLINZ010000122.1:0-14067 GCA_047639375.1 Mariniblastus sp. | reverse complement strand
GGAAATTGATCAATTTTTTTCGTCAGCAGCAAGACACACTGCGCGAGATTTGAAAGACTGGGAATAAGGAAGCTCTAGAATAAGCAAGCATTATTGCAAGCCACCGCAATCAACATTAAAGAAGATCACTTACAAACACCCCTGAGTTTTACCGTTGTTGACCTATGCCACTACGCCTTATTGAATCAATCGTGCCCGCCGCATCGTTGTCCGTCTTTGACGACATCCCTGATAACGGAAAATTCGTCGATCGCTGGGACGAGATGCTCAACAACGACAAAGCGTTGGTTCGAATACTCGTAGATGCATCGGACGTCGAAAAACTACTGGATGGGCTAGTTGCTCGATTTGAAAACGTTGACGGATTCCGCGTGATGCTACTGCCAGTCGAGGCCACTTTGCCCCGCCCTGTCCAGCTCGAGCCAACGGAAGTCAATGAGCAAGTAGAAAAATCGCCTGAACGAATCAGCCGCGAAGAGATTTATAACCTTGTTTCTGAAGGCGCCAATATATCCAACGTTTTCATCGCTCAGGTTGTCATCGCAACGCTTGTCGCCGCTGTCGGATTGACGCGAGGGGACACAGCGATCTTGATTGGTGCAATGGTGATCGCGCCGCTACTTGGGCCGAACATGGCCATGTGCTTGGCAACGACCTTGGGCGATTGGGACTTGATTCGCAAATCGGTTAAGGCCAATCTTGTGGGCTTGGTGATCGCACTTTTGTGTGCCGTCTCAATTGGACTTCTGTTTCCTGTCAGCGTTGCACAGGAAGCGATCGCGGCAAGAACTCATGTTTCTGGCGGAGACATTATTTTGGCGTTGGCGTCTGGATGTGCAGGCGTCCTCGCGTTCACAACGGGTGCACCCGCTGCTTTGATCGGAGTGATGGTCGCTGTCGCTTTGCTGCCGCCAACGGCAGTACTCGGAATGCTACTGGCGGGTGGTGAATACCATTCAGCAACAGGAGCGATGATGTTGGTCGCGACCAACATCATCTGCGTCAATCTTGCCGGAACGTTGACGTTCCTTGCACAAGGCTTGCGACCGGGCTCCAGGTGGGAAGCTGAACGAGCAAAACGTGCTATTCGAATCGCCGTCGCGATTTGGTCGTTGATGCTGGTGGTCCTTGGAGTATTGATCTACTTTGAGATGGGTAAGTGACATGCGATCTCCATTGAGACGGCGGGTGCTAAAATTGCCGCTGACATTACTTGTCCCTGCTTGAATTGGCGAAGGACGGTACCCTGAGTCAGTTAAATGCTGGCTGATTTAACCCGACTCGGCATCCGAAGCTAACTTAAGCGGTCGTATTTGGAACACGGCTGCTTTCGCAGAGGCCATGATGCTGGTGCGAGACCAGGCTTCCATCGAGGCTCTCAGATTTCAGAGCAAGAAGAAGTGAGCATCAACCAACTGGCTGGCTGCACTCTTTTTCTTCCTTTGAAATCGCGACTGCCGCTTTGCAAATGTTTCGCAGCATGCCACGAAAAACGAATTCATGAAGCGGGAAAAGCGAATACCAGTACACAATTCCAAACAGTCCCACCGGATCGAAAATTGCCGTTTGACGTACGGAGCAACCATTCTCTGTCTCGGTGACTTCAAATTCCAGCCAAGCTCGACCGGGGACCTTCATCTCAGCAGCCAATCGCAGGATTTTATCGTCTTTAATTTGCTCGACTCGCCAAAAATCAAGCGTATCGCCAACTCGTATTTGGTCCCAATGACGGCGTCCGCGTCGCACGCCAACTCCACCCACAAGTAGATCGAGAAAGCCGCGAATTTTCCATAGCCAGTTTCCGTAGTACCAACCCGCTTCGCCACCAATACGTCGGATTGGTATGAAAGCCTGTTCAGCAGTCAATTCAACCGTTCGGGTCCGCGAATCCACCAGCCGCGAACCAAACCGAACACCGCCCCAACTCTTCTGGTCACCGCCCGCGGAGAATGAATCCGACCAACGCGTTTCAGCGAATTCATTGTCTTCGAAAATCAACGCGCGAGCGATGGATTCATCAAGAGACCGTGGTTCAACCTTGAAGTCTTCTTTTGCTTTGTGGTTGGTGACGAGAGTTGGATTCCGCAGACTGTCCACCAATTTGCGACCGACCCGCGAATAGAGTGGCGTTACCAAGCCAAGCCATAAACTCGACAGATACGGGGTTAAGAGCGGGACAGGAATCATGTAACGCTTGAGACCACGCTGCTTTGCGTAACGCTGCATGATTTCGCCGTAAGAAACTTGCTCCGGACCACCAATCTCATAGATCACGGATGAGCCCAGCGGTTGATCGAGGGTTTCGGCGAGGTAAGTCAAAACGTCTTCGATCGAAATTGGCTGCGCAAGTACACGAACCCATTTCGGGCAAATCATCACTGGCAACCGCTCGACCAAGGCCCGAATCATTTCGAAGGAAAGACTTCCGGAGCCAATAATAATGGACGCCTGGATTTCAGTAACGGATGCATCGGACGTCCTCAGGATATCGCCAATCTCCTGCCGACTCCGCAGGTGCTTGGAAAGGTTGTCTTTAGGGTTTCCCAAACCACCCAAGTAGATGATGCGCTTAACACCTTGAATCGAGCAGGCTTTCGCGAAATTCCCAGCTGCTAATCGGTCAGTTTGCTCGAAATCTTCGTTGTCACCCATCGAGTGAATCAGATAATACGCTGCCTCGATTCCATCCAATGCTTTCAGAAGTGACTGCTCATCCAAAGCATTTCCAACGGCCACCTCGACATTCGAGTCAAAATTCGCTGCGCTGGTTGCACGCCGCGTAAAGCATCGAACCGAATGGCCCTGCGCCACGAGCAACGGCAGCAAACGACCGCCCACGTAACCGGATGCTCCTGTCAACAATACTTTGGCCGGTGGTTTTTCTATTGACATTGTTGAACTTTCAATCTCATTCGAGCAAAATTCCCTGGTGTTTTTTCGTCGTGAGGAAAAAACTTGCTCACGGTTTCGTCGATTTCCCCATCTCTCGAATCGCGGGACTTAACATCCTGACGATCCAGCCTGCTTGAGGAAACAGATCGATTGGCTTTCGCTTGCCAATTTGAGCCCTCAGTTTCAGTTCACCAAATGATAGCAGCTTTCCGACAATGGAAGGGCTTGGGAGGGGGCGATTTGATATCGACCACGCCGTTGCGTAATCTTGGAAACGAAAAAGAATCTGATTACCAAGAAATTCGATCGTCGCATTTTGGTCAGCGATTGTGACATCCAGCTCGCCGACCACTAGGACTTTGGGGAATCGACACTCTCATTGGTGCTGATTTTTATCGCGCCATTCAAAACCCATTTGGCATGTTCCGCGTCAGCGCCCGTGCCGCTTGGAACCTGAATGTGAAGGTCTTCAAAATCGTATTTGATTTCCGCATTTGTGCCTGTGAGCCGCTCGTAAAGAGCAAGAGCAAGGTCTGGCCAATTCTTGGTGTGTTCATCGTTCATCTTCGGACTTTCATGGTAAAATTGAAAAGGTTAGTTCATCGGTTGGTTAATCCATCGCGTCAATTTGAATTCTCAGCGCTTCCGCTTCTGCTGCTTTTTCGTCGCTCTTTGTTCGATTGGTATGAGACAACTGGTAAGCTTCCTCAAGCAATTTCTTGAATTTCGCTTCAAGCTTTTCCTTCTTTGATTTGATTCCAAACATCTTCACCTTTCAACGTTGGACGATCTGCGACCAGCACAGTTTCGCTATTTGTTGTGGCACGCTGAAGCGCCTCAATCTTCCACTTGGGGTAACCTACTCAATCACAGCATTATCAACTGAGAAAATTCGACCCGCACAACGCGAAACTCAACAAAATTATTGCGAACGAGGGTAGGTTTCGACTGCCTAACGACCGTGGGCTGGGCTTTTCCATAGTAAGAACCAACCATGCGCCGATAAAAAAATGACTTGCCCTCGACCACGCTGATGGTTGGGAATCACAGGCGTTGACTCTGCCGAGGGTCATTCGACATGTTCCTTTTGGAAACAGCTCAATCGCTTGTCGAACAGGGCATGCCGTTGGAGTTGATAGCATAGAGGGATCGCATTTTCTCATTGACGCCGGGGTGTTTACACCACGGCGTAATTGCGGTTACCAGCTAGGAGAAAATACAATGTTAAACAGACGATCCAATTACCAACCTGACTTTATATTTTCAATTGTTCGTGTCCCAAACAACTGGAGACCGGAGAATGTCTTTGACGTCCCGCCGTCTGGTAAAATCGTTTATCAAATGCCAGTTGCGAGTTTCGATGAGGCACATGACGATTTGATTCGATGCAATCAAATTGCGATTCGAAACGGGATGCGGGAGTGGGCCATTATCGAGACGGCTGGAGCCGGGACTTGATTTCCCTGGCCGCGAATCTAGCTACGGCTCCGCAAGCGAACTGTTGATTTCGTTGGCGGACCTAGATTTTTGAGTGAGGATGTGTGCAGGCACCTGTTCTTAATCCAGGGGCACTGCCAGTCATCAGACCGCCCCTGCTCAAAAAGCCAGCATGACTTCGACAAAGAGCTTCTCTTAAACGGATGGCTTTTCTGGGCTTGCCGAGACTTTCGTGTAAAATGCGAAAATCGAAATCAATCCCAAACCGTAGAAAATGGAGATCAGCGAGATTGCCAAGTCATAGGGTTTGGGAGAGGACAACGAGATTCGCAGCAAGACCGTTGAGATGACGAATCCTGAATTACGGAACAGATATTCATAGCGGTCGTAGTAAGAAATCGAAACGATTAGCAAGAAAACGTCCGTGAAAATCATGAACTCAAAGAATGCTGGAAAAAAGAATTTGTCCATGTCTTTGGCGCCCACCGAGAAATTCACAGCCGCGGGGAAAACACTTGCCAACCAGAACACGACGTTGCCTGCGGCAAACAGTATCAAAACTGATCCGAGCAAAATCGCGATCATCTTTTTGAGCTGAATAAATCCAGCCAACTTTGCAGGCCCCGTCGTTTTGGAAACCGTTTTGGAAACTGTCTTGCGAATTCGATAAATTAGGGTGACGGCCAAGAACATCAGCAAGGCCCCTCCCATGTCGAAAAGCACAACACGGACAGCATCTGTTTGTGTCAACCAACTATCAAAGTCTTCAAAGGAACCGATATCCTTAAATACCCGACGAACGACAATCAGGGAAATGATCTCGTACTGTTTGCAGATTGAAGTCGTAAAAGACCGGGGTAATGCGAGGACCAGCAGTAGTACTTCGTAGAACAAGATGAAGCTAAACGGGGTGTAGACGGCTTGGAGGAAATTGAAGCCGATCCCGGGGATCAGTCTTGCTGCCAGATCAGGTGCTGTGCGGTTGAAGAGAATGAGAGCCAGATGCAATAGAAATCCGGCTACCGCCAAGCGGACAAACAGATATTCCAGTCGATGCCGACTTTTCTCCCCATTGAGACAATCATAAAATCCCGCGACGGTCTGGCTGATTGAACCTAACTTGCTGAATCCACCAATCTTATTACTCATCTTATGACCGATACGTTGATGCTAGTGTTCAAACACGACCGCGTTAACATGGATTTCTAAAATTTTACGACGGCGAAACCTCGCTTTGATTAGTGCTTCGTTTCTCTTCCGTGAGTCGGCTTTCGCCAAAACTCGATCGACCTCCGGCTTAATTTGATCGCTCCTCTTGGCAGCAAACCAAACTGATCCTTGGTCGCATCAAAAGCGTACGTTCTTCCCACGCCATCTGGATACGCGGTCGACTTCGTGAGCAATGTTCGGTGTGCATCGCTGAATCGTTATTGCCTCGGTTCCGCCTTCACGGGCTGAGGCGTCAGATGTTGGTTCATCCGTCTGGCCATGATGCCAGTCCCCGCAGCGATCAGAGCGCATCCCCCGGAGTAGATCCAAGGCAAGCCTTCGTAAACTGTTTCTTTGGGGTTGAGTCCCATCAACAAGAACATCGTAGTAGCCATCACAAACGTTAGCGAAAGGCCAAGGTAACCGAGGTATCGAGTTTCATAATTCATCTTGGTTTTCCCGTTATATTGAAACGTGTCTAAAAATGCTGATCGAAAAGGTGAAATGAGCGTGCTCTTTGTCGCACGCATGGATCGAAATTTAATTTCTGAAATCAGGCAACTTGCTCCCAATTTCAGTTTCAGTGTGAGCGGCACAAATAGTCTCCCGCTCATCACTCGCAAGTCTTGGCGACGAATTTCGTTGCCGATTTCCTGGTAGATAACTCCGGCCAATCGAATTGCCATTCGCGAGCCATCGGGCAACTGCTTGAGCCCTTGATAGCCTTTTGAATAGTAACGATCCGCCAGATCCAGTAACTCTTGAACTGCCATGCGAACTTGCCCGTTCGAGGGCGTCATGTCTTTGAGTGGTATCAGCGAGAGCCATTTTTTGGGAACGTAGCGGCGTCCCGTTTGCCAATCTTCACTGAGATCGCGAGCAATGTTCGTTAGTTGCATCGCGATGCCGAGGGCTTCGGCATTTTCCAAGGCGATTTTGTCGTGGACTCCCATGATCCGGCACATCATCAGCCCGACCGTTCCGGCAGCTCGGTAGCAATAAAGCAGTAGTTCGTCGACGGTTTCAAAGATGGGGTTTTCAATATCCGTTGCCATTCCCTGCAGTAAATCAAGTGGAAGTTCGCTTGGAATTTCATACCGATCTGACAGATCCGCCAGCCATTGCGACGCGGCATGCAGCGGAAGTTTTCCCTCGGAAATGCGTTTTACATCGGAACTTAATATCTCGATTCGTTTTTTTGCTTCTTCTTTGCTAGGAGCCTCGTCGACCGCATCATCGCACCAGCGGCACCAAGCATAAAGTTTTTCGACGTCAGCTCTAATTGACGCCGGTAGAAGCTTGGCGGCCAACGAAAATGAGCGACTGTGGTGTTTGATCACCTCGGCATCACTTGCGGGCATTTTGTTGAAATCGAATTTCACGAGACCGAAACTCCATAGTCAGCAGCGACGACGCCGGTTGTCGCTTTGGCTGTGTTGATGACGCCTGGAACTCCAGCGCCTGGGTGGGTTCCAGCTCCGACGATGTAAAGTCCCGGAATGTCTTTGTCACGATTGTGAGGTCTGAAGAAAGCGCTCTGCGTTAACTTGGGTGCGACGGAAAACGCCGAGCCATGAAACGAGTTAAGTTCGGTCTTGAAATCCTGAGGCGTGAAGTGCCGCCGAGTTACGATGGAATCACGCAGTCCAGGTAAATAATCTTCCAAGGATTCCAGGATCAGGTCTCCGTAGGATTGGGCCACCGTTTCCCAGTCAATGTTGGCTTGCCCCAGATGCGGTACAGGGCTGAGGACGTAAAACGCTTCGCCGCCTTCGGGGGCGAGACTTGGGTCGGTGACAGTAGGTGCGTGCAAGTACAGGCTGAAGTCTTTGGGCAGAGATTTGCCTCGAAAAATATCCTTGAGCAGTCCTTTAAACCGCGGGCCAAATAGGATCGTGTGGTGCGCGAGATTCTCGAAACGCTTGCGAGTGCCGAAATACATGACGAACAAGGACATCGACCATTCCATCCGTTCGAGCCTTCGTCGACGGAGGTCGGCCACTTTTTCTGACTGGTAGATTTTAGAGTAAGTGTGATGAACGTCGGCATTGGAGACGACGACATCAAATTCTTTCGCGTCACAACCATGAGCTTTGACGAGGTGCTTGGTGCTATGCGGACTATGTTCGTTATTGGCCGAGACAACCTGAGCCGACTCGACGGGCGAATTTAATCGCAGTTGTCCACCGATGTCTTCGAATAGTTTGACCAGTCCATTCACCAATGCTCCTGTTCCGCCTGCTGGAAAAAAGACGCCCCATTCTCGCTCGATCCAATGAATCAACGTGTAAATAGCGCTCGTATCCATGGGGTTTCCACCGACCAGTAGTGGGTGAAAACTGAATGCTTGACGAAGATGTTCGTCCTTCATGAATTTTGAAACGGTTTTATAAACGCTGCGATCGGCCCGCAGCTTCATTAAATCGGGCGCAACCGAGATCATGTCACGAAATCGGAGGAAAGGCGTCGCCCCGAGTTCGACATAGCCTTTTTCAAAAACTTTGCGAGTGTAGTCAGCAAACCGTTTGTAGCCATCGACATCCGCCGGATTGATTCGGCGAATTTGCTCGATCAATTCTGTTTCGTCACCAACGTAATCGAATTCCGCACCATCGCTCCAACGCAAACGGTAAAACGGAGTCACCGGAAGCAACTTGACGTAGTCGTCCATTGACTTGCCAGCGATTTGGAAAAGTTCTTCCAAACAGTGAGGCGCGGTAATGACGGTCGGTCCCGCATCAAAAGTAAAACCCTGGTCTTCGTAGACATAAGCCCGACCACCTGGTTTGTCACGGGCTTCAAAACAAGTGGTCTGAATTCCCATGGCTTGAAGACGAATGGCGGCAGCGAGGCCGCCAAAGCCACTGCCGATAACGGCCGCCGAGAGCCCGGTGTTAGCTGGCGGCTCGTCAATCAAATGAATCGTGGTCAAAGTTTTGGACGGAGCGAGTGTTTCAATGCTAGGCACGGTATCCCTCGATGCGATTTAAAAAGCTATTTAGAGCGGATGACGAATTTGGGTAAAGTTCGTTTTTAAGGCAGGAGATGGCGCCTTTTATTTTCCGTTGAATGGAGCTTGCACAGATTTCGGAAGTCGAACTCAGCAAGGTTGCGGCAACTTCGTGCATGTTGTCTTGGCTAGTTTCGAGCAGCATGCATTGCAATTCTGCAAACTGCCTTTCAGATCGAAGTCGGCTGAGCCAAGCCCATGGCCAAGTGACCCTGGCGTTTCTAAGGTCATCAGATCTTCCTCCAAACTCAGAGCTGCTTTTTAGTTCGGCAAAATCGTTAAGCATTTGAATGCCTATTCCCAGTTGCATTCCAAACGAGTGGAAAGCTTTCTGCGAACTAGGATTGCCGCCCGCGAGCACGGCCCCGAGTTTTGCTGCCAACGCCGTCACACCACCGGTTTTCAACCGTGAAATTGCCCGGACGGTTGGATAAATATGGAGTCGATCCATCTCCAGGACCTTGGCGGTCAAATCCAGAGCTTGTCCTTCATGGCATCGACGGATCGTCGTGATGGTCTCGCCCATGACTTGACATAGTTGGGTCGAGTCCAATGGCAGGTCTTGCAGTTTCTCCAACGCCGAAAAATACATCCAGTTGCCGGTGTTGATTGCCAAAGGCGTTCCAACAACTTTGTGAAGTGTCGGTTGGCCGCGACGCATTTCGGATTCGTCCTCGATATCGTCAATCACGAGCGAGCCAGCGTGTAGCAACTCGACAAATTCAATCAAGTCGTTTGGGACTGCCCCTAGGCCCCCTGCTAATTGGTAAGACAGCGTTACCAAGTCGGCCCGCAATCGCTTGCCCTCAGACTGTAGAATGTGATTCAACGGATCAAAGATGCCAGCCTGCCAAAGTCGTCGAGGAACGCGTGTTACGCCTGGACGCGGTCGAAGAGTCGAGTTTCCCGTTCGAGGTTTTAGTGTGGTGTGGTCGGACATGAGTTTGCCTTAAATGAATTTAAAAATCGGAAAGGAGTCAGGCCACGCGGCGGCGAACCGATCAAGATTCGAGCTGCATCCGACTTCGTAAATTGGTGAGCGAAAAATCGCTTGATCGTCTCATCCGGCAGCGCCCGGTAGAATCGACGGAATACTTGGAACCGGTTACGAGGGGATACGAGCTGAAAAAGAAGTCGATTGAGAAATCTGGAAAAACCAGCCTGAAACATATTTTGCTTGGCAAGTCTCAAAATTTGCTGATCGACTTGGCCCGCTGGACTCGTCGCGATCGTATCGGCGAATCGAACGGCCAGTGGAAGCGAATACCCAGTTGCGGCATGAAACCAACCGCCACAAAACCCGCCCCGTAAGGGTGATGAAGCACTGGGCTTCATGCTTGCATCAAACGGCATTGGAAGACACCCCCGCTCTTCACGCGAGATACTCCATTGGGTGATCGACCGCTCTGCGAGGTAGTCTTGAATTAGAGAAAGACTGTCTTGACGATCAAGCGTAGACGAGTCGGAAAAATAAGTGTCTTCAATCAAGACTCGGCGTTTCGACAATGGAAGCACATACAGAAACCTAAATCCGTTTTGCTGGTCCATCGTCGCATCCATCAGGACAGGCAGCGGGTCCGGCCAGTCCCGATCCAATTTGACTTCGAAGCCATGAAACTTTTGAAAGCCGCAGTTTGAAAGCTGATCGCGACGGTCTCCGCGACAATCAATGACCGTGACCGCCTCAAGCGTTTCGCCATTGTCGGTTGTCAGCAGCTTGTTGCCGACCTTCGCGACCGATGTTCGAGTTCGAATCTCCAGCTTGCCTCGGCTGGCAATTTGCTGGACAGCCGAGGCAAGCTGGTCGGATGAAAACGAACGGTATGCCATGTTGATTCGCTGTTCAAACTTTGGAAACTTGACGGTGTAAGCCGGCCACTGGCGGTAGGCGATGGGCTCAAGCCAGCCAACCGTTTCAGGAATGTCCGTTTCATGACACGACCAGGTGTGGTTGCCAAAAAGCCAATCATTTTTCTCGATCAGCAAAACGCGAGATTGGGGCTTGTGATGATCAATTGCCAGTGCCAGGAGTCCCGCCTGGAGGCCGCCGCCAACGAGAATGTAGTCATACTTTGAATTTTGGTTTGTCATCACAGGACTGCTCCTTGAGCCTGTTTCGAACGGATCGAATCAGAGACGATGTGTAGCAGCAGATGTGGAATCGCAACCGCGCTCAACCCAATGAACAGAGTCTGAATAATTGCCGGAGTCACGACACTCGAGTTGCGACTGAAAAGAAAGCCAACGCCAAACAAGCCAATTGCAAGGGCGGAAATGGGAGTCAACTTCAACAACAAATTGCCAGTTGAAAATCCGAATTGTTCGCGCAAATGGACCAGACCTCGAATCGAATGCCAGCCGCAAAAATAGATGCCAAACGAAACCAAAGGATCGGCAGCTGCAAATAGAATTGCAAACGCAAGCAATCTTAGGCGATGTTGCCAATTCGCTGGAAATCCCATCCAGCCTTGTTGCGTCTCATTTCGGTACGTGAAGGCATCGAAAATGGTTAGGATCGCAAGCAGCGGGGCGATAATTGTAATTACTGTCACAATTTGTTTGGCAACGAGAATGTCGCCTGCTGGCAAAATTGACGTTAGCAATTGAGTAATTGCTTCGCCTTGAAACACGGTCGGAATCCAAATTACCATCCCGCCACGGGCGACCATTGACAGCCACTGCATCCAGGAAAGACACTTTCTCTCGTCTTCTTCGAGGCCGAAGTGCCAGACGGATAGACAAAAGAAGCCAAAGACCGTGAGTACGGGGGACAGGAACCAGCCGGCAACAACAACCGCGGCCACGGTGAGGTAAGAAAGGAAGAAAATCGCGTACGAAGCAGGGGCAGAAAACGAGCCTAGCAGCCGCGTGCCGATTTTGTGGTCGAGAGCTCCATGGGGCAAGCCGATCATCGCCACACAAACTGCCAACACAATCGCTGTGGTGGAAAATGACAACCTCAATCCCCACGCTTGGATCAGTAGTGTCATGCAGATCGCAAAGCTAACAATCAATGAGTGCATTGAACTTCCAATTGGATGGGTTCGGAGTGAGGTTGATCTTTTCAGAAAACGTCCTGCGTGTGAGGCGTTGCCAGGTCCGGGGTGCACGAAACTGACAACGCCAAATCACGCTTCAGGCGACGTTCTTAAACAGGCATCGCAACGGCGTCGGGAGAAATTCCGTCGGCAGCATCTTGCTGAGTTTTGGCTCGTGCAATGAAGTAAATCAAGACACCAAATCCAGCCTTCGCTGTCATGTCTGCGATGGCATATCCGATCTGCAAACCAACGATACCTCCTGCCCCTTCGTTACCGCCCGATGCGGCTTCCAAAGCTGCAGTTGTGCTGCCCAAGCCGTAGGCGATGGGGTATACCAGCCAAGTGATCAAAATGACGTATCTCGCTAGATTGATCAGGCCGCGAACTGCTTGTGGTTGAGTGTCAAGCGATTTTGTCAGCTCTACCCAAAGCACGTACAGGATGTAGAAGAATGGAAGGCAAGATAGACCACCCCAAACTAGTCGCATCATTTGACCTTCCGGAGACGAAATGACTTCGCCAGGATAGCCGAGTGCAATCATCGCAGCAGCGGCGATAACAAGCTTCGTCAACATCGGACCGGCTTTCGCTTTTGCCAGCCGCATCACGATCACCAATTCAACAAGCAGCAAGGGCACGGTCAAAATCCAATCGGCGTAACGGTAGAAGTCGTTGAACGCCGCGCCGCTTCCGGCATATCCACTCTCGGTGAGAGTGTAGGCGTCTTGCCAACTATGCCGAATCATGAAGTAATGGTAACAGGCAATTGAAACTACAATTCCCGACACCATCAAAGCAGGTCGATAGGCGGTGCCGATCGAGGACCTCGACATAAAGAAAAACAGGGCCGCGGCTCCCATGGTCGCCACGGTCATCGAAAAAATGTTGTCAACGAGACTGTACTGCAGGACGGTTAGGTCCGGCATGTCGCCGAGCAACGTCAGGGCATCAAACATGGTCAACCTTTCAACTAGTTGAGTTCAAAACGGTACATTCAGACAATCAGGAGTTTCCCTTTTTGAAAACTACCAAATCTTTCATTCCGACGATCTAACCGTTGTTGAAATCTCATTAACAACCATAAAATGGTGGATTGTATTGCATTAACTGGCATTTTGTGGCTATCATTCACCAGTCTCAAAAACCTACCAAATCGTTCATGAAAGCGAGATTGTGCAACGAAATCTTTCCACCGCTGAGTTTGCAGAAGCCATTGGAATTAGCGAATCTTCCGCTCGCCGTTTAGCTGATAGTGACGAGATAAGGATCCAGCGTTCCAAGGGCGGGCATCGCAAGATCCCAGTTTCGGAAGCCATTCGTTATGTTCGCGAAGTCAATGTGAACGTCGTTCGGCCTGACCTTTTGGGGCTTTCAATTTCGGCGAAAGGAGTTGCCACAGAATCATCTGCAGAAGACTCTTGGTCAGAACGGCTTTTGGCGGCGTTATCAGAAGGACACTTCAACGTTGTCATAGGTTTGATGCAAGCGATGTATGTTGGTCATACGTCGATTGCAGAAATATGTGACGGTCCGATTCGGTATGCGATGAGCGCGATTGGCAGCATGTGGCCACACGATAAACGGAGTATTTTCATTGAGCACCGCGCGACCGTCCTCTGCGTTCGGGCCTTGTGTCAGATTCGCCTTTCACTTCCAGATATCCCAGAAAACGCGCCGTTGGCCATGGGTGCTGCTCCGCAAGACGATCCTTATCTTCTTCCCAGTTTGATGGCGTCATTGGCGCTTTACGAATGCGGTTTCGATGAAGTCAATCTTGGCCCCAATACACCGGTCGATGTCTTAACCGATTCGGTCGAAGACGAAAAACCAAAAGTCGTTTGGCTCGCGATCACAAACCCAGTTCGCAGTAGAGCGCGCCTTCGAGAAATTGAGCACCTTGCGAAGGCTGTTGACCAGTACGGTGGTTTGTTTTTGGTCGGCGGTCTAAACGCAGTAACTTATACCGGCCAGAATGCGCAATATTGCCAGTCTATGAGCGAATTGAAGACGCGTGTTGCTGGCTATGTTGACCGCGATAGCTTGTAATCCGATCGACAGTTGTGTTTCTTTGCTTGGATAAATCGACAGGTTGTCTCGCTCTGATTTGTGCGGTTTGAAGGTTGTAGAAAGCCTGACCACAATAAGAAAGCGAACGATGTCGATCTCTGCACCCGGAAATCACTCGACGACAGTATCTTCTCCCAGCGAAATCACCAATGGATTGTCCCGGGTTCTTGCCGACACCTATTCGGTGTATCTCAAAACTCAGAATTACCATTGGAATGTGAAGGGGCCTCTGTTTCACACTTTGCATGCGATGTTCGAAGTGCAATACACCGAGTTAGCGGTGGCAATTGACGAGATCGCCGAACGAATTCGAGCGCTCGGAGAACCTGCACCGGGCTCGTTCACTGAATTTGCAAAGCTGAGCCGTATCAAAGAAGAGACTGGGTTGCCGACTGCGGAAACCATGATTTC
>JBLINZ010000121.1:0-14071 GCA_047639375.1 Mariniblastus sp. | reverse complement strand
GGGGAGAGCGAATCGGACGCGACGGAAATGTCGATGGCAGGAATGGCCGACGATCTCGCATCGATTTTGGAAGCTCTGCAAATCACGGAGCCAGTCACCTACTGTGGATTATCCATGGGCGGCTACATCGGTTGGGAGTTTTGGAATCGACATCGACATCGAATCTCGCGTTTTGTCGCTTGCGATACACGCGCGGGAAACGACACCGAACAAGTGGCAAGGGCTAGAAAAATCGCAGCTCAATCGGTTGAAAAAACCGGCAGCCAAACCGTCGCTGACGCGATGATCGACAAACTGTTCCATCAACCGACTCATCCTACCCAATCCGAATCGGCTCAGGATGTCCACCGAGTCATTTCCGGAACTGAACCACGTTCAATTGCGGCCGGTCAACTCGCCATGAGCGTTCGGGCTGACGCGACGCCCATGCTACAGGACTTCAACATCCCAACCCTATTGGTCGTGGGCGAATTCGACTCCATCACGACTCCACAGGAAATGCGAGAGATGGCAACCGCCATTCCCGGAGCAACGTTCGTCGAAATCAAACAAGCTGGCCATATGCCTCCGTTAGAAAATCCTGCCGAGTTCAACTCGCAGCTCATGTCGTTCATGACTCGCCAAGCGATTGGATCGTGAGCCGAGGCTATTCGGAAGACACCGTAGATGAGCCCGTCATCTGCGCCGACTCGCTCGGGCAAATGTAATAGTGCCCAAGCGACCTCCCCCAAAGCACCGCAATCGCTGATCGCCACAATCTGGGCATCGCTCTATCGTCGCCCGGAACACACGGGACACGTGTAGTCGCGCGCTGCATTTGATCTTAAAATTGAGGCATGAACGAACGCTCCCCAAAAACGCAAACGCCCGATCCGATTTGGAATCCTTCCACGGCTGAATTGACCCAATCCAATATCGCGATTTGGATGCATGAACTTGGCTTCGACGCCTATTCCGAGTTTCATACCTGGACAACAGACAATCGCCAAGACTTCTGGGCTCAATCCCTGAAGCGCTTAAGGATTCAATTCCGAACCCCACCTCAGAAGATTCTCGACGAATCGCTGGGCCCTACGAAAACAATTTGGCTCGCCGGCGCGACGATCAACATTGCTGAGAATTGCTTCCACGCGGATCCCAACGCGACCGCAATCGTCGTCCAATCTCCGGGCGGACCAATTCGAAAGCAAAGCTACCAGGAATTGCGGCAACGAGCCAACCAAGTCGCCAATAGTTTGGTTGAGGCCGGATTCAAAGTCGGCGATGCATTCGGCGTTGTGATGCCGATGACCGATTGGTCAGTCGCCATCTATCTCGGTATCGTTCTAGCCGGATGCACCGCGGTCTCGATCGCAGACAGTTTTGCCCCCCCGGAGATCGCAACCCGTTTGAAGATTTCAGGAGCCAAAGCCGTATTCACTTACGACCATCAGAATCGGGCAGGAAAGCAACTGCCCTTGTTCCGTCGAGTGGCCGAAGCGTCCGAGATCCCAGCGATCGTTCTTAGCACGGACGAAATCTTGAGCACCGACCTTCGTGAACAGGATTTGGCTTGGTCTGAATTCCTCGTTTACAGAAACGAATTCGAAGCCCTTGAGTGCGGAGTCCAGGAAACGATCAACGTTCTGTTCTCCTCGGGAACAACGGGCGATCCCAAAGCCATTCCTTGGAACCATTTGACGCCACTGAAATGTGCGATCGACGGCTTCTGCCATCAAAACATACAACCTGGCGACGTCTGTGCTTGGCCTACCAACCTCGGATGGATGATGGGCCCGTGGTTGATCTTTGCGACCCTGATCAACCGAGCCACCGTCGCCTTGTACGAAGACGCCCCGCTGGGTCCGGGGTTTGGCGAGTTCATTCAAAACGCCGGCGTAACAATGCTGGGCGTTGTGCCAACCATCGTCAAAGCTTGGCAAGCCACGGGAGACATGGAATCGTTTGATTGGTCATCGATCAAGGCATTCAGCTCAACCGGCGAAAGCTCCCAAGCTGAAACGATGACTTACTTGGCGTCGTTGGCTGGCGGCAAGCCGATCATTGAGTACTGTGGCGGCACAGAAATTGGCGGCGGCTACGTTTCATCGGTTGTCGTTTTGCCAAACTATCCGGCGGCATTCAATTCCCCCGCGGTTGGCTTGGATTTTGTCTTGCTCGATCCAGAAACGTCTCAGCCAGCGACGGCCGGTGAAGTCTTTCTGGTGCCCCCCTCAATTGGACTCAGCAGTCGATTGATCAACCGCGATCACTTCGAAACGTACTACGCCAACACGCCAATCGTGGCCGGCATCCCGCAACTGCGTCGGCACGGCGATCATTTCCGCAGCATCGAAACCGAGTCCGGATTGATCTATGTCGCCGGCGGCCGAGCCGATGACACGATGAATTTGGGCGGCATCAAAATCAGCTCAGCCGAAATTGAACGCGTGCTCAACCAAGTGACAGGCGTCACCGAAACGGCGGCAGTGGCCTATTCAGAAGAAGGTGGCCCCGATCGGCTGGTTGTGTTTGCGGTCGTCGAATCGGGCCTTGAAGACGCTGACCTACTGAAGACGATGAATGGACTATTGAAAACGCAGTTGAACCCGTTATTCAAAGCCCAAGCATTGAAACTCATTCCGACCATGCCGCGCACGGCATCTGGCAAAGTCATGCGTCGCAAACTACGCGAGGAATTGAGCCCCCATTCATGAATTCACCCGACGAAACGAACTCAATTTCATTCGAACACCTAGGGCAATTCTGGAACCAGCTGAAAGGCACCCCGCTCATCAACGTCCTGTTAGGACTTGCGATTTTGATCAATTTGGTTTGGGTCTTCAAAGCCGCAACGAACTATCACGATCAAAACGATTTTGCCCACTATTTTGCCTCAAGCCAACTGTATCTGTCCGGGCAAGCCGATCTCTACGAGACGGACCTGCGTCCGACTTACGAGGCGTTGGGATGGACCGAATTTCGCGAACCGATTTTCTCTCCCACCAATCCTCCAGCCCTCGTCAAACTGTTTTCGATTTACGCCCGCCTTCCACCGCGAACCGCCCACTGGGCTTGGCTCGCGACCCAAGTCGTCGCGTTATCGCTGGCCTTAGGATTGGTTTACACCACGGTCAAATCTGACTTGAGCGTGCCCGCCTATGGCTTGATCGTAACGGTGTTTCTGTTTCTCCCCTTCGTTCGGACGCATTTGATTTATTCGCAAGTCCAATTGCAATTGCTGCTATTGATCTTGCTTGGCTTTGGGTTCCTTTCCCGCGGCAAGGGCTGGCTTGGCTGCCTCTTGGTCGTCGCCGCGGCCCTCATCAAACTCTACCCACTGGCGCTGCTGCCATGGTTTGTGTGGCGCAGCAGCAACAACATCCGAGGCCGACTCATCGCAGGAGCCTTATCCGTCGCCGCGTTAATCGCTGGTGTCTGGGTGACAGATCTTAGCATGTGGCAACAATTTATTGAGGTCGCGCGGCCCCAGATTTCAAACTGGGTCAGTCACAGTCAGTGCTTCACGCTCTGTTCCTTCGGCGAGCACATCGGTGCGATCGTAACCGGCAACCACGAGAGCCGTATTTATTTTCAATCCGGACTGGGCTTGAGCTTCCTGGCGCTCGTCGCGTTTCAATTGTGGGTAATGCTTCGCAGGCAACCTCCTGAACGGATCGGGCTGGCGGCCGAACTGGCAATCGGAATTTTGCTCATGTTGTTCTGCGGGGCTACCTGCTGGTGGCACTACTTGGTCTTTCTGATATTTCCGTTTTCGATTGCAGCCGTTTATTTGAAGCCAACGTTGACGGTGAGGAAAACGACTGCTTGCGTTGTGCTCCTAGCCGGAATGCTGCAGCTGACCAGTAGCACCGATTTCAGCTCGCTGCCGACGTTGTTGGTTTTATTCGCACCGATGTTTAGTATGATTGCGCTGACCATTTACCTAGCGTATCAAGCGGTGAAGGGCCGTTAAGTTTTGCCTTTGTTTTGAAGACTGAGGCGGTGCGTATTTTGGCAGCCCAGAGCCCAGGCCGTCTGAATCGGCTGCGCTAAACTTGATTCCCATTCGCTTTGCGAATGGGTTGAAAGCCGCTTTCGATTCATCAAAAGAGTGCCGCGGTTTTAAGAGCGATTCGCCCTCGCCGACAATCGTTTGCTCGTTAAGGGGCACTCAAGAAATAAAACCCAAACACGGGTTCTCTTTCTTGAGCGTCCCGAAACGAGAAATCGTCACGCATGTTAAATCACAACCATCACTAATCGCGAGGTTTAGAAACCACGACCGAGATATTCTGACCGCCAAATCCAAAGCTATTGGTCAACGCGATGTTGCATTCAGCTTCGCGGGCCTGATTGGGAATATAATCTAGATCGCAAAGTGGATCTTCATTTTGATAGTTGATCGTTGGCGGCAAGACATTATCGCGAATTGCCATCATGCATACGATCAACTCCGTGGCACCCGCGGCGGCGATCAAGTGCCCCATCATGCTCTTGGTACTTGAAATTGGAGTCTTCATCGCGTGCTCTCCAAACACCTCACGACAGGCCTTGGACTCGACTTTGTCGTTGACGGTCGTACTCGTTCCGTGAGCATTCACGTAATCAATTTGCTCTGGAGCGACGCCAGCGTCATCGAGGGCCATTCTCATGCAACCGATTGCACCACGACCTTCTGGGTGAATATCAGTCACACGGTAAGCGTCGGCGGTAGATCCATAGCCAATGATCTCCCCCCAAATGTGAGCTCCCCGCGCCTTGGCATGCTCGTACTCTTCCAGCACAACCATCGCGGCCCCCTCGCCTAACACGAATCCGTCGCGAAGCCGGTCGAAGGGTCGCGAAGCACCTGTAGGATCATCATTGTTCGTTGAGAGTGCGGTCAACAGGTTGAATCCCGTCACGCCAAACGGATGGATCATACTGTGAGTTCCCCCCGAGAGCATCACATCGGCTTCGCCTCGGCGAATGATTTCAGTCGCCTCACCAACGGCTTGGCTGCTCGCCGCGCAGGCGGTCAAGCAGTTAGCATTGGGGCCTTGCGCGTTGAACATACTAGCGATGTGGCCGACTGGCATGTTCGGCTCTTGCTCCAATTCCATCACAGGATTGAGCGTATCGAGACCGGCTCGTGTGAACTTAACCAGATCCAAATTGCCTTCGTCGTCCAGCGACGTGGCCATCATGGAGGCAAAAGACAAGAAGTCCTGATTGCCTTCGCCGCTGCCCATGTAAACTCCAAACCGTCGTGGATCTTTGATCGAGTCACCGATCCCAGAAGCGTCAAAGGCTTGCTTGGCAGCGCCGGCTGCAAATTTTGTGTGCCGGCCTCGGAACTTCCACAACTCCGGGTCATCGACAACACTGGAAATATCCCAGTCCTTAATTTCGGCTGAAATCCGCGTCGGGAATTTGCTGGCGTCGAAGATGGTCGTGTAGCCGACTCCCGATTGGCCCGCTTTGATTGCAGACCAAACGGTCTCGATGTCGTTCCCAAGCGGATTAATAACGCCGACACCGGTAACAACAACTCGGCGACGCTGGTTTGATGCGATCATGTTTTTTTTCCGCTGTGCTATGGAGGCCGTGAGGTCGAACCGCTCAACAACCAATTTTCAAGTACGCTTTTTCCGCTTCTAACATGTGCTCGGGAACTGAGATCGCCGTGCCGTCCGGATTCACCCCGACTTCGAAAAGACGCAACAGTCTAATCATTCGGCAAAACTGAGCCGGTTCAAACAGTTCAACCTGGGCGAATCTTTCATCGTCCAAACTGGCGAACATCAATTCAATCTCACCCTGAAGCTTGTCGCCGATATGCGACGTTCCCTTCACCATGGTCCCGATCCCCTCTTGGTTTTGGAGGGTTACTCGGTACGTCAACGTGTCGCCCGGATAGGCTTCACAGTAGAACTTGCTGAAAGTGATTTTTGCCAAGACCACGCGATCCTTAAAATCACTCATTTGGCCGATCATCAATCCGCCGGTCTGAGCCATGCCTTCGATGATGATCGAAGGCGGACAAAACGTGCGCCCCGGAGCATATTCATCGACGGGATCTTCGCTGAGACTGACGCTTTTTATCGCCACTGCCGATTGTCCACTGACCAATTCGGTAAATCGATCAATCCAAAACCAACGCATTATTGCTTATCCGAAACTAGGCGATTGAAAAAGAGGAAGGCCCATGAAACGATGTTTCGCTCATGGACCTTTCTGGAAAACCAAATTGGCGCCGTCCGCAGTTGATAAAAACAACAGACTCGCAAAATCAAAACCTAAGCAATTTTCGTTTCAACGTATTTGCAAAGATCTTTGACCGACAAGATGTTGCCGAAGTCCTGGACCAATGGATTGGATTCAAATTTTGTCAAGTCAGCGAAAGGCATCCGCGCTTTCAACTTGACCAAACCATCCGCTGTTACCTTGCCGTCAGCAATGTATTCTGCATTTGTCAAAATGTCGTCGGGGAACAACTCGTCTCGCGGAATCGAAATGTCGAACGATTTTTCCAACTTAAAGACGATGTCTAAAAAGTCAATCGACTCGGCACCAAGATCACCAATCATGGTCGCTTCCTCAGTCACCTCGTCTTCGTCGACGCCCAATGCATCCATCAAAGCTTCTCTGACTTTACCAAACACCTCTGTATTTACGGGCATTCGAAACTCTCTCCGTGTAGGACTTCTGTGTGAATATGTTAGTAGCGTTATCTGAAACGATGCTAGGTTCGTATAAAACTGGCGTCGCTGAGTTCAACATTCTCCCCAAGTCGCCTAAATTGGCAAAGGCACTTTGAGTAATTCCAAGAGTTTCCGGCCTTCGACTTGGTCGCATAGCCTTCTGAAATTCAATCGGAACTTATAGTTCATGTAATCGTCGATTGCTGGATCGACACCTTCGCGATCGGCGAGATTGTAAGTCTCCAAAACCAACCGCCCGCTGGTTACAGCACTGCCGTTAACCGATCCGATGACTTTTAGATTCGTCACCGAATCACTTGTTTTCTTAATCTCAGCCGTCACCATCAACGAGTCGCCCGGTTGGACGAATCCTTGAAACTTCAAGCTCTTCGTTTCCCGCAACACCACGCTCGAATACTTGAAGTCATTCGTTGCTCGCACCAACCACATGCTGGCCTGAAACAACGATTCCAGCATCAAAACGCCGGGCATGACTGGAAACCTAGGAAAGTGATCCTGCAAATATTCTTCGGATAGCGAAAGACATTTGACTGCGGAAATCGATTTCCCTTTTTCCAGCGCTATGATTCTGTCAAGCTGGGAAAAACGCATGTTGTATAAAACCCGTAGTCATAAAAAAGCTGGCACGACAATGTGCTTTCGCGATCTACCCAAATGTATCAAAACCAGTGTTTTGCCTCAATAACAGATCAACCGTAAGGTACCAAATTCGCACTCCTGTTCTCCGCGCCCTCTTTGTGTTCAATCAACAGCCCGCACGGTTGCTTCGAATTCAAGACATCCGTATCGAAATCAATTAAAACCTGCTAAAACTGGGACATGCGACGAGGAATAGCAGTTTCACCCGGAGTCGCGATCGGCACCGCGTACGTGATTCACGAGATTTTCGTTAATCCCGACACCAAGCGTCTCGAAGACTCCGAAATTACCGCCGAACTGGCAAACTACGAGACGGCTCGTGACAAAGCCGGAGCGGACCTCCGTGCCTTGGAACGGAAGGTTGAAGCACAGGTTGGACACGAAGAAGCCGCGATTTTTGCCGTCCATCAGGCTATTCTCCGTGACGCAGCCTTCACCAACAAGATCCGAAATTGGATCGTCGACGAGAAAATGAACTCGTCGGCTGCCCTCCACCGGCTGCTCGGGGAATACACGACCCTATTCGCTCGCACCAACGATGAATACCTCCAAGAACGACTTAACGATGTCCGCGATGTGATCATTCGACTGGGGACGCATCTTAACGATGCCCTCAAAC
The DNA here is from genome assembly GCA_047639375.1 of Mariniblastus sp. Classification (GTDB taxonomy): domain Bacteria; phylum Planctomycetota; class Planctomycetia; order Pirellulales; family Pirellulaceae; genus Mariniblastus. The sequence goes on along the minus strand of JBLINZ010000121.1, from coordinate 6,127 downwards.
CGGAAACGAGCTCAATCGTTGGGCCGCTGATCGTAATTGCCGATGAATTGCTGCCTTCGCAGGTAGTCGCCCTCGGTGACATGGACGTCCATGGGATCGTCACTCAAAAAGGTAGCCAAACCAGTCATGCCGCGATCGTCGCCCGCTCGCGGGGGATTCCCGCTGTTTCGGGTATTCCTGGAATTGTCCGAAGAGTCAAAACGGGCGACACCATTGTGGTCGATGGCCGCGACGGACACGTCGAGGTCAATCCAAATTCAGAAACTCTCAAGGCTTTCAAGAAACTCGAGCGTGAGTTTTTTGACCTCAAGGACAAACTGGCAACCAATCGTGATTTGCCTTCCGTCACCTCCGACGGCGTCGAGCTACGACTACAAGGCAACATCAATGGCGTCTCGGATGCCAACGCCGCCTGTGCGATGGGTGCCTCCGGCGTAGGGCTGTACCGAACCGAATATCTATATTTGACCCACGCGAGCGTGCCTGACGAAGACGAACAATACGAAACGTATCGCCAAATCGTAGCCGCCAGCCCCAATCACAACGTCACGATTCGAACGTTGGATATCGGTGGTGACAAAACGGTTGCTTACCTTGGCCACGACCACAAAGAAGCCAACCCCTTCATGGGCTGGCGCAGCATCCGGCTTTCGTTTGAGCATCCTGAGTTCTTCAACACTCAGATTCGAGCGATCGTGAGAGCGGCCAGCGAATTCCCGCAAGGCACCGTGCGTCTGATGTTCCCAATGGTGACCACCGTTGAGGAGATCCGAAAACTACGCAGCATGGTCCGCCGTGCCTACAAAACGCTGAACGCGCAAGGTGTCAAAACCAAAGAAGTCCCTATCGGAATGATGCTGGAAGTCCCCGCAGCGGCCGTTTCTATCAGCACCATGGTTGACTTGGTTGATTTCGTGTCAGTCGGATCAAACGATCTGGTTCAATATCTGATGGCTGCCGATCGTGACAATCCCAAAGTCGCACACCTGTGCCAGCCGCTTGCTCCCCCCGTCTTGATCGTGCTTAAGAATGTGATCGAGGTGTGCAACGCCGCGAACGTTCCGATCACTGTGTGTGGCGAAATGGCCGGAACTCCCCGGGCGTTTGTCCTACTACTTGGCATGGGCCTGCGTCGGTTCAGCATGAGTCCGGCTTTCGTCCCGTCGATCAAACAATTAGCCAGCCTCCTGTCCATCGAAGAATCCGAGCGGATCGTGGCGGCCGTGATGAAGTTTAAGACGACGGCCCAAGTCAAAAAATTCATGGCCCGTGTGATCGAGCAAATCGCACCCGACCTCAAGATGTTCTCCTCTGATTAGTGTTCGCCCAAAAGCGAGAGCTATCTAACAACGTGCGAGTCACAAAGCGCAGATAAACTCAATCCGAATTTGTGGGGAGAGGAGCTGGGGGGAAACCATTCTGGCAATTGCAGCCTTGCCCAATCAACACCAATGCCGCGACCAATAAGAAAACGCTTGGCTGAACTCTAATCGCCCCGCCGATCGACGCGAACATACCCGCCAACACAAACAGCCCCAGCACAACCATCGCCAAGATTTGATCGGTCGCTCTCGCTTTCCACTCGCCCGGACGATCGCGAACAACGATCAACAGCATCGGCAACAACAGAATCGTGAGATCGTAGCTGTAGAAATGAGGGCTCAAAAGCACCATCGCGATCACCATCGCGGCATACTGCCGAGGAAACATGGCCGAGTCAGTCTTCAGCCGACCACGCAAGACAAACCACAGCAAGCACACGACCCCCAACGCGAGCACAACCGTAATGCCTTTGACTGCTCCATCTGCAAGCCCCCCAAACGTCAACTGGCTCGCGCCCCAGAGGCTGTGCGAATCGGCTAAATCGTAACCGCCCGTCTGGACATAATCGCCCATCCCGGCCAACGTGGCTACGTAGTCAACCAGCAATTGTGGATAACTCAGCCAACTGGAAATCAAAGCCAGGGCCACCACAGCCATCGCCCCGGCCGCAAACCTCCATTGCCCCTTCAAAAGCATCGCCACCCCAATCACCGCCCCCAAATGAGGCTTGAACACAATCAAGCCGAACACCAACCCAGCGAGAAAGGGTCGTTGATTTCGTAGCAGCAAAAACGTACTGGCCAAAATCATTAACAGAAACGTGGACTTCTGGCCCATATTTAGACAGTTCAACAACGGCACGAACAACAGCGAGGCAACCACGCCAATTAAAATGACCCGACGACAGGAAGGGTAAAAACGAAACAACAGCCAAGCCGTCAACGAAATCGACAACGCGGACAACACCGCCCACAGCCTCGCCGCCCAAGGATAAGGGATACTCGAAAATGGACGCAGCATTTGATAATAAAACGGCGGATAGACCATCGGGAAATAGTCCTTGCGAGGCCACTCAAACCCAACCAACTCGGGATCATGCTCAAGGCCCTGCACGTACTCGGCATCGTACAGACGACTCGATTCGCCACCTGCAATAACAGTAGCGCCAATCCATTCTTGCAAAAAGTCGCCGCCCAACGGCGCTGATCTCGGGCCCTCGATCGTTTGGAAATTTGGCGAGAACACCAATAAGAGGACAACTACCAGCAAGGGCAAAGCCAGAACGAACGCCAGCGATCTCATCGATGGGCGCGGACTCGTCTCGATCGAGTCGTCATCTTTTCCAAATGAATTGGGTTCGGTCATTCGCGCCTTCGAAAGTTTACGATCGGCCTCACATGGCAATCAGGATACCGAACAATGATCCCCAATAGAACGTCAATCGAGAGGGACAGGAATCCAGCCCGTCATGCTCGCAAAAATCGGGCTGGAAACGCTGGAAGCCCACCCCGCTTCAACACGCTTTTAGTCCTGGACATAAAAAAACCTCCACGTTGAGTGGAGGTTTTAGACGCTTGGATCGCGGTTCGAAAACTGCGGATCGTGATCGGTTTTGACCGACGGATTAGGCGTGTGAATCAAGCACGGTTTGCAAATCTGCTTTGTCTTTGAATCCCTGGATTCGCTCGACAACCTCTCCGCCTTTGAATACCAACAGGGTTGGGACAGCTGAGATCCCGAACTTAACTGCCAATTCCATATTCTCGCCAACGTTGACTTTTCCAACTACGGATTTGCCTGCGTTGTCTTGTGCCAACTCGTCAATGACTGGACCCAGTCGTTTGCAAGGCGGTCAGCCGTTGGACCAAAAGTCCACGAGCACGGTTTGATCCGAACCGAGGACATCGGTTTCGAATGTGTCATTACTAAACTCTGCCGCCATGATTTCTCCTCAAACAAAAGTCATTTCGATCGAAGCGAAAAGCTCGCTTCATTTGATTGGCAATTTTGAAAACCAATTTTATCCCGCCCACAACCATCGTCAACAACTCGCCGACTTCCTCAATCTATCGTTGTTCTATCGAGCCTTTTCCTCAATCGGACATCTGATTGAGCCGATTTTTGGGACACTCAACAACATCGACGTCGGCTGGTCGAATTCCTTACACGCCCAACCGTCGCCCTACATTGCGAATCCCCCGGCCACATCTGGGGGTGCTGCAGCGTATTCGAGTGGCTCCATGGAACTGCCCGCCCTGCCCTGCGACATCGAACGCATCGAACTTGAATACCCGAACAACTCCGCCAAAGGTGCGTGGGCGACAATCGTCGTAGTTTCTAAATGGGTATCGGTGCTGACAATCTGAGCACGTCGCTGAGCCAAGTCCCCCACGAACTCGCCGTAATATTCTTCCGGCGTAGTGATTGTCAGTTTCATGATCGGTTCAAGCAAAATAGGCGACGCGTCGCGAAGCGCCTGCTCAAACGCTTCCCCCGCGGCAATCGAAAATGCCATCGGGGTCGACTCTTCGGTGGTCTCCGCATCCAGCAACGTGACGCGAATTTTGGCCAGCGGGAAACTGCCGATAGAACCGCCGCCTTCACCACGTGCCTTGATCTCGTCCTTGACCGATTGCACCATTTCAGCAGGCATCGCATCGACCGGTAGCTGATTTCGAATCCCAACTCCGGCTTCCACCTTCTCGTCAGGCTCCATCCGCAATTTGACTTTGGCGAACAATTGCTGGCCGTTGACCAAGCGATTGCATTGCCCGGTAACTACAACTGATTTGCTAATCGTCTCGCGATAACTAACCCGCGGCTTATGCACTTTCACGTTCAAGTTGAAATCTCGCAGCAGCCGGTTCTTGATGACTTCCAGGTGCAACTCGCCCATCCCCGCAATCAACGTCTGCCCGGTCTCCTCATTTTCTTGAGCCTTGAAAGTGGGATCCTGCTTCTTCAGGATCTCCAACACATCGGCCAACTTGTTTCGATCAGCAGTCGATTCAGGCTCAATCGCCATCTCGATCACGGTCTCTGGAAACTCAATCGGCTCGAGCAAGATCGGAGATTTTTGATCACACAAGGTGTCACCGGTGACTGCGAACCTCGGCCCGATCACGCTGACGATCTCACCGCAGCTGACTTCATCCAGCTGGCCGTCTCGATCTTTCTTGGTGGCATGGATTTGCCACAGCTGGGCCGCGTTTTCTTTCTTGTCTTTCGAGGGGCAGTACAACCGAGAGTTGCCTTTGAGTGTGCCCGAATAAACCCTGATCCAATACAAATCGCCAGTCTTCGCCGGCAAAATCTTGAAGACCAAACCGCAAAACGGCTCGTTGGGATCCGGTTTCCGCGTTTCCGTCACGCCCGGATTGCGGGGATTGGTTCCGACCACCGGAGGTCGATCCAATGGCCCAGGCAAATAATGCTTAACGCCATCCAAGACGCCCTGGACGCCAATTCCATGAAGCGCTGAACCACAAACGACTGGATTGATCTTTCCGGCCAACGTCGCCTTACGGACCGTCTTACGAATCATCTCGTTAGAAATCGGTTTACCTTCAAACGCTAACTCCGCCATTTCATCGCTGAAATCGTAAAGCGTTTCAAGTAGATTCTCACGGGCGAATTCCGCTTCGTCCTGCATCTCTGCTGGAATCGGATCCTCGTTCTGCTTGCGTCCTTCGTCCTCGTAGGTCACAAACCGCATCTTGATCAGATCGATGATGCCCCGAAACGGATCATCCACATGCGAGGGCCCAAGCCCAACCGGAATCTGCAATGCGACGGGATTCGCACCAAGCCGATTCTTGATCTCATTAAAGACGCGCTCAAATCCAGCTCCCTCGCGGTCCAACTTATTAATGAACGCCATCCGAGGAACATTGTACTTATTGGCCTGTCGCCAGACCGTTTCACTTTGAGCTTCCACACCTTCGCGGGCGCTAAACACCACGACCGCACCATCGAGCACCCGCAAGCTACGTTCAACTTCTGCCGTAAAATCGACATGCCCCGGCGTGTCCAAAAGATTGATGTGTACATCTTTCCAGTCAAACGTAACGCACGCTGAATAGATCGTGATCCCACGCTCTTGCTCTTCTTGATCATCGTCCGTCGTTGTCGTTCCGCTATCGACCTTGCCAGCCCGATGCTTGGTGCCGCTGATAAACAGCATCCGCTCAGTGACAGTCGTTTTCCCGGCATCAATATGGGCGATGATCCCGATGTTTCTGAGGTTTTGAAGTTTACGGGCCATGACAAGCTACTGGGATGTTTAGTTGGGAACGACTGGGAACGACTGGGAACGACTGGACAAACTCGGAGGTGACTCATTCGACTTCGAACATCACCGTTGGCGCGGAACAAACATTCGGTTGGCACCGATCAGTTTTATCAGCGCATAAAAAAAACCGCTTCGTTAACACAAAGCGGCTTCCGTTATGTTCACGACTACCAGGCAAAGTGAGCGAAAGCTTTGTTCGCTTCGGCCATCCGGTGAGTGTTCTCTCGTTTGGTCATGGCGCCGCCTTCACGGTTATACGCAGCGACCAATTCGTCGGCTAAACGCAAGTGTGTCGGACGACCTTTTTTGTCGCGAATCGCGATCAACAACCAGCGAATCGCCAACGATTGCTGACGGGCGCGACTGACCTGCATCGGCACCTGATACGAAGCACCACCCACACGCTTGGAGCGAACTTCGATATGAGGTTTGACGTTTTCAACAGCGGTGGTGAAAACTTCAATCGACTCGACCTCTGGAACTCGCTTTTTGATTTCGTCGAGGGCGTTGTAG
>JBLINZ010000120.1:0-14190 GCA_047639375.1 Mariniblastus sp. | reverse complement strand
AAACCGAACGCCCGTTTCGCGAGACAGATCGAAATCCCAGCTGGAAGGCGAAGTCTCGTCTTTGTTAGGAACAACGGCTAACGTATCGCGTTCCAGGCTCCAGAGCCATCGCCCAAGGCGCCGCTTTACCTTGGCGGTTAGCAAAACGTGTTCCTCCCCGGCCTTTTCAAACGCCCGTTGCCACTGCTCCGAATCCAATCGACCTTCGAATCCCACACGGAAACAGAACCGTGCCGGATTCACACTGCAATCATCGGCGAACATGTAGTGTTCGAAAGGCGTGAGTCGGAATTCAGTATCGTTCATCTTTGCTCGACCTCGAGTCCAACTCTTTTCCGGCGACGCCCAAAGCGATTCCGCACGGCGTAATCGATCAATCGAATTAAACAATCGACGTCAACGCGTGGGTGAGGAACGCACTTCGTCGCCTCATCCGTGTTGCGTCGGTCAAAGCTCGGATCGCCCAGCCAATACTCGTCATACTCGGCAAAGTATTCGTAGAAAAATCGTTCATCCCGCGAGCCTTGGTTGTCATCGAGGTCCATAGGGCCGACGAAACGCATGCCTTGACATTGAAAGAACTGGTTTATCGCTTCGCTGACTTCTCGAGAAGTTGTAGGCCGTTGTGGTGTAAGGTGGTAAGATCGTCCGTGCCATCGCGATTCGAGTAAAATGACGGAGATAGCTGCGCTCACCCAGTCAACTGTTACCAGGTTACGTATTTCCTCACCCGTCAGGTTCAAGCGAATGTCAAACTGTTGTATTCCTCTTACTTTGCGTGAAGCGTGTTGCGCGAAAAGGCTGTGAAACTGTGCGATTCGGTAAAAATGGTGAAATGTCGTCGTACGTCCAGTTTCATGGTCCCCAAGCACAATGCCCGGACGGAGAATCGTAAGCTGATCTGGAATTTTGGAATCGCGAAGAATCCTTTCCGCCTCGAACTTGGAATGCTCATATTCGTTGCGAAACTTCTGATGGTCCCAAGACGAGCCTTCATTGATGATTCCTGTTTGTGAGCCACAGACGTAAGCCGTGGAAACGTACGCCAAGTGTTGGATCCGTGCATTGCAGCATAATTCCAGCGTCCGTTGCGCCCCCGAAACGTTGTTGTCCCACGTACGGCCTTGAGTGTCTCCGAAAGCAACGGACGCGGCGTTGTGCAACAAAGTGCCACAATTTGCGCGAACCCACGCTCGGTCCTTTTGATTGAGCCCATAGAACTCATGGCTTGTGTCGCCCTCAAGACAAACCGGCGAGGGAAGTGATTGCCCTAGTTCCCTTTCCCAATAGGAGACGATTTCTTCTACGCGTTGTCGGCCGCAAACGTCATCACGCGGTCGAACCAGAACCGCCAAAGACTGTCCTTGGAGCAACAGATCGCGAAGCAGATACCTTCCAATGTTACCCGTCACTCCAGTGAGAAGCACGTAATCGTCGCTCATAATCTCGGTTCCTTCTTTTATGTTTGCTTATAAGTCCCAAGTCCATCCTAAGACGGTTCACTATTGAATTTCGGTTCGCCGATGACATTTTGCTTGTTAATATGGGAATATCGACAGAATGGTATATGACTAGGAACTTCGAATACGTTGCGATGAAAAAGACCGAGTTCGCGAGATCACCTATTGATAGTAGTCACTTATTGTACGCATTTCTTCGTTTTCTAAAAGATGACTGGTCGTCGATCTGCACGCACTTGCACTTATGTCGGCTACCGCACGGGCGCTAACGAAGGGATACAGCCAAAACCGTCTCAGACCTCAGGCCAAGCATCAACGGGGGAATTGCGCTAGTACGACGTATGATAGACTAAAAACAATAGCCCGTGCTCTTAACCTTAGTTTGCGTTGTTTTCCAAAAAGTGGTGCACGGAATCAAAATAGCAAATGGAAAAATCATGAGACAATTGACCCGACGAAAAATGATAAATGTGTTGGGCTTTTCGGCTTTGGGAGTATCCATGTGCGGTTTGGGTTGCTCGACAGAAGTCGGTCCGACGAAAGCGAATGAAATTTCTGACTGGTTGGCGAGATTGTCGAAAGACTCGATTCAACTAGGCGAACAAAAAATATCGGGATTGCAATGGCAGGAAGCGATCGACGTAATTTATGGATCCGCGCCCCTTGGTCTGTTGAAAGACCGTCTCGGCTTTGAGGCGCTTAGCGCAACGCTCATTGAAGAAATCCCAGCCGATCGATCCGAATTGTTCCACCGAGTACTCTTACCTGAGGTTTCGGATTCAAAAATGGCGAGCGGCCGTGAACCCCATCGCGCCTTGATTACGAAGGTTGCTCATATCAAAAAAGGAAAGAGCATACCTCCCCACGGTCATTCAAATATGGTGAGTGCTTTCTTGTGCCTTTCCGGAGAGTTCGAAGTGCGACAATATGATCGTTTAGAAGACCAAGAAGGGCATATGATCGTGCGGCAATCGGCTTATGATCGACGGGCTGGCAAAGGAACTTGGTCGAGTATTTCAGATTATCGAAATAACGTACACTGGTTAACTGCCAAAACAGATGACTGTTTTCTGTTTACCAGCAAGATCATCAATTTGGAGCATGATCGACCTTTGAAAGGTCGTGTCAATATTGATCTTCATCGAGCGCAGACACTCGGCACAGACACGTTTCGTGCGCCAAAAATCACTTCCAAAGAAGCGGCTCAGATTTATTGATGTCACGTCATCAGTAGAATTGAACCAAGTCCAAAATCAAGAAACTAACCAACTTGAAGAATTTCAGGACGATCTCGCGTCGTGCAAAACTTCTTCCCAAGGGAAATGCTATGAAATCCGTTTTGTATTTGCACATCTGGTTAACTTTAATTGGAATTTCCATTTTCCAAGTAGGACTAACTCATTCGGGATATACCCAAGAACTGGTCTCCCATTCGGTGAATTTACACGAACCTGATTCGGTCCAAGACGTTCAGGCCTCGAACAACAACGAATCAAAACAGGCTTCGCTGATGACGATTGTTGTGTCAGCTGGAGAATTCGATCGACTAGCTTCGCCGATTCGCATTGAGTTAAGAAATAGCAAACTGGCCCCAGGTAACTACTATTTGGAATCGGCATTCCCTTGGGATCACGCCCAAGCAACCATCAGCCACGGAGAAAAAAAAGGGACCGTCTATTTGGATTTTGTAATCAGAGAATTGCGCAAGGGCCAAACAATTAAGTTCGATTTGGACAAAACGGAAGATCTGTTGTTTTTCTTTGATTGGGAAATAGATAAAGGGAATACAGCTGAATTGAAATTCCATGACCAGCCGGTGCTACGCTATATGTTTGAGAAGCTCAACGAAGAAACCAAGGAAAATCGTGCGAGGACGTACAAGGTCTATCATCATGTCTTTTCTCCGGACGGTAAAACGCTGTTGACCAAAGGCCCTGGAGGACTGTATCCGCACCATCGTGGAATCTTTTTTGGATACAACAAAATCAGCTACGGAGACCAGCAGGCCGACACCTGGCACTGCAATAATGGTGAATCGCAAATCAACATTACGAACGATAACTACCCATATTTTTTCGCCGGGTCCGCCATGGCAGAGAATCGGAACCTAGTCCATTGGAATGGCCGTGATGGCAAATCGTTTGCGCAAGAACTCCGTACTTTGCGAACCTACCACGTCGACAAGTTGCAAGTGATCGATTTCGAATCGACCCTATCTGCAATCATTGACCAACCCATCCGGTTGAAAGGTGACCCTCAACATGCCGGAGTCCAGTTTCGGGCATCACAACATGTTCCTGACAAAACAAAAACAAAAACCTTCTACATCCGACCCGATGGAATTGGGAAACCAGGAGAATTCCGAAATTGGCCCGCCGATAAACAACACCAGGACCTACCATGGAACGCGATGTGTTTTGAGATAGACAGAAAGACCTATACTTGTTGCTATTTCAACCATCCCGCCAATCCGAAACCAGCAAGTTTCAGCGAGAGAGACTATGGACGATTCGGTTCATATTTTGAATTTGAACTAACGAAACAAAAACCACTGAAAGTAAAATATCGGTACCTGATTCGGGAAGGTGTGATGTCAGTTGACGATATTAATCGTCTCCACAAAGACTTTACAAATCCAATGACGGCAACAATAACGCCTCGTACGCCGGTCAGAAAATAAATCGAAAAGGTTGATTCAGAAGTTGTAGCGAAATTGAGTTTAGTCAAGAGGCCGATCATCTTGCATATCAATTCGCATTCACTTGATGACCGCGAGTTTGCGTTATTGGCGGAAGTTCCAAACTTGGAGGCGATTCATATTCGTAGCAGAAAGTTCAGCGGAAGTGGACTTGCAGCGTTCAAGGGTTCCAAAAGCCTCAAGAAGCTCTATTTGGATGCCTGTGGGCTAACCGATGAAAACCTGGCCCACGTTGGAGAGTTGGGGGCGTTGGAACATTTGGCGATCCAAAAAACACAGGTTACGGCGGCAGGATTTAAGTATCTCGCAAAGCTTAAGAATCTGCATACATTGGTTTATGACTTTCCCCAGTGGACCGATAAATCGTTTGCGGCACTGAAAAATGTAGCATACCTCGAGACTCTCGATCTTTTCAAGAGCGGGATTACAGACGCCGGACTGTCTCATATCGAGCTGTTACCGAAACTAAAAAAACTCAAAGTTGGTCCCAGGATAACTGACGCAGGCCTCGTGCATTTAAGAAAGTTGTCGAGCCTGGAAGAATTGAATCTGGATTTTTCTCAAGTTAAAGGACCCGGTCTCGAAAATCTCAATGACCTTTCTCATCTCAAGCGACTAAGTCTATCAAGGGTGGGGTTGTCCGATGAAGACCTTCAATACTTACAAGGCCTGAAACACGTTGAAGAAATTGACTTCAGGACTGCAGAGTTTTCCGGAAAAGGGCTTGTTCATCTAAAAGAGCTCCAAAATTTACGTTCGCTGAATTTCTTGCTTAGTAAGTTTTCTGATGACGGACTCAAGCAAGTCCGTGATCTGCCGCAGCTTGAGAAACTGGGTTTGGTGTTTACCAAGATTACAGTTAAGGGTCTCGAAAATTTGAAGGGGCATGCTGGATTGAAATCGCTCAAACTCAGCGATATTCTCTCCGAGGACGATGCTCGGGCGCTGCTCGAGTTTCTACCGAACTGCGAGATCACGATTTCGAACAATTTTGGCGACAGGGTTTTGAAACTCGACAAATAATTTTGTGATGAGCTTTTCGAGTTCGAGAGGCTTCATAGTCGATTGAAGCTGACTCATTCTCTTCAAGCATCACCTCGTGATACTTTTTCCAAGCGGCTTTTTCGTCGCGTCCGAGATTGATTTGGCGTTTGCCAAGCTGGACGTACCAAGATTTGGTTTGTTTTCGAAGAATGGTTTTGGTGTGCGCATTTTTTGTTCTCCTTTGTGGGAATCGTAATTTCGAACACGTTGGAAAACGGCGATCACCGCCTCTGTTACGCAGGGCATGATCGTTTCTCTGCACAAAACTCTCCACTGAGCAGTTTGGGAATCTCGAAGACCCCATAAAAAATAAGTCGGGCTGACTGGATTCGAACCAGCGACCTCTACACCCCCAGTGTAGCGCGCTACCAGACTACGCTACAGCCCGTAAGTCATGATTCTACGAGGTTGCGACGTCCTTGGCAACGTATCGATTTCCAATTCTTTCAATGCTCTTTTGCTGCTGTTTCTATCGCGTTTTTTCTGCTATCAAAGGAGCAACATCGCACCAACGATTCGTCCCAATCCATCCACCTATCGATATCAACCTGCGACCATGACCGAGCAACATCAACATCATTTCGCTGATCGACTGAACCACGCCATCCGGCAAAAGCAAACACCGCTGATCGTCGGACTCGATCCGCGGGCTAACCAACTGCCAGACGCGCTGGCCGTCGACAACCCAAACGACCTCGAAGCACTCAGCCAAGCCTATGCCAAGTTCTCTTGTGAGATCATCGACGTCGTCGCTGACTTGGTTCCCGCTGTCAAACCTCAGGCTGCTTTTTTTGAACAAGCCGGTCCACACGGGATGTTCGCGCTGGCTCAAGTCGTTGATCACGCCAAGGCCGCTGGACTGATTGTCGTAATGGATGCCAAACGGGGTGACATCGGCTCAACCGCGACCGCGTACGCCCAAGCCTACCTGGGCGCCAAGCCGATTAGTCCGTGGGGATGCGATGCGTTGACCGTTAATCCCTATCTCGGTGACGATAGCCTGACTCCGTTTGTCGATGCCGCCAACATAACCGGCAGCGGAATTTTTGTGTTGGCCAAAACTTCCAACCCCGGAAGTAAAACCATCCAAGAACAAAGGGTAGGGGAGCGGACGGTGTTTTCAATAGTCGCGGAACAAATCGAATTGCTCTCCGCAGCTAATGTCGGCCAATCGGGATACGGCAATGTGGGCGCAGTCGTAGGAGCGACTTACCCTGAACAGCTCAGCGAGCTTCGTGAAAAAATGCCCACCTCAATCTTCCTGATCCCGGGGTTCGGGGCCCAAGGCGGAACGGCTCATGATGTCGCCGGAGGACTCGACGAAAATGGGCTTGGCGGAACCATCAACAGCTCCCGCGGAATTATCTTCGCTTACGAAACCGATGCCTACCGAGGAGCAAGTACTTGGCAAGCCGCAGTCGAACTCGCCACGCAAGACGCAATCGCCAGAATCGCCGATGGCACGACCGCTTCGCGACTGCAAACCACCTGAGCACGCAATCGTCTATTGGAACCAGTTCACATGCAGTCTGAGCAGCCGACAAACACTATTCGCGTCTCAGCTCACAAACTCTATCCAGCTTTGCTGACGAATCAATCGACAACGACGCGATAAACGAAGCGAGCGCTGAGTTGAACGCGTCATGCGGATCGATGGCCGCGCTGGATGGCCAATAAAACGACGGTCAGGCCGAACACGGAATCCGAATACCATTCGATTCAACCTTTGTCTTTAGCATTGCTGTACGCTTGCCACTCAATCGCGTCGCCAACATTCTTATGAATTGCCAGCTAACTCCCACTTCAATCAACTATCTGCGTAAATTCAATATTTTACTCGTCAACCCTCGGATCCGAGCGATGCCTGACTTGATGAGCAATACTACTGGCACGCTTGACCGCCGCCGCTCCAAATCGATCGCGAATCGAATCCGCGGTCTCGTCCATCCGATTTGATTTAACTTCTGTTTCCTGGTCAAACAAATTTTGTTGACGCTTTGTTTCATTCGTCAAATTACTGACTCCGATGCCTAAGAGCCGAACCCCGCGCCGATCCTCAACACGAACTTTCCGCAGCAACGCCCTAGCGACATCCCACAACGCCTGAGTCGAATGGCTGGCGGCGGACAACGTTCTGGCCCTCGTCAAGGTATGGAATCCGGCAAACCGGACTTTGATATGAACCGTTTTACCGGACAAACCGTGCCTTCGTAGACGCCGACCGACTTGATCCGTTAACTCCTGCAGCCAGGCTTCCAGGGCGTCGTCACTATCAAGATCAACTGTAAAAGTGGTTTCGTGGGAAACCGTTTTAGCAATCCGATCAGGAACTACGAGCCGAGTGTCCAGCCCACGAGCCAATCGCCAGAAGTGCTCACTGTTGAGCCCAAAAGCTCGGTCCAGCGTATCTCGAGGTAGCCGCTTCAATTGGCCGATCGTTTTCACACCAAACGAAGCAAACTTTTTTTCGGTTTGGGGGCCGACCCCCCAGACCCTAGTAATCTCTAACGGATCAAGAAAGCCCTGGACTTCTTCCTCGGAAACCACCACGAACCCGTCAGGTTTTTCCAAGTCACTGGCGACTTTAGCAATGTACTTGTTAGGAGCCACGCCGACCGACGCAACCAAGCCCAGCTCGTTCTTGATCACGTCCTTGATCGCTCGCCCAATGGTGGGCCCTTCGCCAAACAGTTTCTTGCATCCAGTCACATCCAAAAATGCTTCATCCAACGACAGCGGCTCTACCAACGACGTATAGCGAAAAAAAATCTCGCGTAATTGCTTGGAAATCGCCGCGTAATGCTGCATCCTCGGCTTGATGAAAATGGCCCGTGGGCAAATCCGGAGAGCTTGGGAGGCTGGCATCGCAGAATGCACGCCGAATTTTCGAGCTTCATAGCTGGCTGCCGCGATCACACCCCGGCCGGTAGGTGAGCCACCGACGACCACCGGTTTCCCACGCAGTGACGGATCATCGCGCAATTCAACCGAAGCGTAAAACGCATCCATGTCGACATGGAGAATCATTGGGCGAATTTGCGGGCTAGAGAAGCGGATCGGCAGGCAATCAGGAATCTGCTGTCGAATCCGATCTTAATCTATTGAGAGCGAGTATCCAACGAGGGCTCTTCATCGCTGACGCGCCGAGTTTCCTTAGCTCCCGCCAAAACCGACATTGAGTCAACAAACCCTCATGCGTCGGGTTACCAAAAACGTCACAGCTCGTCGACGCTGTGACTTTCCAAACAAACCGCGCCGAAGGCAACAATAAAAACCTGACGCGTCCGTTTTTAAGTTGCACTGTTTCGCTGTGTTGGAGCGACATTCTGAAAAAACTGCTGATATTAGCCTGCAAGAATCCGCCCAAAAATTGTTTCGCCGTGGAGGAGGCTATGTGCCTGGGGAACCTTTCACGGGCCACACGGTGTATGAAGGAACCGCAGATGGGCCTAGACAAACGCAGATCGTCTGCGCGAGCCTATCGGCGATTGCGATCGCAGATCCTCATGCTCAACTCGCTGATGCGTCGGGCTACCAAAAAACCACAGTCTCGTCGGGCAGCTAGTCTTGCTGACTGTCCCCTCACTTTGCCCCTCACTTTGGGTCAACCTGAAGAATCAAATCATTTCGGGGCCCCATGAGTTCAAACGTGAACAACTGGTCATCGTCACCCACCGTGCGTTTTGCATATTCGTGATTGACTCGTTTTCGTTGCTGCACATTCGCGATGATCCTGAGTTTCCCTGGACGAAGGTTTGACAAGCGAAATGTAAGCTGGTCGCCATCGCGTTGCACAGCCAGTTTTTTGGAATTCGCATATTCAAAATTTGACGTTCCGTCTTTTAGTAATATCGCGACAGCTTGATCCCACTCCGCAGAAAATCGCTTGAGCTGCTCCGGCGTACCCTGAATCACGCCAGAGACTTCAAAGGGCATAACCAACTCCAGCTCAGCCAGATTCTCACCAGCTTCAATCGCCGAGACGAACCGTGCCGCATGCCGTTTCGGCTGAACGAAAAACGTATAGAGGTAGCCCGACTGGACCGAATCAAGCACGACGTGGCCATGCTCATTGGACTCAGCCAAGACGACTCCCTGCGTGCCAGTGACCGGGAACGGATAGCTTTCGGATTCCGAACGGGTCCGCACGAAGTGGCGAATCTTGGCCCCAGCAATGGGCTGCCCTCGGTCATCAATCAAGCGAAACTTGATCGGGTCAGCTGTCAACAACTCGATCGACAACTCACTATCTTTGACTGGCGCAACATCAAAATAAGTGTTCTCTTGAAAGCCAGGAAACCGGACGTAGACGGACAAATTTTCGCCAGTCCATTTGGGCAGTTTCAACACACCGGCCTTGACCTCGCCCTCAAATAACAATTTGCCCCCCGACTGCGTGGTCACTTTGACGAACCCATTCCTGGGAGGGGCTGGGGGCGGCGTCGTGAATACTAAATCCGCGGCAAAGACCCGCGGCTGGTCCGAGTCCCTTCTCGAGCGGAGGGTGAGCGTCGAAACGCCCGTCTCGAGTCCGTTTTTCAAGTCATGCTTGATGCGGTATTCGCCGACGCCTGTTTCAATCTCTGCCCCGAAGGATCGAAACGTTGGATCGGGGCTATCCGGGGGAAACGACAATGGAATCGCGTCCACATTGATAATCTGTTTCGGCTGAAGCGTCCACGATTTGTGACGAGCGATCCCTGAATACCAAGGGTGGCGAATTTCCTCTTCGCTGTCTTCTAACAGCCTCAAAATTCGATCGTCTTGACGCCACAATTCCGACTTAAATTCAATCGGTTTGTTCGTGGTATTTTGAATGTGATACCTTACGTTGACTTGCGAACCGATTGGGAAAACTCGATCAACGAATTCCGCTGAATTCTCGGCGCGGGTATCCGACAACCGATACTCCGCCGCCACGCGTAGTCCATTCTTGGGTTGCCCCCACGCCAACGCGGGCCTTTGATCTCGATAAGCGTGTTGAACCTTGAACACGATTTTCGGCGAGACCGCTTCGCCATTCCAGACGTTTGACAACGGCTTGTCGGGCCAATGCTTGCGGAGCTCCGCCTGCACGGCCGGAGTGGTTCCATGGTAAACCAGTTCAGCGGAATACTCACCAGCAGCGAGTGAGCTGGCCCATGAGATATCCCAAGCGATGGGTTTGACCAACATCGTGACGGTATCATTGGGTTTCAGCGATTCCACCGAACCGCCACTGGCTTGAAGAAACTGAACCGAGTCGTCGACTTCAGAGGACGGAGGCGTGACGGCACCGCCGAGGGCATCAAAGACTCGAATCTCAAACAAGAGCGGGCCAAACGTTGCTTGCTTGCTCTTCCCGGGCCATGGTTTAGAAACGCCTTCGCCGAATCTGACGCCTTGAAGTTTAATCTCTTGTGCAGAATCGTTCTTGATTTCGACCAAGAACGTGACGTCATTCGCGAGCTGAAACTCTCCGCAAGGTTTTGCATTCGCAATCGACGGCTGTTGTTCGTCAGTTTCAGGCGTTACTGAGACGACTCGAATTCGTAATCCACGACTGGATTCGCCCCACTCAAGATCATCCAATCCGTTGAGCGATAACAGCGTCGCACCATTGAGCAATCCGCAGCAACAAAACCAACAGATAAAAGACGCCAACGACTTATTGATCATGATCATTTGCTTTCTCAATACGAACGCAGAAAACCGAAAAACTAAGCAACTTCATGAAATGGCAACCAACGTTGTTGATTCACCAGTGGAAAGGAATCCAGACTGTCATTTTTATAAGCATATCAAGCAACGCAATCTCAACATCAGTTGGACTGCCCCATCCCATCACGACTAATCCGAAAGCTCTCTAGGCCGGCGAATCAGTTCGCACATGAGACTTGACGTCACGTTACTAGGTTTATTAGACGCAGGCTAGAAAATTGATGCAATTGTCGAAGAGACGAAAAAGGGGCGGCACAAACCGGCCTTTGACCATGAAAAAATTCGAAACAGGCTTCGAAGCTGACATTTTATTCTCCCTGATCGCGCGAATCAGGAAATTGGCCCCAACCTAGACGCGAGGCCGTGCTTGGATCCTCGCTTTACCGCCCGGTAATTTAACATCCGACGCGATACGCCATTTCACAATTAGCCGCTGGGTAGGCTTGCGAAAACTGAGCGAACCGAGGTTCCAGCCTAACAGGCTTTTGGTAGACAATCCGAGAGACAAGCCGTGGCAGCGAAACTCGTCAAGAGTTTCGGCAGCCTAAAACCCCGAAAGTCTTGACGACATGCGTTACAAGCACCCGCTCGTTCTGGGGCAGTTGGAAAATAAAACACCTGTTTACGACAGATCTCAATACGAAAAAGCTACCATCGAATTCGACAATCTGGTGCCGCTTTCTCATCAAACCAAAAAATCTAAACAAGGATTTCATTCCTTGAGCGATTGCCAAAACCAACATTAAATCCACAAGCCCGCGCTTCGTCGGGCAACCAGAAAACAACAACATTCCCGCCAACCTCAAAAAGCTGAACCAACAATCTCTCCGCCCGCGATCGTCCCCAAGGCTCGCCAAATCGACAGATCGATATTGGATGAAACCGACCGCGTCGAGCCGTCCATCAACCCGACGCTGACCTTCCCGCCCCCGTGATAGCTCCGAGCCGTGATCGCAGCGTAGGAGCGTTGGTCGCTTTTCTTGCCTTCTTGGACCGAGTTGAAATCGATATCGTAAGTGACTCCTTCATGATCGTACGGCACCACAGTATTGGGAGCGAACACCGTCGTGAATCCAGAGTGGTGCACGCGTCCATCACACCACTCAGTGTGCCCAGTATTCTGGTGGAGGTTCGAACCCAATTTAAGCTGACCGGTATATCCGTTGAATGCGTTTGGGTCTGTGGGGGGAACTTCGCCCGGATCAGGCGTATTGCGAACATAAGACGTGAACCCTTTAACTTCCGCACAACATAGCGTGTTACTCGAGCCGTCTTGAATCGAGCCAAACTTCGTTCGGCTATTTACGTAGAACGGCCCGTCACCTGGCCTCGCTCCAATCGGGTCATAGGCCAGCCACGAACCGAAGTTGAATCCGTAGTTATGCGGATAAACTTTGGGAAGCCCAGTCGAAGTATCGATTCGAACCGTATCGTTAATTTCACTTGGACATTGAAAAAGCGAAATCCGAAGCGTTGGAACTTCCGTTTCAATCTGGGCATCCCAAGCCACATCCAAGTCCACGATCCGGTAGGCGTTGGCCTGTTCAATAAACGGCAACAGGCGACCCTGGATCGACCAAGATCCATTGTTGCCAGCCAAAATCGTGCCAGGCCGGATTTCAAAACTTGGCGGGAACTTGCGAAACGCCGCCTCATATCCATGAGTTGCCAACACCATTTGCCGCACGTTGTTCATGCACGCCGTTCGACGAGCCGCTTCTCTAACCGCTTGTACCGCCGGCAGCAACATTCCTATCAGAATCCCGACAATCGCGATGACGACCAATAGTTCGACAAGCGTGAACCCGGGGTTGGCGAGCCTCCGAAACGAGCCCAGGGAACGTGATTGCTGGTGAGACTCATTCACTTTGTGAAACGTGCCGTGCATAATTGAATAGTTCAGGTTTATCTTTAAGGTCGAGATTAAAACGAATCGAGCGAACGCCCAACCGGGCTCAGCAAGTCTCGTTCCACAACGCTTATTGCTAAAACTATCGTCAGAGGCAACCTTAAAATCAATAGCCGCCTGACGCCCTGTCGATCGAATCAACAAGTTGTTGATCAGACCGACAAATATTCACGCGAATACGCTTCCAGCTCAAATTGCTTTAAAACTAAATCCTTAAAACATCGAGACGTTTCCACATTCCAACCGTTTCCCTATGTTTCATCAACCCGTAGTCGAATCGGGAACCATTCAACGACCGAAAGCCCCCTGTGCGCTGGCCTCTCAAAAACCAAATCTTGACCCGGATGCTGTTGTTACTACTCGTGACGATTGGCGTCTTAACGTTCGCCAACATACGTTCGGTCATTTCTGCCAACGGGGTTCGAGAATCAGAACGCATCGAGCGGATCGGCAGCCTTTTGAACCACTCGCGTTTCCCTCTGACAGCCAATGTGTTGGGTGACATGAGTTCTTTGTCGGGAGCTGAATTTTTGCTAGTCGATCAAGCTGGATCGACGCTCGCATCGACGCCCAACGCTCCGGCCCACCCCCCTTCCGTTTCCGCATCAGCAGACGTCAACCGTCAAGCAGCTTCTCCCCAACCGATCGTTGTCAACGGAAAGTCGTATTACCACACCAGAATCAAAACCATTCAACAACAAAACCGGCTCACTCCGCCAGGCTACGTCCATGTATTCGTGGACCGCCCGAGCGAATTTGCGATTTGGAAACAGGCCAGTCGCATGCCGTTGCTGATTGCACTGGTCATCTTAACGATCGCGTTGCTGCTCAGCTTGGCTTTCGCCAGCCAAGTCACCCGACCCTTGACTCGGCTCCGGCATCAAGTCCTCAAGATCGCTGAGGGCGACATGACTCAGATTCCGCCACCAGAAAAAAACGACGAGATCCAGGACTTGGGACAAGCCGTCAATGAAATGGCGGCGAAACTACAAGACCACGACCTTCGCCTGCGCCAGAACGAACGTCTCCGAACGATGGTCCAATTCGGCAGTGGCGTGGCCCATCATCTACGCAACTCCGCCACCGGCTGCCAGATGGCAATCCAATTGATGGCAAAGGAGTTTGACCCGATTGCAACATCAGATAACTACGAAGTCGCGATTCGACAACTCAACCTCATGAACAGCTACATCAAGAAATTTCTCTTGGTTTCAAAAGCGTCATCCCCGAATTCGACCGCACCGCCCCAAAGGGTCGACTTGCACAAGACATTTACAAACGTCATTTTTTTGCTGCGGCCATCAGCCCGACATTTGCTGGTAGAATTAGCCGACGTCTCGAACTGCGAGGGGATCTATTTGGAAATGCAAGAAGAAGAC
>JBLINZ010000119.1:0-14206 GCA_047639375.1 Mariniblastus sp. | reverse complement strand
CAAAGTCAACGCAAACCGATACCAACTTAAATAACTGGGAAGCCCGATTTTTCCGCTCAGCCGACAGCTGTCAACCACAAACAAATCAAGACTTAAAAGAAAGGCCAAACTAGCGGGCAGTCTCAATCATGACTCGAAAGTCATCCTAGCCACCCATGGCTACTTCCGTGCTTCGCTTCTCGAAGAGCGAATTCTAAGTTGTTTTCGACCAATGTCAACAACAACTAAACTCACTTTCGAAAGAAAGGCCAAAATCAAATGAGCCGGATTGCTGAATGACCGAAGTCACACACTCGACTCTTGGCTTCTTTCTAAACTCACTGAGAGTTGATTCTAAGAACTAATCGACGTTTGCCAACCGCTCCTACAACAACTTTTATAAGAAGCCTACGAATTGTGGGGAGTCATCTTTCCGACCAACTGTGCCACGCTTCAAAAACTTCAGTTCGCCTCACGAGCGATTTGCAAAGTATATGGATCTTTGGAGTTCCCTCAATACCTCTCGAGCGGTTTTTCTGAATTTTTGTTTGGCTCGTGAACCATTGTCGTTCGACGCTGGTTTTGCCGCACCAAACGAGAACCAAGAACATGCGATCTGCGTAAGTGGGGCTTTCAGACTATTGAGATCTTGCCGACGACGCCACTCTCCTCGGCAATTGAATGGCGAATCATCCGTGCTTTGGATTCAGATCCAATTTCGTCAACGTGATGAGTAGTCTGTGCGCTTGAGTTATTTTGACGTAGATGATTCACGTCCGAACCAGTTCGAAAGCAATCTTTGCTCCATGTGCCAATACTGTTTGCAGATTTGATCGTTCTTTTTGGCGAGTCGACGAGCCCAAATATCGGACGAAGCAAAATGTGCTTTTAACCATGACGACTCGGCTTGGATGCGTGGCGTTCCCAAAACTCTTAACTCAATTCGCCTCGGTTTGGAGCAACCGCTTGGATGGGGCTGGCCTCCAACCTGTTCACGGTCGAGGAATCGGCTCTATCGAAATGCCCCGTCTGCTGAGTGAATGACGGGTTGGAAGCGTTGGAACCCGTCCTTTCTTCGACTCCCAAGACCTTTCCAATGAGAATCCGACTTGGCTGCCCGATTAAAACCACCATAAAGACCTCCCCAAGACCCATAGCATCGTCATAATTAGGCCGTTGGGTTCCAGCGTTGGCCAATCTACGGCCTTCTTTCGATGATCCATCAATAAGGTTCAGCCAACTGCCATACTTTTTGGTGAAGCGGCAGATGCGCTAACCGGCAAGCTGGAATGAAGCAACACGAGCTGAAATTCGTCCCCGTTGAGTTTGAACCCAACCGTTCGCTTCGACACCCACGGCATCTAGCTTCTATCAACTCATCCAATCCATTGAAGTAGTTAATCCATATGCCTAATTCAACAAACACCACTGGAATCCAAGACGTTAAGCATATTTGCTGCATCGGAGCTGGCTACGTTGGCGGGCCGACCATGGCCATGATCGCCCATCGTTGCCCTGGTATCCAAGTCCATGTCGTCGACATCAACGAAAAACGAATACAAGCTTGGAATTCCGACGAACTACCGATTTACGAACCAGGTCTCTACGAGATCGTTGCCGGTGCCCGAGGCAGAAACCTTAAGTTCTCGACCGACGTCTCTGGTGCCATTCGCGAAGCCGATATGGTTTTCATTTCCGTCAACACGCCTACGAAAACCTTTGGAATCGGAAACGGCCGGGCCGCTAACCTTGAATTTGTCGAGAAGTGCGCACGTACGATCGCGGAATCGTCCGAGGGGCACAAAGTCATCGTTGAAAAGTCAACGTTGCCAGTTAGAACGGCCGAAGCCGTCAAACGAATCCTAGAAACCTCAGCGAAAACAGGAGCGACCTTTGACGTCCTTAGCAATCCGGAATTCCTCGCCGAAGGAACTGCGATCGAGGACCTGCAATGCCCTGACCGCGTCCTGATCGGTGGCGACTCGCAACAAGCCATTCAAAAACTCGCTGACGTCTATGCGACTTGGGTCCCCCGCGAAAAAATCATCACGACTAACCTTTGGAGCAGCGAACTCTCAAAACTCACCGCTAACGCATTCCTGGCCCAACGTGTTTCCTCCATCAATGCCATGTCAGCACTTTGCGAAGCCACCGAGGCAGACATCAATGAAGTCGCTCTGGCGATCGGGACTGACCGACGAATTGGCCCCCATTTCCTTAAATCATCCGTCGGATTCGGCGGATCTTGCTTCCAGAAAGACATCCTGAATCTAGTCTACCTCTGCGAACACTTCGGACTCCCCGAAGTCGCGGAATACTGGCGACAAGTCATCGTGATGAACGACTTTCAAAAACGTCGCTTCACCACCCGGATCGTCAAAAGCATGTTCAATACGATCTCCGACAAAAAAATTGCCGTTTGGGGATTCGCATTCAAAAAAGACACCAACGATACCCGTGAATCACCGGCAATCTACGTCTGCCGCGACCTGCTTCAAGAACGAGCCCGTTTAACGATCTACGATCCTCAAGTCTCGAAGGAACAAATCCAAAGCGACCTTTCCAATTTAATGTCCAACGACGATGGCGAACTGAGCCAAGCCACGGCCGATTTGATCAACAACAACATTACCGTGGTCGAATCTGCCGAAGAAGCCGCCCACCAAGCCCATGCGGTTGCGGTCTTGACCGAATGGGACGAGTTCAAAGATCTCGATTTCGAGTCGATTTACCAATCGATGATGAAACCGGCATTCCTGTTTGATGGCAGAAACCTGCTGGACCAAAACCGACTCTCGAAACTGGGCTTCGAAGTCCATTCGATTGGCCGCTCTTAGACGTCCACCTCACTTGCAACCAAACCGCACCTATTTCAGCCGGCCAGCCTCTTCGCTGGACGGCTGTTTTTTTGCCTCGACTCAAA
Organism: Mariniblastus sp.; assembly: GCA_047639375.1. Taxonomy (GTDB): domain Bacteria; phylum Planctomycetota; class Planctomycetia; order Pirellulales; family Pirellulaceae; genus Mariniblastus. Next base: position 11,304 of record JBLINZ010000119.1, on the reverse strand, counting down.
ACCGAATCAGCTCGACACCAGGCGTCGGATTCGCCAATGTTCGGTTTTATCAAGCCGCTCATTCGTAGGCGACTTTGGGAAATCCCCAACTTGCCGCCAACGCATCTGCTGCGTCTTCGCGATCGGTGATCTCGCCCCACCCACCATTGTGCAGATAAGCATGTGCTAACTCATGGGCAATGATGTATCTTGTGAATTCAGCGGAGCGCGACTCCAGCCGTGGCTTCAAGACCACACATCGACTTGCCCCGCTCGGCCCCAATTGAGCCATTACGACCGTACGACCTTTGCCAGGCTCGCAATCGTCCAACATGATCCGGAACGTCGGATCGTCGAACAAGTCTGCCTGGATCTCGGCGGGTAAACTCGAAAGCACGCAATCAATCTGCGACTGCATGAACGGAAACTCTAAAAACGGTTTCAATAAAGCGGCGTTGATGATTCTGTCCATTTTCAATTCGACTGAAATTCGCTCGAGCCGACTTTTCTGCCGCCCAAAGATCCAAATACTTTACTCGAAAACAGACCTCGACCTAACCCGTCGAACCCGTGACTTGAGTAGTAACCGTCGAATCAGGGTCATTGAACGCAAACTAAGGAAACGCCGTTTCGCCTAAAATCAGGCGACGTTTGGCATCACGCAAAACGCTCAAACGTCAAAATTTCAGGGCACCACTGATCAGCAGCGTCGCTAGGATTGAAATCACAAAGTAGCCCACGATCACCGCGCGGTCTTTTTTTCGCCGAAGCTCAATTGCCTGCTGCGATTTCAACTCTTCGTACTCTTTGCGCTCCCAGAATGAGAGTGCTCGTAAATTTAGATTCTCCGTTGCCATCTTTTTCTCCCTAAGATCACCACCATTAGAAACTTAGGTCATCAACCGACCCCGTGGCTAGGGAAACCCTATTTTCAACCAAATCAACCTCAGAGATCCTTCACTCCAGTCATGACAACCACCACAACCACCACCACCACAGCGAACCACGCGGTTGAGACAGGATGGTAACCCTACAAAATGGCAACCCGATGTGTCAGCGAGAACAACAACTTGGGCCGGCGAGCCTCAAAAAAAACTTTCACACGCAAATTGGGCGCGTTGAGTTATTTACTCATACTCGTTTTGGCTTGGCAAAATGACATTCCGAAAGCCCCTCTCACTTAAATACAGCAGCCCCGTCCACCACAGAATCGTGAATCAACGACGTCGACGACGTAGCGCCATCCAGCCCGCACCCATCCCTAAAGTCAACAAAGAAGACGGTTCGGGAACTGCAGCAAACGTGAATGCGGCGGGATCGAACGATAGATCCCAAATGTATTCTTCACCGTACGTCACGTCGACTTCCAAGTTGGTGCTAGGATTGATCCCACCCATGTTGTTTGAATTTTGGATCCGCCCAGTTCCATCCGCATTCAAGTTGATAATCGGCGGATGATAGCGCCCCGTGCCGACTTCTCGAAAATCCATTACGACGTCTCCCATGAGTTCCGAAAACTGAACGCCGTCAGAAAAATCCGTGCCGGCTCCGATCTCGAAGTTCATCGAACTGCCCTGGGCGTAGAACTCGGTCCCATCAAAATGTTCGCGAAGCAATAAAAATGCGCCGAACCCAGAAGGAGTCGTTTGAGGCAATTTGCCGAACACCCGGTAGTCGACGTCCAAAATCATTGGGTTCGAAAACACGCCACCGTCGGATCACCCGCCAGCCTCACGTCAAATCGAAAGTCATTGACTTCGTTGAAGGTCTCGGTAATCCCAAAATCTGTATTGTTGAAACTGATAAACCAATCCGCCGAGACTGGATTTGATGTCGCCAAGCCAACAATGAACAACGCCAGGACTCGGGCCGCGTATCGATTCAACATGGTCGCACTTTCTTGTGGGGGCTTCTAAATTGTCAAACGAACCTAGCAACGACCAAGGCTGTCGCGACTATCAAGGATCCCAATACTTTGATTCGTTCCCCGCCGAATTGAAAGCTCGCTCACCAAACGAAGGGGATTCAGTTCCCTTACATTTCACCAAATGGTGGTCAAGCAACACGCGTCCGTTCAATATCTGGGGTTCACTGGATCCGCCAATCCTAAACGAATTCACGTCCGCCTATCGCCTACGGATTCTCGTTTTGGTCGCGTGTGATCAATGATTTGATGCCCCCGGCACGACTATCACGAATTTGACGCTAGCTCAAGCCAAACGGAAAACACTTAACATCCCACGAAAAAAACTCGCTCGAACCGACAATTGTCTTTTCGAGCGAGTTCAATTTATCGTGATCGCAAATTAAATTTGCGACATGCTTGTTACCAGATCTTGATTCGCTCATCCTCTGCCTTGAACAAACCGTCACCGGGCTTCAAGTTAAACGCCTGATAAAACGCGTCGATGTTCATGACCGGACCGTTGGCGCGGTATTGCGAAGGCGAATGGGAATCGGTCAACAGTCGCTTGACCATTTCTTTCTCGCGGTATTTTCGCTGCCAGACACGGCTCCAGCCGACAAAGAACAACTGATCGGAATTCCAACCGGCGACTTTGACATCGGGCTGACCTGCCTGAGCGATCGTCAACGCTTTGTGAGCAATCGTCAAACCTGACAGGTCTGCGATGTTCTCGCCCAATGTCAATTGCCCATTCACGGCTTTGCCATCTAGCGGTTCGTACTGGGCATACTGAGCAATCAGCTGCTTCGTCAGCTTGGCAAACGCCACTTCATCGTCCTTGGACCACCAGTTCTTCAAGTTTCCATCGCCGTCGTATCGGCTTCCCTGATCATCAAACGCGTGACTGATCTCATGCCCAATCACCGCACCAATGCCACCGTAGTTCAACGGATCAGGTGCATTCATACTAAAGAACGGAGCCTGAAGAATCGCCGCAGGAAAAACAATTTCATTCTTGGTGGGATTGTAATATGCGTTGACCGTCTGGGGCGTCATGCCCCATTCTTCGCGATCAATCGGCTGGCCCAGATGAGCAATATTACGATTGTACTCCACGACATTGGACCGCATCACGTTGCCCAGCAAATCCTCGGGCTTGACGACCAATTTGGAGTAATCTCGCCAGACGTTCGGGTAACCGATTTTAGTACCAATTTTGGAAAGCTTTTCTTTGGCCCGAACCTTGGTTTCATCCGTCATCCAGACCAAGTCATCGATGCTTTGTCCAAATGCCTTAAGCAAGTTATCGACCAACGTTTCCATCCGAGCTTTCGCTTCCGGTTTAAAATGCCGCTGCACATACAATTCGCCAACCGCTTCTCCGAGTGCCCCAAAATCGCCGGCACCGGCCCCTGCAATCGCGTTCACAGCCCGCTTCCAACGGGGTTGCTGAACAGGAATTCCAGCAATGTTTTTGCTGTACAACTCAAAGTTCGCATCGACAAACGGCGTCGACATAAACGGAGCATACGTGTCGAGGACGCGAAACTGCATATAACGTTTCCACGTCTCCATCGAAGTCTCGTCGACAATACCGGTCAGGCTTTCAAAAAAGCTCGGCGTATTCACGTTGACTTCTGCAGGAGGTTTAGCCACCTCAGCGGCCGCAAACAAGGCGGCCCATTCGAGCTTGCCCTGGGTCAACGCTTGCAATCCCGCAAAGTCCATTTTGTTGTAGCGTTTCTGAGCGTCACGAAGCTTGACTCGCTCCCAAGAAATGGTCGCCAATTTGGTTTCCAGTTCAACGATCTCTTGAGCCGCAGTTTCGCTATCTTCAATCCCAGCCAAATCAAACAACGCAACAATATAGGTCGAAAGAGCAGCACGGACATTTGCCGACGCCTCGTCGTCTTTGAGGTAGTAATCACGATCGGGCAATGTTGTCCCGCTTTGAATCAATTGACAAATGTACTTGGTCGCATCGCCAGCATCCTGTGAGACGAAAAACCCAACCGGACTTCCAACTCCAGTCTTGTTCAAGTAACCAAAGTGCTCCCAGACACTGTCTTTATTTTTCAACCCACGAATCTTGTTCAACTCGCTTTCCAGCGGCTGACTCCCTCGAGCGTTGATAGTTTTTTCGTCCATAAAACTCTGGTAAAAATCCGCGATCTTGGCCGCGTTCGTTCCAGGTTCATGAGTCGTCTTACCGCTCTCTTCGATGATCTTGCGAATCCGCAATTGGGAATCGTCAGCCAGTTTTCCAAACGAACCGTAATTGGATTTGTCCGCAGGAATCTCGGTGAACTTCAACCAAGAACCATTCACATGCATGAACAAGTCGTCTTGAATTCGAACGTCTTTGTCGAACGCAGCCGTGTCCAACGCACCGTCGTCCTGCGCCCAGGCAGTCGATAAGCTCAGCAGCAAAAAGCAACCAGCCATAAAATATTTAATCATCAGCATCAATCCATTTTCAGTGGTGGGTAACATTAAGGCCGCCTAATATATCCAAATTTAAACGTCGCTAAATGCGGCAAACTATCAAACTACCATTATTTCAATCCGATCGCCAAGCGAAAGGTGGCCAAAGCAGTTCACAAGATTTCGATCGAGTAGCCACGGATTGGATTTCCCGCGTTCGATTAGCATCGCAAACTGTTGACTGTCCAACCAATTGAGTGCCCAATCTTGCTACCGGAACTCAATCCACGCATTTTAGACGATCATCACCAAGCCCGCGGTCGTGCCGGCAATTCACATCCATTAAACTATTGCGGTGTTTTCAACTCGCAGATTGACGAATCAAATTCGGGGTCCCACTCCTTCACTCATTTTTTATCGGCAATCAATAACAGGACTCAAACCAATGAACACTATATTTGCTCCCGACCGACCCTCGCCCCAAGAATATCTCGATTATTTCGAGGCCTACATCTCCTTGGTCGGCGAAGGCAATATCATTGAGATCCTGGAGTCTCAAGTTTCTACCATTCGCGCTGAGCTTGACGAACTCGACGCCGAATCCGCCAGCGTCCTTCATCCTCCATACACTTGGACAATCAAACAAGTAATCGGCCACTGTGTCGATACGGAGCGAATTTTCGGATACCGAGCCTGTCGATTCGCAGCCGCCGACGGCACGGCGTTGCCAGGATTCGATCAAGACGCCTTCGTCAACAACACCGACTATACCCGGGTTGATTTACCCGACTTGATCGACGAACTCGAGTACCTCCGAAGAGGCAATGTTGCCATGTTCAAACGCCAGACACCAGAAAGCTGGCTTCGCCAAGGCGCTGGGGACGGCAAGTCGATGTCTGTCCGCGCAGCTGCCTACATCATGGCCGGGCACATTACGCACCATCTAAAAATCATCCAAGAAAGATTGGCCACCACGCCTCCAGCTTGACTCATCGCCACCTATGAACGCCCTCTATTCCAAACCGACCCTAGCTCGATTCATGCGATTCCTGGACATTAACTAATCGCCCCTAATTCCACGTCTCGGAGAGATTCATGACGATCTATATCGGGCTCCTCCGCGGCATCAACGTGGGTGGGCACAAGAAAATCAAGATGGCATCGCTCAAGCAACATCTCTCCGACGATGGGCTCGAGGGTGTGACCACCTATATCCAATCAGGCAACTTGATCTTTCAATCGCGAAAAAAAGAAGCCGCGCTTGAATCACTGATCGCCAACTGCATTCTAACGCATTTTGGCTTCAATGTCCCAGTTCTGGTTCGCTCGTTGGCGTTTATCGAATCGCTATTTGAACACAATCCATTCCACGATTGTGATCTCAAAACCGTGGCCGCCACAATTCTCTCAGACCCTCCCGACAAGAAATCTCGTGATTCGTTACAAGCCAGGGACTTTTCGCCTGACCGGCTTAAAATCCTCACCGACGTCGCCTACCTGCATTATCCCAATGGCTCAATCAAATCAAAACTCACTATCTCACTGATGGAAAAACAATTCGGCGTACAAGCTACCAATCGCAACTGGAATACCATCACAAAATTGCTCGCGTTAGGGAGGGCGATGCAAGACGCTTGATCAATGATGAATCTCAGTTTAGGTAGGCCGCAATAGCTTCTGTTTATGTTTCGGCCAAACTGAAACTAAAAAAGTGATTTCGTTGCCGAAACACAATCAATCGTGCCTGCCTTTTTGACAAGATTTTCCCCAATTTAGAGGCGATTGAAGACAACCATTGAGAATCACGTGATCTTGGCTCTTGGGAACTCCTTATGAATTGGTGGCCCTCTGCGTAAACGAAGACGACCAACCCAGCGAGGCAACGCCACAGCGAGGGCTCTGCCTTGCTAACGGGCCTGTTGATTTAATGACCGGATAAGCCGGGGTAATCATAGCCCGAATGCGTCAGCGAGGCAGAGCCCTCGTGAATGGCCCGCCTTCGATCGTAATTTACTTCGAATTTGTGGCGAGAAGGGCTGGGGATGAGGGGAAATACAGATTCGGAAAACCACGACACATTCAGTCGAATCGTGCAGGATGGTGATCCTCAAGAAGCCGAGTCGAGAATGAGGAATTGCTTGCTGCTTACCACCCACCGATCCCGTCCAAATCTACGGGGAGGAGAGAGCAAAGAATTCCCTTCTCCTGCGAGAAGCCAAGCTCGCACCAAAACAACCCACTAAAATCTGCGAAAAGACTTTAACAAGCAATTGACCTAAAGAACATCGACAAGTTCCCGCATCGCCGAGGGAGGGGCGAGACCGTCCCATCCTCGTTAACCTGTAGACCAACGTTTCGATCAGAAAAAATCAATGGCCTAGTTTTTGTCGAGCATTTGACCAACACTTTGAATCAAGCCCTCGAAGACTTCCTCTGCGATGGCGAGTTGATCCGCCAATGATTTCAAGACTTGCGTTTCGTCCTCAGAAATCACGCCGTCAGCCATCGCGACTTCTAACAACGCAGCCATCGATTGCTTCGGATCGGCCTTGAGGACGCAGAACTGTTCCTCGCAGAATTTCGAGTCCGTTGCACCTCGAGCGATCATCGCCTCAAGTGACGCTCTGCCAACCCCGACCTCGGCGGCCAGTTTGTTGATTACGGCTCGTTCAGATTCGCTGGGTTCGCCATCGATCCCTGCCACGCAGCACGCAGCTCGCAAAACATCGACTTTTTGCATTGGAGTCATCATCGCGTCACTTTCACCTCAGTTAGAATCGTTAGGCAGCCCCGGCTAAATCGCCAGACGCACTTCTTACTGAAGTTTACTCAATCTAGAACGCAGGAAACAAGGCGATTACCCCAGAAGATTGAGAATTTCAACAACGCTCCGACTTCAAAAGCGTCCCGACTAAGCCCAGCACTATTTGATATTGCCGGGAACTTCCGCGACACGTTCGTGCGGCCCAAGTTTCTCCATCATCGACTGAATCGGTCCGATATTACTCGCTCGCGCAGGCCAAGTCGTGCGGATGTAGCTTCCATTGGCTGTCTTCAGACCACTGTCCCACCAGAACCAACCGCCAGAAATAATCCCGACGACTTCATGGTCGGCATTGAACACGGGTCCGCCAGAATCGCCTGGCAACAAGGGCACGTCGGCGAAGATTTTTTCGAAGCTCGAGGGAGGTGACGCGACCGCTTCGAACGCACGAACGCAGCAACTCAGATCAGTCCCGCCGCCCAAACCGACGAGCTCAAGCTTATCACCGCGTTCGACAGTTTTCGTAGCGAGTTTAGCTGGCTCCACTCCTTTGGGAACCCATACCCACAGAATCGCCACGTCTTTCTCTTCGTCATGCTCAACGACTCGGCAACCTTTCGACCGGCGCTTGCTTTGATATGTGACTTTGACTTTTCCATCTACAATGTCGTCTTGAATGACATGCCAAGCCGTCAAAACGTAGCCCTCGTAGCCATCCTTGACCGGCTTGTCCTTGTTGACTGAAATCAAGACGCCGGTCCCGGAACCACCACTCGTAGAGACTTCCACAATCGAATCATGATAAGCACTTCGTGGCGTCCATTTCCACAAGCCAGATCCCTTGCCGACTGGCTCACTGGATTTATTTCCCTCGGCGTTGTTTAAACCATTCTCAGGGATCGCACCCGGCGGAGTGCTGCCGATGCTCGAATCGGCCTGTTGAGCAGCGGCAATGTTCTGCGGCAATTCAGGGGTGCCGGTGGATTGAACAAGACAAGCCAGCAATGTTTGCGATTGCAAAGCGACGGCGAGAAGAATGAGGGCCGATAAGTACGACGTTGTCCTGTTCATAGCTGCCTCCTAGGGCAGGGCAACAGGTCATTTAGATTCCAGTCGACGGCGTCGATGGGAATAAGCAGGACCTGCCTGCCGAATAAAATTGATAGGTTCCGTTCGTCCATCCAAAATCAAGAAACGATTACCGCTTCTATGAACTCGGTTAAATCAAACCCATCAATTAAATTTATTTGCCGCATTTCGGGACGCGCATCATGCCAATTCGCACAATCAAGTCGGTTTTTCAGCAGTCTACCGCTTCAAACCAAAAAGATGCCAGCAAGTGGACATTGCGATTTGTGCCACCCATCCGAACTAATTTAGACTCAGCGATTCAGCTAGCAAACTCAACACGCCGCCCATCGTTCTGGGCCGATTCCAGACAAGCGTCCAGGACTCGCTGGGTCAGCAACGAAATTTTTGGCCAGTGCGAATCAACTTCGCCAGACAATACAATCTCGCCAAACCGCCGAAACAGATTCGCCTCTGGGGAGTTGGCCGCACTATTTCCTGCTTCATCGATCGCTACGTCGGTTCGATTTTCTGTCATCACAAAGTCGCAACCGTTGACATCAAAAGCCGGCTGGCAATAAGAAAACTTCGTTTGATCGCCCTCGTAAGGCAACACAAAATCAGGAACGTGCACAAATCCTTCAGTACCGCTGACGTGGGCCCATTGCTGATGGCCATTGATGAAGCTGTTGTAAAACGTCGCGGTTGTTCCGCCACCAAAATCCAGGAAACAATCGATCTCCATTGGAACCGCGTCCGGACTATCGTCACGGTGATGGGCGTTCAACATCCGAGCAGTGACGGAAACCGGAGCCTGATAATTCATCGCCCATAGCGTAAACCGAATTGTGTACCAGCCGAGGTCACCCAAACACCCAAAACACTCAAGTTTGCTATTCGTGCGAATGTTGCCTTTGTCGAATTCATTGCCGCCAAAGAAACTAAACTGTGTCGCGATCCGCTTGATCTTGCCAACTTTTTGATCAATTGCCTCCCGGACTTGATTCATCCGCTGAGCATGCATGTACATCACACCGTCCATGAACTGCACGTTGTTTTTCTCACAAGCAGCAACCATCTCGGTCAGCTGCTCAAGGCTATCAGCACAAGGTTTCTCGCACATCACGTGCTTCCCTGCTTGGGCTGCTTTGATGACCCACTCATGCCGAAGTCCCGTCGGGAGCGGAATGTATACCGCATCAATATCATCAGCCGCCAATAGCTCGTCATAACCTTCGATGGCTCGAGGCACCTCATCAAACGAAACAACCGCCTGACAATCAGCAATGAATTGTTGACTACTGGCGAGACTACGACTTGCTACTGCCACGACTTTGCCATTGCCCGAGCGATGAATCGCTTGCCAATTTTTGGGAGCAATCGAAGCCGTGCTCATGATGCCCCAACGAACGACTTGGGATTCTGTTGCAGTCTCAGTCACGGTCTCTCCGAAATATTTAAGTGAATCGAGCTTGTCTAATAGCCTGCTTTAGCTCTGCAAGCGAAATCTTCTTTCAAGGGCCCTAACGAATACGCCAACACAGCTCGTGTTTGTAAATCGTAACCCTCGCAAAACCAAACAGGTATTTTTCAGAAACCCGAGACGGTCGCAAGCACCCTCAACCGAATTGTCAAACGATCTAACCAATCACTACAACTCGTCCAGCTCCGCAACCAACGCGGCGACTTCGCCTCGACGCCCTAGCGCACCGCAGGTTGCACGCTTCCAATCGATCCCCAAATATTCCGCCAGTTTGTACGCCAAATGCAAGTCGAGGATCCCACGGTATTGGTTGACCAATTGCTCGTCGACGTAAATCGAGTTTCGATCAGTATCAAATCCCGACTCAAACACATCGACTAACTCAGCAATCCACTCAGCGGGAACACCCTCAGATTGGCATCTTTGCTCATCCCAAATCTCGTCGCCAATACACTTCAGCAACATCATTTGGGCAGATATAGAGTTCATTCGCATGATCAAGTCGCAACTTGGAAGGGAAACCAAAGAAACAGAACCCAATTCGTCCGTAGCGAATGTCGTCAAGACTTTCGGAACTAATCGCCAATCACTTATCGGCGGCTGGTTCTTTACAGGAGCGATCGAGCCAATCAAAAAATAAACGATGCCAAAGCACGCCGTTTTGTGGACGCAGGATCCAGTGGCCTTCGTTCGGGAAGTACAGAAACCGGGAAGGCACGTCTTGAACCTGAGCGGCCGTGAACGCCTCCATGCCCTGCGTGACCGGGACCCGAAAATCTTTTTCGCCATGAATCACCATCAACGGCGTCTTCCAATTCTTGATGAATCGGTTGGGCGAAAACTTCTGATACTTTTTCAAAATCGCATCCGATTCCCAATAGGGACCACCCAGATCCCAGTTCACAAAAAACAACTCTTCGGTAGAGCCGTACATTGACTCAAGATTGAACACGCCGCAATGAGCGATCATCGTACAAAAACGATCCGCATGATTCCCCATCAACCAATAGACGGTGTAGCCACCAAACGAAGCACCTACGGCTGCGACGCGATCGTTATCCACGTAGTCTTCCGCCATCATGCTATCGGTTGCCGAAAGAATATCCTTCATCGCCTGGCCGCCCCAATCGCCACTGATTTGATCATTCCATTGTCGACCAAATCCAGGCAGACCGCGACGGTTCGGAGCAACAACCACGTACCCCTTGGAAGCCATCAAGTGAAAATTCCAGCGGTAGGAAAACCACTGGCCAATTTGGCCCTGAGGTCCGCCCTGGCAATACGTCAGCAGGGGCCATTTTTTGTCAGACTTAGAATCGAATCCCGGCGGGAGTATCACCCAGCATTGAATCTTCTTGCCATCGGTGGCTTCGACCATTCTTTCTTCGATTGTCGGCAGCTCAAGATGCTCATAGATACCATCATTGATCCCGCTCAAAGAAACCGAGCCGCCATCAGCGACTTTCATTGAAAACAATTCGGCTGGACGAAGCATATTGGTTCGTGAAACAAGAACCTGGCCGTCTCCCAAACTGTCAAACAGGTGCCAGTTATAACGGCCTTTACTGATCGGAGCCACGCTCCCGTTTTCGACTTCAATTCGGAATAACTGGTTGGTTCCATTTCGCTCGGACTCGAACGCCAACGATTTCGAGTCTGACATCCAAGCCGGTCCATTGG
>JBLINZ010000118.1:0-14405 GCA_047639375.1 Mariniblastus sp. | reverse complement strand
CTTCCTCCTTAGAGTATAGGTTGCGTTGGATTGTCAAATTGCCAACGAGATGCCTCTGATAGAGAGGGATTCGGTGCCGGCTTTGCGATATTGGACGAATACTTTGGTTGAATGGCAAAACGACAGGCATCCAACAGGCAGGCGTTCGTATTTATGAGTTTTTGCGTGCTCCACCGTAAATGGGTGGTATTTTGGATCGTGCAAGAAACGGGTGACTTGAACAACCAGTTAGGAAGCATAAGCAATGAACGGCAAGTACGGATACATCGCGAGCAGCATCATTTTGCTCTTCGCGGCGACGGCTCTCAATGCAGCGGATGGGACGGAGCACGCGAACTACATCGATGCAGATATTCCTGATGCCATGACTTTTTTGAATGGCAACGAGGTGAAGTCGGCGAATGATTGGAAAGCGCGGAAAGCGGAAATCAAAAAGCTCTGGTGCGACCATTTCATCGGTCATTACCCGGCAGAAATACCCGCGTTGCTCTCGGCGGAAGTGGTCATGACAAAGACCCCCGCAGACGGTTCCCTGCGAAAGCGAATAGTACTCACGTTCGACACACCGAACAAGAAGTCGTTCGAGATCGAAGTGTGGAATCCAAAATCGGATGACGACACAGCCAAGCCCTTGCTACTCACCCAGCCTCGCAATTATCAAAGAGAGAAATGGGGTGAAGAGGCGCTGAAAAGAGGGTACATCGTTTGCATTTACCCGGGTCTGGATACGCACCATAGCGAGCCGGACTATCCGGGATACCAGAACGTCTGGAAGATGTTTAAGAAGGAATACCCGAAAGCGACTTGGTCTTCGTCGCTGGGCATTCAAGCTTGGCTGGCAAGTCGGACCCTGGACTACCTTCTCAACCCTGAGTTCGGCCACCTCATTGATCTGAAAGCGGTCGGCATCACCGGATTCTCTCGTTATGGCAAGCAGTCGATCTATGCTGCGGCGTTCGACGAGCGCATCACCTGTGTCGTTGCCAGAAGCTCGGGATCTCCGGCAGCCAGCCCCTACAGGTTCACCGGGCGCGAAACCTTCATGGAAACTCCAGCGGACTTTCCCGAAGCGTGGGCGCTCGGAAGCCTGAGAGATTTTCTTGGACGTGAAAACGAGCTGCCGGTCGAATGCAATTCGCTGATCGCCTGCATCGCCCCACGCCACGTCATGATTGATTCAGCCTACAACGATGGCAGCGATCCCACCTTCGGCGTCGAACGCAGTTACCTAAACGCCAAGCAGGTGTGGGCGTTCCTCGGTAAGAAAGAAAACATCTGTCTGAGCTACCGCAAAGGTAACCACGGCCCGGTCACCGACGAACAGGTCCAACACAACCTTGACTATTTCGACACGGCCTTCGGTCGAGGCAAAGCCAACGCATCAGATTTCCCGGAAGTGCTGCTCCACGCTTTTGATTGGCAGTCCTGGAAGTCGAATCAGCGGGTGTCCGACCTCACCATCCCGCAGCAAGCATCGGTTCGGCAGAAAGTGGGGTGGATGCTGGGAGAGCGACCCGCCGCAATCGAGAACACCGGCAAGTACCATATTAAGACGGGCAAAGAACTCGGGGTTCCCGACTCGTCGCGGGACCGATGGAATCCGGGTGGCATCAAGAGGGTTCCCTTCAGTTTCAGCGGCAAGATGCATGGCAACATTTTCTTTGACCCCAACCGCAAGCAGTACAAGGCAACCGTGATCTGGCTGCATCCATGGAATTATTCTCACGGCAGCAACGAGGGATACGGTGTCGATGGGGCAACGACCGTCTACTATCGCCTCGCAAAGGAGGGCTACAAGGTCGTGATGTATGACCAGTTCGGGTTCGGGGATCATCTGACCGATGCCGTTGGCTTTTACGACAAGCATCCACATTGGTCCAGGATGGGCCGAGCAGTCTACGACGTTCAAAAGGTGGTCGACTTCTTGGTCGATGGCAAGGGGATCACCGCACAACCCGTTCCGCCAACCGATCCAGAGAAGCTCTACATTTGTGGCTTCGCATACGGTGGCATGGTCGGGCTCTACGCCACCGCAATCGACGAACGTATTTCCGGTCTCGCCTGTTTCAGCGGCTTCACGCCGATGCGTACCGATACCGATGCGAAACCCACCGGGGGTATTCGCCGGTACTGGGAGTGGCATTCCCTCATCCCCAAGCTGGGATTGTATCACCGGAGGGAATCCACCATTCCCTACGATTATGATGATGTGCTCGCCTTGATCGCCGGTCGTCAATGCCTAATCTATGCCCCAGCGCGGGACCGCTTCGCCGACCCTCAAAACGTGAAATTGTGTATCAAAAAAGCCAAGGCATCATGGCAGGATGTTGACGCATTGATGTTCGAAAGTCCGGACGATATTTGCCGGTTCCAACGCGCTCAGCAGGATGCGTTGATGCGATGGCTGGAGTCAGTAGTTATTCGCAAATGAGGCTGACGCCAGGAAGCAATAGAGATTTTGAACTATGCCGTGTTACCTTGGTTAACTGGAAACGGGAATGCCCCTTTCGGCCCAATCGTAGTCTTGATCGCGGCCCCCACGGACCGGTCACCGAGGATCCAGGCCGATGCGGAAAGTGCATTGAATAGCACTGGCCTCAAAACCCATCAGACAATTCCAGCGCTGACCACCAAACTGCAAAATCCGAAAACGCAAACACGCCGGCGGGCAGCCCTTGCTTTGACAAGGCCAACGCCTACCGCGTGGTAACAGCGCCATCTTTCATCGAAGGTATTTCCTGCTCCTCCAACGACAGCGTGAAATGACCGCGGGGTGGATAGGGTTTGATGCGCGGGTGGTTGAATCGCAAAAAACTGGTGGCCGCGAGGGTGACCTTACCACCTTTTAATTCGTCACGGAATTCATTGTAGAGATAGCAGCCGCGTGGCTGTCCGCCTTGCCGCATGCCGACTCCGGCATTCGACTCGCACAGCAATTTCCCGTTGACATAAATCGCAAAGCCTTCGCCAGCATTGACGTGCGCGCTGCCTCCAACCACGATTCGGTAGCGGTGGCCCTCTTGCAGCGGAGGGAGCTCAAACGTGCCTCGCACCAGCAAGACCTCCTTCTCCCACAGCGTTTTTGGTTTCTCACCGCACCTGCAAAATGGCGAAGTGCATGAATCCGATAGCGGCGAAAGCTTGCCATCTAGCTGCCCAAATGGCTGGAACCCTTTCTTCCAACCGTCGTTGGTCCCATCGAGGTTGGGTCCAAACCAGTTTTCCATCCCTGCGGGATACGTGATCTTTCGATATCGGTTTCCTGTCTCCTTAGGCAGCGTCTCCGGCGGGTCAAAGTCAAGGTAATCCCACTGCAAATTGTTAAGATCCGGACCGAACGGTTTCCAGTCATATTCCTCAATTCCGACTGCTCGATAGCAGTTGACCAGTCCGTACATCGCGCCGCGGAGGAACTGGCTTGCTCGTTGCGGTCGCTCTCCGCCGGCCTCTTCTTGCAGGAGTTTGCTATATCGTGAACTGGCGGAATAAGACGCTGCGATGCCATCCAGCATGATCGGAGTCATCGCCTTTTGAGCGGCGGCAGTTTCGACTTCCGACGGCTCGGCAGTCTGCTGTTGGGCCACGCGATTGGGGCGGGGGGATGCCTGCGGCAGCGGTTCGGCTTTGCCGCCAAGTAGGCCGACCATCGCCCGACCGAGTGCGTCGCCGACCAACATGTAGGTCTCGGCATTGCGGTTGTAATGATAGTCTTGGCTCCTAGGTGATTCGTCGATTTCGCGCCAAAAGTCGCGGGTGTCGACGGAGGCCACGGTCCCGGCAAACTCGGGGTGCTTCTTTGGGTCGCCGACGGCCATTTGCGATTCGAAGATCCGCATGAACTTTTCGGTCATATTGCGTCCACCAAAGCCAACGCTGGCGACCACGACAGGCATCTTGGGCACCTTGAACTCCTCGCGGACATCATTAATCAGGTTGACGAGATGTTTTTCGTATTGCGAAATTGACGCCTCGCTACCGCTATCCTTGTGGCCCTGGAACCAGGCAAAGCCGGCAATCTCATAGCCTTGCCCCTTGTAGTCGGGCACGACGTTGTCGATGTTGTCGAGAGTTTTGCGGACGCCCTCGATCATCAAGGTGTATTCGAGTGATTCGAACTTATTGTCGGGGTCCGTTCGTCCACTCGACGGCGGGCGAAAATCAAAACCCAGTGAGCGGTTGCCCATGGCGGTTTTAATGAGCAAGACGTTTTCGTCGTGGAATGTGCCCAGCACGTGCCCGAATCCCAGTTCTGGCCCGATCGACTTTCCGTTCGAAATGGCGCTCAGCGGCGAGCCCTTGCCCTCCTTCGCGACGCGGGCTTCCTGAAAGTAAACGTCGTTACGCACCGTCCAATTGCCCTCACTATCGACCAGCCACGGAAACTTCCCCTCGCGTTTGGCCACGGCCTCAAGGTCGCCGTTACCCAGCAGATCGATCTTCTGCATCCAGAACCTCGGTGGATCTCCTTGGAAGCCGGAAATCTTGAATGGGTAGCTTTTATCAGATTCGAGCAACACGTCCTGCTTGACCGGCTCACCACCTAATTTCCGGCGGTAGACTTCCTTGCCGTCAAGTTGTAGTACGTTGTACGAACTCTCATTGTGACCGCAGTGCAACTGATAAACCCCCTTCTGAGTTACCTTGAAAAATCCCTCGGCGACCGGTTTGTCGGTCTGCGTACCGTCCGCCAGATAAATGGCCAGAGGCGCGAACTGGTAGGTGCCAACGCGATAAATCGGAAGCGGCCCCTTGGGGACGGCGGGATCGGAGCTGAGGTAAGTCCCGGAGTAGATGTTTTTCGCCCCAGAGACGTCACCCATCCCGACCATGTTGGACTGCCCCGCCAGGATGTAGACCTTAACGGGCTTGGTCACGTCAGGCGCAGTGCTATCGGGATCAGGTAGCCTCACTGGAATTTCCTGCGCGACGGTGGTGTTGAGCAAGAAGAGCACGATGGTTGCGATAACGAGCAAGCCATAGGTTTTGATTCGGTTCTGTGACATCGTGATCTTGTCCTTAGCTAAGTGGTTGGATTGTTGAGCTCTACTCGAGTCTTGCTACCCAGCGATTACATTTTGATTTCGAATCTTTCCATTGGCAACTTCGTTCCTCAATCGGAACAGACTTTTACATCCACCACAACTGCTTTCAAGCTTCCTTCAACATGGCTTGCTTGGGGCGATTCAGTGGAAATGCAATCTCTTCCGCGATCACCACAGCGTAATTCATTTGCTTGGAATAATATTAACAGCGAAGAAATCCGTTTTTGATTATCCGGTTGGGCGGCAAGCACATCGAACTGGTCATCGGTACTCCTTTCGCTACAGGGCCAATCGTGTAGAGCCGGTCGCCCGGATGCAATGGCTGCTGAGAAGATTTCGGAACGATGGCAGCGGCCCAATACTCCAGTGCTGTATTTTAAGAATCAAATTGATTCAACTTATCCATTGACGCAGCTGCAACTTGGATGGGTTTTGTTTGCTTGCGTTCAAAAAATGAGGGTGAAAATCGGAACCTTAAATAGATAGCATCGCGAACCAGCAAGGTGCATAAAAGCCAAGTTCGCCAACTAAATCTTGGCATTGTTCAGCTTGATTTCTATCGTCAAATATCGGTCGAGATCACCAAGCCGATGATGGTCGTTGTTCAATCACCGAAAGTCGGAGCGAAGTGAAAGACTCTACCCAGAGACCAATGTATCGCGCCCGCCACAACCGCAGGACGGGGACGGCTTTGGTGCAACGCATTATCAACCCGCCCGTGACCGCACCTACCAATATCCAGCACGTTGTAATGCAATTCCTGACTTGCGATCATAATAGTATGTCGCTCCGCCACCGTCCCCCTCGACTGGGCTGTGATAAATAATTGAATTCTTTGCCGGAACCCATCCAAGCTCCTGGAACTGAGCGTCATGGTAGGAATCAGTTGTTTCCTGCCCGTCGTCGTCGAATTCGTGACGCAGGATAGCTGAGTGTTTACCATGAGACTGCCAAATTTCGTCAAGGTATTCAACCAGATCAGTCTCGTCTATTGTAAATCTCGCTCGATATCCATTCCCACTAAAGTGCTTGAATAGAGAAATGCTGGTCGCGTCTGGCGGCAACCATCGTTCGATTCGAAAATCATTGACGTCACTAAATGAGCTGTGATAAAAATGCCCAAATCGAAATGCATCGACGGCATAGTGCACTCCGATACATGACGGCACAAATCCAAGCGAGGCGAAAAGTGAAGCGTAAACGAATGTCCGCAATTTTCGCCACTTGAGCCGTGGAGCGATGAAGGTCGCTGCCAAAACCAGTATAGCAAGCAGCCAAAATGTGATTTTGAAAGGCAGTACGGCTGGCCAGAACATATTGATTAGGCAGGATACGGGATTCGAAAGACTTGCCAGTGGAACGACACTAGCATAGCAACCGCTGAGAAGAAGGATGCACTTGTAAAAAGCATCGATTTTGAGGCGAAAAGCTACGCCAAATCCAACGCCATGAACGCCGCTGACGCCCAGAATCACGCAGAACCGGGGAGCGTTCAAGAGTGCCTAGAAACAAGTGCACCGACAACAAAAAGCACGCAAGAGAATCAAAGATCCCTTGCGTGCTGTTCAGTGGGCGTTGAGGGACTTGAACAAGCCTGGAAAACACGGGGAAAATATAGCATCAGGGCAGAAGCTGACGCAAAATCCGACGCATGAAATGCAATCCCGCATCGAAACCCGTCTGATTCAGGCATTCCGCAGACTGTCACCAGATGAACAGAATCGGCTGATTGAACACGCTGAGAATGTCGCAAATCAATGTCGCAAATCAATGTCGCAAATCAATGTCGTGAATCAATGTCGCAAATCAATGTCGTGAATAGGTCGGGGTAAAACCAAGGGGTATGGCCAGACAATTCACGATGTAAACTAGCAATAAATATCCGAGGTTTCTCCGCATAAAAACACCTCAGAATATTCCTGACTATCCTCTTACGGGTCGTGGGGTAACCACCCTCGAATCAAGCGATTTCATGCCAGATCAAATCCTCGACTTCATCATTGAATATCCAATCGTCCTGATATTTCTACCGTTATTGGTGGGCATGCTTTTGTTCAGGCGGTTTCAATACATGAAACGACGGCTGGATCACATCGACGCCAAATCTTGGTCGCTCGTAATAATTGGATTCATCGGTGCGGCGATTGCTATCTCGATTTGGCTCGCATTTTTTTGATCCGATCTGATTGGCTCGATGAGGCGACCGATGGCACAGGTTGATTGGAAGAGGTGCTTGGGTTCCCACAAATCGCCAGAATCTTGACCACGACCTGCCCCGTGGTCACGCTGGTTCCATAAGATAGCCCTCGTCGGCCAGCTCCCAAAAAACGACCTGCTGCTTAGTTTTGTAATTCATTGTCGGAAAACCAAAAAAAATCGATATGAAAAATTAAACTGTGAAGCTGGGTAATTCGTGTGGAGACGCTATCAACAAGCGTTCTTCATGCTCTGGTTAACGCATGGTGCGGCTGTCGTCATAGCTTCTCCTTCGTATCGACCATCCGCGAAAATGGCCGCGTGGCTGGCAAGCCTGCAGTGACCCGCCAACCCATCTTCTAGCATCGGTTCAGCCGACTTCTCTAATGACTCACTCTCGGGCGTTGCTCCAAGTCGCCAAGTTTGGCGATCGACTTTTCTAACAACCCAGACAGCTCGGTTAGCTGCTCCGGCGCTAAAGGAAATTGTGATCCACCGGGTGCGACGTCCAAGACGCACCCCCAACTGTCAGATTTAGAATACAAATTAAGCTCCAGTTGGTCGCGAGTTGAATATCTATAGGTCGAAGAAAAATCATCACTGTGGTCGCTCTTGGAAACGCGAGTCAAATACAATGCAGCCTGCCAAAACTCTTCTAGTTCATCTAAATCGACAAATGTTTTTTCAATGATTTCCGCATTTGCTTCATCGAATGCGGAGTAATGATGCTTAATCTCAAGCCCATGACAAATTTCAAGAGGAGTGGAGTTCGGAATCGAAACAACTAATGGTGTGAAAATAAGTGAGTTCTTCACCCCCATTAATTGCGATTTTTTGGATATATCAAAGGATGAATCAAGCGCTCCGACGTCGGGGTGCAGTTCCATTTGTATCAGAGAGCCACGTTTTGCCAAAAAAGACGTTAGTTTGGATTTGTCAGTATCGGATGATTTAGGGTTGGTCATCGAAGTCCTTTTGAAGGTGGGTACTTTCGTTAGAATTAATCAACACGCCTTGTCGGATAAAAATCACTATCTCGCAATTATCTGGCCATGACAATCAAAGTGGCGTCAAAATCTGGATGTGCATCCTGGGCAACTGGTCGCCGTCAGGTTGTCGCGCCACGAGATTTTCGTCTTAAAAAGGATTGAGACCTGATGCCACCGTCTCCCTCGTTCGAATCGGACGGCCCATCGGCGAGGCAGGTTAAAGTTTCGTTTTGCAAAATGTTCTAATTTTCTCTACTGCGTTAACGATCTTGAGTGCGAAATCGTCGTTTTCAGTCCCATCATTCGCTTCGTAGATTGTTTTTTCAACCGCTTCTTGTTTCTCGGCGGGAACTTTGCGGTCAGGCATGCTGTACCTGATGAACAATATGATTGCGGAACGCAAATCATCGACCGCATCAAACAGCGGATCGAACTCATTCCGCACGTCCATCCCCCACAGCACCTCTGCTTCTGTTTAAACTGTTGAAAACTCGGAAACGACGTCATCCACATGTCGCATCCGCCGACCGTAGACTGCGCGATTTGAATCATACCGCGAGGCAACAGCGGGATCTTCATTTACGCCAAACTCAGTCAACTCGCTACTTATTTCGCCGCCGAATATCGCCGGATTGCGAGCATGTTTAACATTGTCGCGTACATCAAGTGCCGCTTTCAATAGACGCCTGGCGAGATCATACTGCGTTTTCCCTCGAGCTGTTTTCGCCACGTCGTAAGGCCGCCCCACGCAAACCACAGACCGGCAAGGGCGAGTAGCGTCTTGACGACGTCAACAATGTTGTACGACCAAAAGTCTGGCGCTTCAGTCGTAGTTTGTGCAAGCATGTAGGCAATCAATTTTGGGTCTCTCAAGAGGCATAACGGAAAGATCGCCGAGCCGACGAGCGATGTAGCTCACTTAGAGACTGACGATCAAGTGTGAAATAGATCAGAGCGGTTTAGAAATGTCAAAAAACGGAACTGAAACAATGAACGGACCAATTGAATCAGAAACTACAAAACCGCAGCGGCGAATGAAATTTTCCATTCGGACAATGTTGATCGTGGTAGCTCTCATTTCGGTTGGATTATAGCCCTTTCCGACTCCGCCTTTTTGGAGTCGTTGAGCGGGCGATGGGGAGGCCGGGTTTGGATTGATGGATTCGCATATCCCGCACGGACCGGATAAACTTCTACCTTCGAAGCCATTTTTACTAGCGGGAATAATCCGTGTCCGGGTGCAAGTACGGAGCACTTTCATCGTATCCGTGTTGGTTGAAAGCGAACAAAACATGCCTTCAAAAATCAAGGAAGCAAAACAGTTTTCTGTTCGCAGGTTCATCATATTGCTTAGCGTAGGAACGCTTGGGTTGGCAATCGTATTTGTGTTTGTTTTTATTCCTTTTTTAACCGCTACACCTGCCCCCCCAACACCTGCCCCCCCCAATGGTAATTCCGAATTTTTTTCCTTTGTTATTCGTATACTTTGCGAATTCCTCAAATCGCCCGGTTCTGCGACATGCTGAAAGGCGGAAAGTCATTTCAGAGGTCGATAGAGGGCTGTTATCTTCGGGGCTGATCTATGTTGCCGTCGAGCAAGATCGTGCGTTGAACGGGCGACACGGGAAGCCTCTGAACTTTACGTCGTCAAGCCGCTGCTTGATTGTTCGCGCGTTTGGCGTGCCGTATTGTGTAGGTCGATTTATACGGCATTCTCCGAAAACACATAAATGAACCAACAGAACCTCTCGTCCTTAGTCTGGTCCGTCGCTGACCTCCTGCGTGGTGATTACAGGCAATCTGAATACGGCAAGGTGATCCTGCCCTTCACGGTCCTCCGGATTCTAGACTGCGTGCTGGAGCCGACCAAGCCCGCTGTGCTGAAGGAACTGGACAAGCGATCCGCAACCAAAGTCAACCCGGAACCGTTCCTGCTCAAAAAATCCAAGTGCCTGTTTTACAACACGTCACAGCTGGACATCAAAAAACTGATGGGCGATCAGGACAACATCGCGGAGAACATGTGCTCCTACATTCTAGCGTTCTCGCCTGCCGTCCGCGACATCTTTGAATGCTTTGATTTCCACACCCAAGTCGAACGCCTCCACAAAGCCAACCTGTTGTACTTGGGTCACCGAAAAGTTCGCCAACATCGACCTGCACCATAGAGGGCTACTCTTGTAACTGGTTGTCAGCCTTGGTGATTCCGGCGGAATGGGCTTTCGGAAAGCTGAAACTAGCCGCTACCTCACCTTTTGCTTTCGCGTCTCAATTTGGCCATTGCTTATCCTTCCAAAGACATTTTGAAAATTTTTGATTTTGGGTGAAAACTAAGCGAAGAATAAGTGGTTTGAATTGGAGAAAACTGCGCTGGTAGGTGACTTGGTTGCAATTCCAACACATTTGTGGCGTTTTGCGGGTTAAAAGTCACCCAAGCCAGGCAGGTTAATAGAACAATCAGGTTTGGAAAGCGGAGGTGAGGAATGAGAAAGTTCACAATGATGAGCGTAATGTTGGCAACGGTGGTCATGTTGTTTGGCCAGATCGCAACGGCTCAAGAGGAGGGGCAGCAGCGAACCCGAGGGCAGCGTGGCGCGGGCCAGCAGGGTCAACAAGACCGAGGCCAAAGAGGGCCTCAGGGCGGACAACAACGAGGCGGACGTGGCATTTCCATGATCGCGCTGGCGTCTATAGAGGCCGTTCAGTCGGAAATCGACATGTTGGACGATCAAGTCAAAGAGCTGGCTGCCCTTCAGGAGAAATTGCGAGGCGATCGGGGGACTCAAACCCGCCGCGGCCAAGGTGGAAACAGCGAAGATCTGAGCGAAGAAGAAATCCAAAAGCAGCGTGAAGAGCGTCGTACTCAAGCCACGGATCAGGCTGCCGAATTTGCCAAAAAAGCGGATGAAGGATTGAAGGACGTTCTGCTCGATCAACAATACGCCCGACTTCGCGAAATCTACGTTCAAGCACTCGGGGCCGCAGCGCTGCAAGATGAAACGGTTGCCAAAGAATTGAAAATCACTGAAAAGCAGAAAACGGCGATGCAAGAAGCCAGCACGAAAGCACGAGAAGCAGCCATGGAGGAATTTACCAAACTCCGCGAAAGCGGCGATCGTGAGGCGATGCAAGAAAAATTCGCTGAAATGCGAAAAGAATCTGAGGCCAAAGTCTTCGGCGTTCTGTCAGCCAAACAAAAATCCAGGTTTGAGAAAATGAAGGGTGAGGCTTTTGAAATGCCAGCAGCAGCCCGGGGTGGACAACGTGGCCGTGGCCAACGAGGTGGCGGTGATCAGCCACAGCGTGGCGGTCAACGTGGCGGTGACCAGTCAAATGACGGTGGCGACCGATTGTAGTAGCCACTCTTTAATCTGACCCACTTCCGAAAGTCACACCGCTGTGTGCGCGGATTGGCCAAGCGTGTTTTGCTTGGCCAATTTCGTTTTAGTGGCAGCTTAGACGGAAATTTTTCGTTAGAAAGGATTAACGGCGCGACAGGGACCAACTCAATTGCGTCAATGGAACCTCCAAGAGTGTAAGCTCTAGTATCTGAGCTGGAGTGACAGGTGATGAAGACTGGCGAACGCTTGAAGTTTGGGGCAATGCGACCTTAAGCTGCGTAATAAGATTCATAGCCCAAAGATTCATAGCCCAACGAGGACAGGCTTCATTTCGTTAGCGCGATGCGATGGGGTTTATCTCCGCAACGTCACGCCGAACGCCGGGTCGCTGCCGATCAGCATGGGAGCGAACTCTACTCTTTCCGATTTCGATTCCGTTTGGGCGACGAACGGTCACGTTGGTAGACTTCGGCAATCCCACAGCTGGCCAAAAAGCAGGGTCGTCACATTGAAGCGACAATCAAAGGTGAGCCAAAACCGTTGACTGCAATTTTTGCCACTGGGCGAATACTAATTACAACCGACAACGGAATCGTGACGGACGCCGAGTTTCCACAGGGCGAAGATCAGTACCCCACAATTGATATCTGGCGGAACCCGTAATCAGCCTACTCACCGAGTCATCGCCTCCATCGCATTCTTTCGACTTGATCTAGATCGGCGTTTGGAGATCGCCAACCGAATCTGCAATCATCCCCGTTGGGAACAAGGCTTCGCAGCCAAAATGCCACAAGTGCGGTCGCTGATTGGGTTCACTCGTTTGATCTCACCACGTGACTGCCATACCTGTTCGTTTCTCCAGAAGACTTCCTGTGAGATACTTGGATTCGCCGGAGTTGCTTGAGGCTGGCTGACGATGCGAGTCGAGCGATGGTGAGGCCACGAAATCCGATTTTAAATGCGCCGCCATCGAAGCTCCTGACGCCAAATGCGCCGCTGAACCGGCAAGCACGACCGAGCAAAAACCCCATGAAAAAAGCACGCAAGAGAATCAAAGATCCCTTGCGTGCTGTTCAGTGGGCGTTGAGGGACTCGAACCCCCGACCCTCTCGGTGTAAACGAGATGCTCTAGCCAACTGAGCTAAACGCCCTAGGCTGAACGACTAATTTATTGCGAAGTGTGCCGTTCTGTCAATTGGAGATCGGCAAAATTTGAGCCGAACCATAACTAAAACCTACCAATTGAGACGTTGTGATCCGATCAAACTCAATTAGCCGAGAGGGATTAAGCTGTCGGTCCATCAATCTAATGCGAATCGGAGACGTTCAGCCACCGGATTTGAGCCTTACTTGTCTTCTTCAGGGTTATCAACGCCGTCGAAAAACCCGGCTTCGATCAAGTCCTTGACGGTCATAGCGTTGACCTTTTTGAAGGCTTTTTCAAATTCAGGAGTCAGGACAGCAGCTTCAAAGGCCTTTTTGTCGGCACCTTTTTTGGTTTTGTAATCCGCCGTCAACGTCTTGCTTTCAAACTGTTTCTGAAGCAATTTCCCGAAATTATTACGGATCTTCTTGTCTTTGGGATCGTGACACGCGTTACACGAGACTTTTTTGTTTGGGAACTCTGCCGACAGTTTTTTCTTGAAAACAGAATGACCTGATACCGGCGAAGCACAAGCCAACGCACTTCCGACAACGACCAAGAGACACAATAAACTTTTGCCAATCACGTTCTAAACTCCATAGGAATAAAAATTCGTTTCAGACATGCCGCTGTGGCATCTCCCATTTCGTCGTCCAATCGTGCCATTGTCCCACAACTTTTCCCGATGGCAACCGTTTACCCTGACAGGCCCAGAACAAATCAGGCTGTCTGCAACATAAAACACTAAATACAGGCGGCGTTCGTCACTTAAATCACAGTGGGCCATCTCGCCAGCGGCTGAAGCAGCCACTCCCCATCCAAGGTTGAGAATTACTCATACGGTGAAGACAATCAGATAACTTGAATAAGACGCGTCGAGACCGCCATTTATTGCCGCGGGTTCAAAACTGAGTCGTTCCAGCCTTGGTTGTTGCAATCCACGCAAATTTGCCCGACTTCAATGAGGCAATCCACAACCGAGTTTGCCGACCCATTCGATTCCGAATTCGCGACATCATACGCAATCAAACCACTTATTCTCTGGATTGCTTCCCAGATAGATCACGTTGATTCCGCGTGAGGCGTCGGCGTTAACGAGACGTCAGCCCCAGGTCTTTGGAATCGCCACCGGCCCATTCGGGCTCGTTCGCATCGGCTACCGTGAATTGGGCCCATTAATGCATCGGATCATCCAGAGACGCTGACGTATTATCTGAGCCTTGGGCCTGAAAGAAGTACGTACCGCCTAGCCTAAACAAGCCACTGTTTCCCCTTGCTTGACCAATTCCAACTGAATCTTGTTCTTGCAAGTAAGGCAGGGCAGGTCGCGACTAAAAATGCTGGGCGAGACATGTGAACTCCTGTTCAACTACGACCGACATGGGCGCTTAGATTTTACGTTCGTTCCTGAAACTTCCCAACATGAATTTGGAATCGTCCAAGCCATCAATCCCCACTCAGCCACGGTCGCTCATTCCTCAGTCCTAGCTTTGGTCCACTTCGACAAGCGGTGGGCGGTCTTCTTCGCCAACATGTTTCTGATCCGACGAATCGTGCGTCCTGTCAGCTAAAGTGTCTTTCTGCGCGTCGGCATACGGCTCTCGAAATGACTTTTCGATCTTAACCGAAAGATCTAACAAGCTTGAAATGACTTCACGATGCGAAAAGTCATCGTCGCCCGATCCAATGATCT
>JBLINZ010000117.1:0-14528 GCA_047639375.1 Mariniblastus sp. | reverse complement strand
AGCTCTGGACTTACACTCGAATTTTGTTGATACGTCGCCGAAGTTAACATCAACCGCAGCAACGCCTTCACATCCCATTTGCTTTTAACAAACTCATTGGCTAGCGAATCGAGCAGCGCGGGGTGGCTTGGAATCGCGCCTTGTGCTCCAAAATCCTCAAGCGACTTTACCAGCCCAGTACCGAACAGCATTTGCCAATGACGGTTGACGGCAACCCGAGCTGTCAGTGGGTTTTGCGGATCGACAATCCAATTGGCCAATCCCAAGCGATTTTTAGGGGCGTCACTTGGCAGCGAATTCAAAACTGCGAGCACGCCGGGCGTAACCTCTACACCTTTGAGGTCGTATTGGCCGCGAGTCAACAGATGAGTTTTTCGTGAATTCGCCAAGTCCTTCATGACCATCGTTTTGGGGAAATTGCTCAGAGGAGAAAGCGATTTTAATTTCACTTCCAGCCGTTTTCGCCGAGCAATTCGCTCAACCGCAAAAGCCGCACTCAGCACGCCTCGATCACTGTCTGTTCGATCAGAATCTTCTTTTCCAGCTGCGTCGAGAACGGCCGCGTCCAAGCCTTGCACTTGAAGTTTCTCTGTGGCGTCTTGAGTCACCGAAAGTCGTGGGCGGCCGATGCCGTGTGTTGCGAAAGTGGCTTCATGACGCAGGCGAAACTCTAGTTTTGTACCGCCGGGAAAACCAAATGTTGAATCTGCCATAAATATTGCGGTCGCTTGCTTCTTCCTGGTTGGCCCGTCAACTGCCCAGCCGTTGTTGTTCTTTACGTTCCCATCGATCGCTTTCTCAACGCCATAGTTTAGCTGAGAATAATCAGCGATCGCGTTGGTGAATTTAACGGTTCGTTTTTTTGTTGGATCCGCAATGGAAATGGTGGCCAACTCAAATTCACTTAAAACAAAATTGGAATTTGCGTGCCGCCCCGGACCATTCCCTGGCAGCGAAGCGTCAGTTAGGCACTCCAATCGGACAGCGGTCATCCCTGTTCGGTCTGTCTCAGCTGAAATTTCATAAACGTCTTGTTGTGGGTTCGCCTCGCCGGCGACGAATGATAAATCAGTTTGCTTTGTAAGCGTCGAACCGCCGGTGGAACTCATCGCTTTGGGATCAAGAACTTCCCAGCCAGTTGTTTCCAAAGAAGTAAACTGTGACGCCCATTGCTTAACTTGTTCATCGTTGACTGTAGTCGAGAGGGCCTCGATCTGATTCGTAATCTTTTCCAGTTGCTTGGCGACTTCAGGGCTCGGCGGTTGAGCAAGGGGTGAAGCAATTTGCTGCATCGGCTCGAACCCATTCAAGCCGCGCTCGGCGACTTGGTTGAAGTACGCTGAAAGCTGGTAAAACTCTTTCTGCGAAATTGGATCAAATTTGTGATCATGACAACGGGCGCATGCGACCGTTAACCCCAGCCAAACGGTCGTCGTAGTATTGAGGCGATCGATGACGTATTCGGTTCGATACTCTTCATCGATCACGCCGCCTTCAATAGTGATCGGATGGTTGCGATTGAAACCGGTCGCCAAAATTTGCTGATCTGTCGCTTCTGGAATGAGGTCGCCGGCCAATTGCTCAATCGTAAATTGATCAAACGGCATATTGTTGTTGTACGCGCTGATAACCCAATCTCGCCACACCCACATCGTGCGTTCTCTGTCATATTGATATCCGCTTGTGTCGGCGTAACGAGCGAGATCCAACCAACGCTTGGCCATTTGCTCGCCGTAATTCGGCGAATCCAAAAAACGATCAACCATTTTCGCATAAGCGTCATCAGAATCGTCGGTGAGAAACGTTTTGACTTGTTCCAACGACGGAGGAAGGCCTGTGACGTCCAATGCAACGCGGCGAATCAACGTTCGTTTATTGGCTGCCGGAGACGGCGAGAGTTTTTCTTGCTCAAGCTTCTCCAAGACGAAATAGTCGACGAAGTTCTTGGGCCAATCGTTGCGCGCGACGTCGGGAATGCGCTGTGAAGTTGGAGCAACGAACGACCAATGAGATTCGTACTTCGCTCCTTGCGCAATCCACTTTCGTAAGATTTCAATTTGTTGAGGTGTGACTTGTTTGTCGGAATCTTTGGGAGGCATCTGGTCCGCATCGTGAGCCAGTACCCGCGTTAGCAAGATGCTTTGATTGGCCTCTCCGGGAACAATGGCTTGACCATCCCCCGATTCAAGCTCCCCAGTGGCACCTTCGAAAGTATCCAACCGCAATCCGGCCTCACGAGTGTTGAGATCGAAACCATGACATTGAAAACAGTTGTTAGAAAGAATCGGGCGAACGTCACGGTTGTAGCTGGTTGATTCTCGCGGCTGCTGTGCATCAGTCTGCTGTGCGTCGGCAATGCAAAGGGCAAAAAACAAAAACGCTAGTGAAAAATTTGGCATTCAAATCAACTCGACATCGACAAGTCATGTTAGCGCGAAACCCGATTGTAACCCCACCAATGTTCAATGGGTATCACAGCGAATCTTGTTGGGGTTACCCATGAAATTTTTTTCTTGACGAAGAAATAGGGGGCAGGAGCCTGATTGGCAGTTTAGGTTGTTGCTCGGGAGGAATTTGGCTATGTTTGATGGAGTAATTCGATCCGAACTTTCAATGAGGCATTGCGATGCCCCGACCGTTACGATCAGACACCGCCGGTTTTATCTATCACGCCTTGAATCGTGGTAACGCTCGCCAGGATATATTCTCAAAAGACGGAGACTTCGAGGCTTTTGAGCGTGTGATCAGCGAAGGGTTGGAGAAGTATCCAGTCGATTTAATTTGCTATCAGTGGATGAACAACCACTGGCACATGGTGCTGTCCCCGCAGGTCGATAAAGCGATGTCTGCGTTTCTGGGATGGGTAACCATGACTCATACGCAGCGGTACCACGCTCACCACAAGACGACGGGCTACGGTCACGTTTACCAAGGTCGTTACAAGAGTTTTCCGGTTCAAGACGACGATCATTTTCATGTTGTCTGTCGGTATGTCGAGCGCAATGCGGTCACCGCCCAGCTAGTGGATCGATCAGAAGACTATCGTTGGGGCAGCCTTTACAATTGGTGTGGCGGCAAATCGGTAATCAATCTGGCGAAATGGCCGGTTAAGCGTCTCCCGAAATGGATTGCTCGCGTCAATCAACCGCTTTCCAAGAAAGAAACCGACGCTGTTAAACGCTGCGTCACAAGGAGTTGTCCATTCGGGCAAGAACATTGGGTGGCCACGACTGCAAAGCAATCGGGGCTTGAATCAACGCTAAGACCAAGGGGAAGGCCGAAGAAGCTTTCCTGAATTGCCAAATAGGCTCCTGACCCCTTTTCTTTGGCCGGGCGCTGTGGCTGAAAATTTGAAACAGAAATGACTTATGAAACGAACTAGTATCCTTCTTTCTATTTTGCTCGCTTCAATTTGGACCAACGCGGTTTCTGTGGCGGACTTTACAGATCTACCGCTGCCGGCGGAAGTTTTCGAGGTAGATGGTAAACAGGCGTTTGTGATGAAGCCAAAAAAGGCGTTGGCTGGCAATCCATGGGTCTGGTACGCGCCGACACTGACGAACCTTCCCAATGGCATGCTGAAGTTTTACTCTGAGCAATGGCTTGAACAGGGAATTGCGGTCGCCGGTAACGACTTGGGCGAAGTGCGTGGCGCTCCAAAGAGTTCGCAACAATTTTCTCGGTTTTACGATGCGATGGTCGAAAAGGGATATTCGACCAAGCCGGTTTTGCTGGGCCAAAGCCGCGGTGGTTTGATGATGCTGAGCTGGGCGTTTCGCAACCCTGACAAAGTGCAGGCTTTTGCAGGAATCTACCCGGTGTGTAACCTCGCCGACTGGCCATTACGGGCAATGAAACAAGCCACACTCGTAGACTACGGTTTGTCCGAGGAAGCTCTCTTGAAACAGATGGTCACATTCAATCCGCCAAACAACCTCGCCCAGCTGGTCAAAAACCGGGTGCCGCTGTTTATCCTGCATGGTGATTCGGACAACGTGGTTCCTTACAACCAAAACAGTCGGCTGATCAAAGAGGCATACGAAAAAGCAGGCGGGGACATCGAGGTAATAGTCATTCCCGGGCAGGGCCACAACGGATCGCCTGAGTTTTTTAAGAATCAGGATCTACTTGGATTCATCGCCAAACAATGTAGCTCGCTTTCTCAGCAATCCGTTCAGGCTCAAACGCAGGCACTTTTCAACGGCAAAGACCTGACTGGATGGAGAGGTGAGCCCGCACTTTGGTCGGTCGTCGATGGCGCCATCATGGGGCAGACCACCTCCGCAGGACAGATCAAAAGCAACACGTTCCTAATCTACGATAAACCGTTCGCCAATTTCGAACTGAATCTGAAATACAAAATTCTCAGCGGCAACAGTGGCGTTCAATACCGCGCCAAACTCCAAGATGAACAGCTATTCCGAGTCACTGGATACCAAGCCGATATTGATTCCGGGGCAACTTACAGCGGAATTCTCTACGAAGAAGGGGGGCGTGGCATTGTCGCCCAACGAGGCCAGCAAGTCACCCTTGCAGTAGATGGCAAGCGAACCACTAACCAAGTCGCAGACGCCAGCGAACTCCAGTCAGAAATTAAGCAAGCCGACTGGAACGACTATCGTATTGTCGCCAATGGTCAGCGGCTTCAACACTTCATAAACGGCAATCTCACCGCCGACGTCACTGACCAAGAACCGAATAAACGTGCCGCTTCCGGAGTGCTCGCGCTGCAGCTTCACGCTGGCCCGGCGATGCAAGTTTTCTTTAAAGACATCACGATCAAAACGCTACCTAGCACACTCGTCAAATCGAAATTGGACGCAGCCCCCAAAGCGATCTATAAATCGACTGTCCCCACGTGGATCTGGCACCGCGATGCCCAAAGCGTCGAGGCCGCCGTGTTCCGCAAAACGTTCAGTGCAAAAGTGGGACAGAAAGCGATTGTCAGGGGTTCCTGTGACAATAACATGACGGTGATGCTCAACGGCAAACAGGTTGTTTCATCTTCGCAGTGGGAAAAACCAGCCATCGTCGACGTCTCGGCCAGCCTTGTTGCTGGGAAAAACGAGTTAAGAGTTATCGCGAAAGACAATGGTGGAATCGCTGCACTTGCCCTCAGTATTACCGTCGATGACGTGGCCTGCATGACCGACGAGACCTGGCAATCGGCAACACCTGACGAAGCCCAAGCGAACCAATGGTCCGAGCCCATCAAAATCGGAATGGTCGGCGATCCTGCACTTCCTTGGAGCAGTATCGTCACCCCTCAGTCATTCGAATTGGAAGTGCCTGTCGTCGGCCAAACCGGCCCCGAACAAACGGCATTAGCGGTCGACCTTCACGTTCCCGAAGGTTTTCAGGCCGAATTGGTTTACACCGTTCCTAAATCAACCCAGGGATCTTGGGTGGGGCTCACGACGGATGGCAAGGGGCGGCTCTACACCAGCGATCAAGCGAACAAAGGAATGTACCGAATCACGCCAGCCATTATCGGCGACCCAAAGTCACTCACGAAGGTCGAGAAAATCAATGTCGATGTTTCGGCAGCCCAGGGCATGTGCTGGGCATTCGACTCGCTCTACGTTAATTGTTACGGCACGGGTGTCTGGCGGATCCAAGACACCGACGGCGATGACAACCTCGACAAAGCTGAAAACATTATTTCGATTGCCAATGGCGGGGAACACGGCATGCACGCTGTGATCGAATCACCCGACGGAACCGGGATCTACTTTTTGGCTGGCAATCATTCGCCACCTCCAAAATTTGAAACGTCTCGCAGCCCGACAAACTGGGATGAAGACTTGCTGCTCCCCCGCAACTGGGATCCACGAGGTCACGCAAAAGGCAAGCTCGCTCCCGGCGGATGGATTGCACGCAGTAACCCTGACGGTTCCAACATCGAAATCGTAAGTACAGGTTATCGCAATCAATATGATATTGCGTTTGGCCGCAATGGTGAGATGTTTACCTATGACGCGGACATGGAGTGGGATACTGGAACACCGTGGTACCGGCCGACTCGTGTCTGTCATGCCACGAGCGGCAGCGAGTTTGGATGGAGAAGCGGATCCGGCAAATGGCCGGCCTACTTCGAGGACTCGGTACCTCCTGCTGTCGATATCGGTCCAGGCTCTCCAACAGGTGTCGTGTTTGGAACGGGTGCCAAGTTCCCAGAGAGATACCAAAACGCCCTGTTTATACTCGACTGGACGTTCGGCACCATCTACGCCATCCACCTTGAACCCAAAGGCGCGACTTACACTGCAACCAAAGAGCATTTTGCCTGGTCGAAGCCACTTCCGGTCACTGACACAATCGTTGGTAAAGACGGTGCGTTGTACTTTACAGTCGGTGGTCGTGGCACCGACTCGGCGCTATATCGGATTACCTACGCGGGGTCAGAATCAACTGAACTTGTCTCGGGGCCAATCGAGGACGACGGCACGCCTGCCCGCGAGTTGCGTCATCAACTGGAGGGATTCCACAAAACCGAGGCCCCCAACGCGTTGGCCATCGCCTGGCCGCATCTCGGTAGTGACGATCGCGCGATCCGTTTCGCGGCTCGGATCGCAATTGAAAACCAGCCGGTCGATGCGTGGCGAGAACAAGCCTTGAACGAAACGAACGCACAGGCTTCGATCGTGGCGATGATTGCTCTGGCTCGACAAGGAGCTGCCGCAGACCTTCCTCGGGTCGTTTCAGCGCTTGCTCGGCTTGAACTATCAGCGCTCAGCACGCCCCAGCAGCTTGCCGCATTGAGAGCTTACTCACTTGCGTTTACCCGACTTGGAGAGCCAAGCGAAGCGATGCGACAAAGTGTCATTTCAAAGCTAGATCCCTTGTTCCCTGGACTCGATGAAGAGGTCAATACGGAACTAGCCCGCGTCCTGATCTACTTGGAATCACCGACCGTCGTCGAAAAAGTAATCGGTTTGATTGAAAACCCCAAACCAACGAAGCTTCCGGATTGGGCAGAATTGGCAAAGAGAAACGACAGCTACGGCCGTTCTATTTCCAAGATGCTCGCAGACATGCCTCCGCTGCAGAGTATTCAGTACGCGTTTATGCTTCGCAACGCAACTCAGGGGTGGACGCCAAAGTCACGCGCCGCCTACTTCGATTTCTTCGTTGACGTTTCGAAGAAGCCAGGGGGGCCAAGCTATGCCGGCTACTTAACAACGGCTCGTAAGGATGCCATGGCCAATCTCACCGTTGCCGAAAAACACAGGCTTGCAGGCGTGCTTGGGCGTCCGCTCGTAGCCCCCGCGGTCAAAAGC
The DNA here is from genome assembly GCA_047639375.1 of Mariniblastus sp. Taxonomy (GTDB): domain Bacteria; phylum Planctomycetota; class Planctomycetia; order Pirellulales; family Pirellulaceae; genus Mariniblastus. The sequence goes on along the minus strand of JBLINZ010000117.1, from coordinate 7,248 downwards.
ACGCCTCCCCAAGGGCCGGGTCGCGAGTGGACAACCGCCCAAGCCGTTTCGACGATCGGTAACAAGCTTGAGAATCGGGACTTCGCCAAGGGGCAAAACTTGTTTCATGCACTCCAGTGTTCATCATGTCATTATTTCGCTGGCAGCGGAGGCTCGATCGGGCCAGACTTAACAACGGTAGCGAACAAATTTTCGACACGAGACTTGCTAGAAGCCATCGTTGAGCCAAGCAAAATAATTTCGGACCAGTACGGATCCAAGACCATCTTGGATTTGGACGGCCGCGTGGCAACGGGACTCGCCGTCGACGAAGGGAGCACGATCAGCGTATATGCAAACGACCCATCGACACCGCCCACGGTTTTCCAGAAAGCCGACATCGACGAAATCAAAGAATCAAAAACGTCGCAGATGGCACAGGGCCTAATCAACACAGTCAACCCGGAAGAACTCAAAGACTTCATTGCTTACCTTAAATCCGGCGGCGACCGTAAGTCGAAAATGTTTAAACAGAAGTAGGCGTGGCAAGAGGCAATGGGTCGCTACATCGGGATCCATGAAAACCTGCTGCCGTTTCTCAGATGCTGACCCGGATGCGAGGCCTCCAGGGCACTTTCCTTGATCGCTTATTACATTGCGATCTCGTCGACTCTGCCTCGCCAGTCGGGCCATCCCATGTTCGTCGTCGATCTAGCTCGCCAACTGGCCCCAGCCTGACGTCTTTAATTTTGGTTGGCAATTTGGTTGACGGTTGGCTGGTCGGTAATTGCACAGAATATTGGCGAGGATGTAGATTTTCATGCCTAGCGAGTGTTCGCGATCCTGATCCAGTTTCCTGCCTTGGTGGGGGGCATTCGGGTGCAGATTACTGCTTCTTTCCGAGAACTAATTTAGCAAACTAAGTTTTGTCGCAACCTGCGGCTGCTTTTTGAGGACGCTGGATCGACGCCCGATATTGGAAAGGTTGGTGTGCCGTTCTTTGTCGCTTTAATTGCTTTTCGAGATTTGTGTCGATCCAAGCTGCGGCAGTGCCATTCGCTCCTAACCCATTCTATTTGTCCTAAACAGCCAATAAGGCTCCTGACCCCTTTTCTTTCACGGAAAAGGAAGCAGGCGCGCAAAAAAACCGCCTTTGCCGAGGAAACGGCAAAATGCGGCTTTAATTGAAGTGGTCAGGGGCGGGCTCGAACCGCCGACACATGGATTTTCAATCCATTGCTCTACCAACTGAGCTACCCGACCGTTTGCGAATTAATAAATCAGGTCCGAAGACCCGGGCTCTCGCAAACTCTTAGCGGCAGATCGTACTAGATTTCGGCTTGCGTTGTCAATCGGCGTTTGAGATTTCCGTTCTCCAGTCATTTCCGGGTGGAATCCCGATTCGCCGCAGGTTTATTTGCTTTGCGATGTTGAATGTCGCGAATTCTCGCTCATTTTTAATTTGGACCGTAGAATATGTTTCCAGCCGACGTTTAGGGCCGAGTTGGGGGTGGTTGGTTCGTCTCCAGGCCTATTCAAAGCCTGTTTTTGTTCAGTTGATTCTTGGGTGAGTACGGCCTCGGGGTTTCTGAAGATTTCTTTTGTTTGAGGCACGCGCACAGCTGAGCTAAGGGTAAACTTCCTTCGCCGGTTGAATTGAAGATTGACCAACGCGGTGAGAGAAGTGTTCCGGGTGGCATGAGAATCCCGGGTCAACTATTACGCAGGGATGAATCCAGATGAAATTACAGTTAGCCGTGTTGACGGTTTGTATCGCGATGGTCGTGCCGGATTTTGCGTTTGGGCAGGTGAAGTACACGCCTGATCATCCAGAGGTCAGAGCGATGGCCGATAAGTGTGCGGACTACCTCAATCGAACCGGCGGAAGTGGGACTCTTGAGTATCGGGCGGTGATGGCCCTGGCGATCGTAGAGCACGGAAAGCGTTACGAAGGATCTGCCCCGCGGACGAATCCCGTCGTGTCTGGAACCTGTGATGCCATTGCCAGTGGAATTGGCGGTGTCACGGATCGCGATGAGATCTATTTCTCTTGCGTGGCTGCAATTCTTTTGGCAGAAACGAACGCGGCAAAATACAAAGACGAGATTCGGGCGATTGTTGAACACATCGAATCTAGAATTGAGGCCAACGGGTCGTTTACTTACCGATCCCAGCGAGGCTCGACTGCCGATATGTCGCAGACACAATTCGCGGCTTTGGCTTTGTTCGTGGCCAAGCATCATGGATTTAATGTTGATGCAGAGAAGGCCAAGCGGATGTTGTTGTGGGTTTTGGCGTCGCAGAATAAACAGGATGGCGGTTGGGTCTACAAATACCAGACCTCGGGCGATGCCAATGATCCAGGTCGTCCTACGACTGGCAATACATTGTCGATGCAGGCGGCCGGAATCGGGACAGCTTATTTGCTGGCCGATCTGCTGCAGCTCAACAAGCGTGCTACGGTCATGAGCAGTGCCATCGCCGGCAAGGACAATGGGCTTCCCCGGACTGTTTCCGTTTACGTGAAACCAATTGAAGGCCAGCCGAGCGGGAAGAAGCGAGAGGGGCCGTTGGTCTCTTTCGATCGCGGGATTTTCAATAACGGGACCCGCAGCGGGAACCAGAATTTGGAAGTGCGATACACGCCAGACGGTCCTGTATGGCCTATGTATTACTTGTATGCCGTTGAGCGATACGCTTATTTTCGGGAGCAAACCGAAGGTAACCTGGGAGACGGTAAGCTTTCGACTTGGTATGACCAAGCCGTTGATTTTTTGAAGACACAGAGTGACCCCTCCGGCGGATTTAAAAAAAATCGACGCGAGGAGATCGCGTTGACGACGGCGTTTGGTTTGCTTGTCCTGGTTCGAAGTAGTGAGATCATCACGCAGCCAACTGCTAATTCGATTACTTTTGGTGGGCGAGGTTTTGGCAACCAATCCAATACGATGTTGCGGGAAAACAGCAATGGAACTCTGGCGATGGTGGATACTGAACGGGACTTGGACCAAATGATCGACATGCTGGGGGATACCACCAGTAACGAGGAGCTTCAGGCGTTGTCGGCTTCTTTGAAAAAACAGATTGTCGAATTTCGTAACAAAGACGAAAAGTCCCGAGGTCGAATCAAGGCGTTTCTCAAGAGCATGGTTGCCGCTCGGAACTATTATCGACGATTGATTGCCGTCCGGTTCTTGGCGGGCGAGCAGGACATGGACAACGTGCCGGCATTGATCTACGCGTTAGGTGATCCGGATTTGAGAATTTGTGTAGAGGCTCATGACGGTCTGCGTTTAATCAGTAGGAAGATTGATTCGATTAAGATCTCGGGAACCTCTAGGACCAATTCACAACGGGATCCTGGGATCTTGAAGTCCACTGAAAAAAGTCTGTGTCGTGCCGAGTTCGATTCTGTCAAGCAAAAATGGACAGACTGGTTCCTGAAGATTCGTCCTGACGCAGAACTATTAGATTGATTCACATGAGCCAAGTCTCGACATTTGAAAACACTGCTTCGATTCGCGTCTCGGATTACGATCGCACGAACGGCTGGTTGATCGCGATGATCATCTTGGCGTCGATAATGGTCGCGATTCTTGGCACGCTCATGATGAAGCCGGCTTTGAGTTTCCGTGACCTTGGGCCTGACATTGGGCCTGACGTTGGTCGTAAGTCAGGTCCGCTTGTGGATGAGAACGATGGCGATTCTGATTTTTCGGATCCTTCATTGGAGCTTGAGAGCCTAGATGAGAGCATTGAACCGGAGGCGTTGATTGATCAGATTCCCGGAGCTGTTTCGCGAATGGCTTCGGCTGCTACGAACTTGGGTGCGGGCCGAGGCGGGTTGGGTGGTGGAGGTCGGCGAGAGATTTTGACTCCGGCTGTTGTGCCGTTGGCGAGCAGGTGGGAAATTCAGTACGAGCTCACGGGGTTGGGAGCTTACACAAGACAAGTGCGTGGTCTGGAAATTGAGTTGGGAGTCGTGAGCAAAAACAAGAGTTCAATCTTGCGAATCAGCGATGTGGGGCAGACGAATTTAGTCGTTCAGTCAGACCGTTTAGAAGAGATCGATTCGGTGTATTTCCATTCTGCCAATGCTCAAGCCAAACGCTGGGATCGGCAGTTGGTTACTTGGGCAGGTGTCGAGGGAGATGAGTCGATTCTCGTGCATTTTTACCCTGATTCGTTGGTCGCCGAGATGAAGCGAGTCGAATTGTCGGCCCTGCCAACGGGAAAATCGTTGCAAGAAGTCGTGAAAACGAAATTTCGCTTGGTCGCATCCGGACAGGGATATGAGTTCACGGTGGCAGGGTTAGAATTTACAGAATAAGAAGTCGCTGATTTTATTGCGTTCCCATCAAACCAAATGTAACTAGAGGCGAGTTTCGCCAGTTTGATTTACACGAAAGAGATAATTCGTTGAGTACCGAATTTAGATCGCCGGCTAAGCCCATGCTGAACGTTCAGACAAAGGCGTCCCGTTACGATAATTTGAACGCATGGTTGCTGTCGTCGATCATGTTGTTCGGGTTTCTTTTTTCGGTTTTGTTTTTGATTTGGTTCACGTCGGTGTTTGATTTTTCCAGACGCGCGGCAGGTCCGATTTTAGTGGTCAGTGACCCCGGTGATTCCAAGCCGGAAGGTGTTGCTGATGACGTCCTTGAGCCAGGCGTCGAAGAGTTCCCTGAGGTCGAAGTCCCACAGTTGGCCAACGCTCTCGAAGCGGTCACTGACGCGGTATCCTCGGTGCGGGCATCGTTGGAGAAACGAAGTGGTGACGCGCTCGAGATGGGAGCCGGTCGTGGCTATGGATCACGTGAAGGTGGCGAAGGCGGAGGGGGTGACGGAATTCCTGAATACAAACGGTGGATCATCCACTATGAAGCTGATGACATGCGATCGTACGCCAAACAATTGAGCTTCTTCGATATCGACATTGGCGTGATGCACCAAACGCGACCTGATATATGGCGTGTTCACGATGTCGGTAACAGTCCGTCGGTGATCAAAACGGACCGAGATCGAGAGGCGAAGACATTGCGTTTTTCCCATTCGAAAATGAAGATGAAACGCTGGGATCAAGAGCTTTGTAAGCGGGCAGGCGTTGATTTGTCCAATACGCTCCAGGCCCAGTTTTACCCTGAGGTGACGCGGGCGAAAATTCGTATTGTCGAGAACGCGGGGTTGGAGGGGACTGGGAAACTTCTCAACGAAGTCAAAAACACGATTCTCAAAGTCGTGCCGGAGGGTGGCGGCTACAAGTTCGTTGTGTTGGATATACTCTATCGATAAGTTCTTGGTGGATGGCTTGTCGCGACGCATGGTCGTTCAGGTGACGGTTGCTTGGTTCGAGGCAGGATTTCTTACGTGCTTCGTTCCGCTTATTGCTTTAGGTGCTTTCTATTCGACGTGGCGTGGATCATACTCTTGTTGGCTGTTGGTATGGTTCTGATGGAAGATGCGAACAACTACTTTTTGACGAAACATTTTTAAAACGTAAACAACTCATTTGAGACCAGGGGACCATGGATCAAGTTTTTACAATTCTCGGAAACATCATTTATTTTGTTATTTTTCTGATCGCGCTGTGGGGTGCGTTTTGCGTCGTAATGGTGTGGGCTCGTGTTCGGCAAAAACAATTTGCGAATGAGGAACAGCAGACCCTCTTTTTAGAAGCCATCGAAGAGCCCTTGTCTAAGGGCGATTTTGATGGGGCGGTTGAGTTGTGTGACGGAGATCGTCGGGCAACCTGTCAGCTGGCTCAGTTAGCAGTCGAAAATCGAAAAATCGGATTCGGCAAAGTCAAACAATTGGTAGCGGACCGCTTTCAGCGTGACGTGCTTCAAGATTTGGAGTATCGGTTGAGCTGGGTTTATACTGTGATCAAAACGGCTCCGATGATCGGGCTGTTGGGAACCGTGCTCGGAATGATGGCCGCGTTTTCCAAACTGGCTGATCCGAACGCGACGGTTGAAGTTTCTAAATTGGCGATGGACATTCAGTTCGCGCTTATTACCACCGCCCTGGGGCTCGCCATCGCGATTCCGTTGGTGTTGTGTACTGCTTATATCAATGTCGCCATTCGAAAAATGGAAGACCTTGTTTCCTACGGACTGAATCAGTTTCTTGAGATTTTCAAGGAAAGCAATATTCGGTTTCCTAACAAGTGATTTTCGGAATAGTCCGGTCAGTTACCTGCGGAATTGATAATGAGTGATACAACAAGCACGATTGAACTACCCAAGCGCAAACGGAACGCGGACGACGGAGAGCTGGATGTCACGCCAATGATCGACGTGACGTTTTTGCTGCTGGCGTTTTTCGTGGTGGTCTCGCGAATGGACCCTCAAGCCGCAGTCGCCTTGCCGATGGCGAGTTACGGGGATTCGATTCAGGACAAAGAAGCCGTCACGTTGATCGTGGTGCTCGATCCAGATGACAGCGAAGTCGTGAGGATCTACAAGGGGCGTTCGATGAGCGATGAAAGTCTCGTTGCTGCGGGTGACGAAGAATCGCAGCGAGACGAGATTGCCGAATACGTGGAAGGCGAATTGTCTAACTATCCGACCAAGACCTCGATTTTGATCAAAGCCGAGGGGCAGGTGAAGACTGGGATGGTCGAGCTAGTGAAGCGTGGTGTCGCCCAGTCGGAGTTGGCGCTGACGCGCAAAGTGTACGTCGGTATCGAGCAAGAACAATAATTCGACGAGGTCGCGATGGATCATTTTAAACAACCCAAGCAGTCGTCATCGGAACTCGCTGACGAATCGGAGCGCGGCTTGGACATGACGCCGATGGTTGACGTGACGTTTTTGCTGTTGATCTTCTTCATGGTAACGGCCTCGTTCGTGATGCAGAAGTCGATAGAACAGCCGCCCGCGGCGACCGGGTTGAATCATCCCGTCGAATCTGATGTTCAGCAGATTCAAGTCGCGATTGATCAGGATGATATTTATTACGTGTCGGCCCCTGGGCTGCCCGAAACGGAAGCTCCCAGCATCACCGAGATGCGGGCTTTGGTAAAAGATGCCGCGGAAAATTTGGGCTTGCCGGGGATGACGATTTTGGCCCACGTGAATTCAAGCCATGCCAGCCTTGTAACGGCTTGGGATGCTGGAGTCGTTTGTGGGGTGTATGAAATGTAAATTCACACGACGCTAGACGAGTTTTAGACACAGTCGCCGGCCAATTCAAAGACGAACAAAAGTGACGAACAAAAGTGACGAGCAATGAGTAAAAAGAAAAAGTCAAAAAAGAAAAAGCCATCCG
>JBLINZ010000116.1:0-14579 GCA_047639375.1 Mariniblastus sp. | reverse complement strand
AATGGCTCGACCGTAAACGCGATCTCGAATCCTGGGATCATCTCGCCGATTCGCCACGTCGGCCGACCGCCATCGAACACGAACGCGGCCAGATTGCAGGTCACGTAAAACAAGGCGATCGAAATGGCGATCGTGCAGGACTCACGGAGATTGGCGGCTTTCTCACCAATCAGGAAAATCAAAATCATTGCCAGCAGAGGCAACGCCATTGCGATCCAAATCATATTCTCAGGAGTCATAGCGAGCCCCCCGATTCAACGACTTTGAGCAATGCGGTCGCGGCTTTATTGGCGAGACCGGCGGAGAATACCGTCCAGCAACCAAACACGACGGTCGCACCAATCACGGTGTAGGTAGGAATCAACATCGACAACGGAGCCTCTTTGGCTGATTTCGCCAATTCAGACGGCTCACAGAAATAAAGTGTTTCGACAACTCGCCAAACATAAACAACGGCGAGCAATGAACTTAGCAGCATCAAAACCGCCACCGGCCATCGGCCGACTTCCAGGGCAGACGTTAGCAACAACCATTTGCTGACAAAGCCCGCGGTCATCGGCACGCCAATCAAGCCAAGCCCACCGATCACCCAGGCGAATGACGTCAGCGGCATTGTTTTGCCGGCACCGCGAAGATCCGCAAGTTTGACCGAGCCTAATCGTAACGCGAAACATCCGACCACCATGAATAATCCGCCCTTGATCAAAGCATGGTTGAACATGTGCACGATCCCAGCGGTCAGGCCACCTACATTGGCCATGCTAATGCCCAGCAACATGTAGCCGATTTGAGCCACACTGGAGTAAGCCAATAGTCGCTTGACATTGGTTTGGTAAATCGCAGCCGTCGAGGCAATGAAAATCCCAATCAACGAGAAAACCATCAACGCTTGATCCAACGGCAACTGCTCAAATGCAAACTCAGGCGTAAAGATCCCGTAGATCAAGCGGATGAACGCGTACACCGAAACCTTGGTCGAGGTTGCGGCGATAAAACTGGTCACCACCGAGGGAGCGTAAGTGTAAGCATTCGGCAACCATGTATGCAGCGGGAACACCGCCATCTTGATCGCCAGTCCCACGGTCATGAACGCAAACGCGACTTGCATCGTGCGAGGGCCGTTGACGGTTTTAATTCGTGATGCGATGTCGGCCATATTGAGCGTGCCGGTCATTTGATACAGCAACCCAATCCCGATTAAAAAGAACGTCGCGCCGACGGTTCCAATAATCAAGTACTGCAAGGCGGCCAAGGGGGCTCGGCGTGTCTTGCCTAAACTGATCAGCGCGTAGCTTGAAAGCGAACTGATTTCGAGGAACACAAACACGTTGAATAAGTCACCCGTGATGCACATCCCCAGCAATCCCGTCATGCACAGCAAATACGCGGCGTAGAACAGGTAGTGTTTCGAAAGTGGGATTTCTCGATTGATGCTGGCTGGAGCATAGGTCAGCACGATCGCACCAAGCCCCGAAACGAACAGCATCACAAACGCGCTGAGATAATCAACCACGTAAACAATGCCATAGGGTGAGGGCCAGCCGCCCATCTCGTACGAAATCGGACCTGTCACGATGACTTGGTTCAGCAACGCCACAGCGATTCCAAACACCGTCCACACGACGGCCAACGCCAAGGGGAGAACGAGCTTCCGATTCCCAATCAACACAAACAGCGGAGCTGCGATGAGGGGAATCACAATGATTAAAACAGTCAGTTGATCGATCACGAATTCCTATCCAGTTCAAGGATTTCGTCTTCTTCGATCGTCCCGTATTCCTCACGAATTCGGACGACTAACGCCAAAGCTAACGCGGTGGTTGCGATCCCGACCACGATCGCGGTCAGCATCAAAACACTAGGCAGTGGATTCGAATAGATAAACACGGGTCCGTGCGCCAGCGTCTCGCCTGCCTGATGGGCTAGATCTTCCTCGAAGCCAACAGTTTGAACCTGCCCGAGAGAGTTTTCGAGCTGGATTTCGTCCAACAAATGATCCAAAACCGCTGGGCTATTTGCCGTCGTCTCGACCGGCGCATTTCCGGTTCCCATGATGGCTTGCGCGTGATCCGCATGTTCCACCGCCTTATGTAAACCGGGGCCATGTGGCTCGACACCATGCGAATCCCCATGCGATTCTTTGACGGGGTTTTGAATGATCGGAGCTTCTCCGTTGGTGACTTTTCCCATCGTAACGTACAGCAGAAACACCGACGTTTGGAAAATGTTCAGACCGATGATCGTTTTGATCAAGTTCTCTCGTGCGATCACGATATAGAACCCAGTCATCATCAAGAAAATCACGATCCAATAGTTATAGAGACCGGCAAATGTTTCAAATGTCACGCGGTTTGCTCCCGTCCCGCGAACGCGTAAAAGATCAAAGTCATGACCGCGGTCACCGTAATTCCCACGCCTAGTTCAACGAGGAAGATTCCCAAATGCTGGCCCTGTGGAATGAAGTGATGTGGCTTGTCGCCCGGCAGAAAATCAATCGCCGCGGGCAGCTCAAGCAAGAAACTATGTTGCAGCACGTCGTAGTCCAAGAAATTACCACCCAGTAGCATACAAGCCACCCCGGTGCCGGCATAAATCAACAGCCCCAACGCAATTAGTTTCTCAATCACACGAGGAGGCGCGACTTTGTGGAGCGCTGACAAACCATAAACTAAACCGTAAAGGATCAAGGCTGATGCGAAAATCACGCCGGCTTGGAAACCGCCGCCCGGCCCAAAGTCGCCATGAAACTGAACGTACAGTCCGAAGATCAAAATGTAAGGGATCAAGATCTTGGTGATCACCCGAATGACAGGAAACGAATTCAACTGATCGCCTCCTTGGAATCGGTTGGTCGATCAACCATCGCGATATCGTGGGCAATGTCTTCCGCAGTTCGACGTCGCAAGATCAACAACACGGCAATGCCAGCCGTAAAAATCACAGCAGTTTCACCCAACGTATCGTAGCCTCGATAGCTGGCCAAAACGGCGGTCACGACATTCGGTAGGCCGTGCATGTCCCCTTGAGATTTTTCCACAAACGAGGGGCTGGGATAGACTTGAATCGGAGCGTCGGCTGCGCCAAAGTGAGGCATATCAAATGTCCCGTAGACCAAGGCACATCCAGTCACGAAAACCACGAAAAGTGGAATGAACTTCGGTCGCGCCGTTTTCTCTTGGAAATCTTGACTGGCAAGTCGGCCATCGCTCCGCAGTGTCCGTGGCGTCAGCGACAGAGTCGCCAGCATCAAGATGGTCGAAATCCCTGCTCCAACAGCCGCCTCCGTAAACGCCACGTCGGGAGCGTCCAGAATCAGCATCCAACTAGCACCTAGAAAACTGTAGATCCCGGTGAACATAACAGCCGCCCAGAGATTCCGAATTCGCGCAACGGTCACGGCGGTTGCCGCTAACAGTGCGAGAATCGGGATAACAATGAGTTCCAGTTGCGGCATAAGAATTGTGTCCTGCAGTTTCGTTCGGTGGGTCGAATCAGTTTTCTAAAAATTTATGAAGTAAAATAGTCATCTAAAATTGCGAGCCCTGTGGCGCTATCCATGTTTCGATTTGGCCGCGATTGACTCTACCGTGTTGATTTCCAAAATCGGTTTGAGCCCTTGGGCTAGTGCCGATTTAGCCAACGCATGACAAGAGGTCGGACTGGTCACCATCAAGAAAAATAAGATCATGATCAGCTTGGCCGTGGTCAGCGAGATTCCCTCTTGAAACAGCAAGCCCGTCACAATCAATCCTGCGCCAAGCGTGTCGGTGATTCCGCCGCCATGCAGACGAGAAAAAAACTCCGGCAACCTCACGATTCCGATTCCACCCACGATGGCAAAAAAGGAGCCCCCGAGGAGGAAAATCCAAGTAAGAATAGTAAGAATAATATCAAGCACAATCATGAGCTCTGCTTGGAGTCGCTGACTCCCTCCTCGCGAAACGATCCGTATTCCGAGAATCGCAAGAGGGCGACCATCCCAATAAAGTTCATCAAACTGTACAGTAACGCCAGGTCCAGAAAATCTGTCCGATCAATCAAGAAACAAACGACGCAGATCAACAATACCGTTTTGGTCCCAAACATATTGAGGGCCAATACCCGATCGAAAATCGTGGGGCCCAACATCGCTCGGATCAACGCCAACGTCATGGTGATCAGAATCGCAATCGAGGTTACGAGCAAAGCGTTATGGATCGAGAAAGTCTCAGTTAGGCTGGCGATCATGAGTCCGTCTAGCATCATTCGCTGCCCTCGAGTCGACAAACGCGACGATCCATGTCACCCGAAAGGTCTTCTTCGGCGCCTTCGAATGAAAGGGCATGGACCAAAATTCGATCCTTGTCCATGCTGACAGAAACCGTGCCAGGCGTAAGAGTGATTGAGTTTGCCAATATAACGCGGCCCAATTCCGTTTTAGGATGGGCGCCGACTTCGATCAAATTCCGTTGTAGCTTCAATTTAGGAGACAACACGATTTTGGTGACTTCTATGTTCGACTTGAAAATCTCCTTGATCAACCAAGGAGCATAAGTCGTAAACGGACGAATCCCCAGCTGAACGGGAGCCCCTTCTTCGTCGACAATCTTCATTCGACGACAAATCCACAAGCAAAACAAACTGGATATCAATCCCAAGCAGATCAGGAAGGGCTCTTCATACTTCCCCGACCAAAGCAACCAACTCGCAATCAATGCGAGGCAAAGCGTCACAGAATACTTCATGGCTGATTGATAACGGGAGAATTGGATGACGGGAGAAAATGGGACTCGCGAGGGCACAATATAGTCATCGGCACAATTTCGAGAAAAGCCCAATCAGGCATGGTTTCAAGTTCTCAACTGCAGCATCACGTATTTAAGTCGCGGATGCCTGAGAACGTTCACGGGTTCTCGAACGCTCCAGTTTATCAGCGTTGACTGGTCGACCGTTTCAGCCTACCAACCACATTCGACGTAAAGTTATATGCCTAGGCTTGTTGAGGTCTGACCGAGTTTGAGGCTAGCCTGGCATCCTGAAACGTCCTGAAGCTGACTGGCTTGATAATTCATTGGCTGCTGAGGCGGCTGCGATGGCAACCCGTGCCCACCAACGAGGGCGCCGCCCCTGGATAGTGGCTATCCTTCAATGGTACCGCGATCTCATTTCTGGCTAGTTAATCTGTTTTGCAAGCGATAGATCGTTTAACGATTAACGAAATTCCGGCAGGCGACCGTGACTAACGTAACGCCGAGCGTTTGTTGGCGAGAGCAGCTACTAAGGGCCGTTCGACAAATTACTGTCGTCGCCGGATTCGAAAGACGGGAGAACCGTCTGCGAATCCCGAACTTTTGCCAGTCCGGCTCCATCCAAATCGGACATTGATTGATCGAGCGATCCTAACTCACCGAAGGATCTGGGCAATCCGCAGTCGGCTCACGTCGAAGCTTGGTCATCGTGATTTGGTTGCCCGTCTGATTGTGGGCGACTTGATCCATAAAGGAGCGAATCAGAAACAACCCTCGACCGCTGACTTTATGCAAGTTGTCATCATCCGTCGGATTGGGAATCGTGGACGGATCGAAACCGGGTCCATCGTCGGAAATCTGAACACAAATGTGGCAATCCGAAAATTCCGCTTCCACTCGGACGCGTCGATGACAAAATGGCGAAACGGTTTGCCGAGTTCGAATCATCTCGTAGTAGCTCGTGCCATCTTCGCATTCCCGAAGCTTGGAATCGACTTCGAGATTGCCGTGATGCATGGCGTTCACTAACGCCTCATCCATCGCCATCCCCAACTGCAATCGATCTCGATCGGACCAGTTGGGTAGATTGCCTTGAAGGTGTTCGATGGTTGGTCCAATCAAGGACGATTCATTTTCCAACACAAACGCAATTTGTTTGGGAGCTGGCAAAGACCCAAGATCATGCGTGTACCGCATGTACTTAGTCATCTCAAGGACTTGCTTGATCGTCCTGACAAGATCTGCTCGCAGCATCGACTTGGGACTAAAACTTGTCGCGCCTGCACGCAAGGCATCCAGCGCAATCTGCTCGCTGCCTTGAGAGGTGACCAACACCACGGGAACTTCAGGGTGCGAAATACGAACACTTCGAACCAACTCCAACCCATCAACGTGAGGCATCTGCAGATCGGTCACAATCACATCGGGATGAATGTGATCGGGACGAGACGAATCAATTCGATTCAATCCCTCTCGTCCATCCACGGCAAACTCAACGTCCCAGCCGGATTCTTTTTTCAAAAGACCGCCAATTAGCAGGCGATCAACCGATGAGTCTTCGACGACCAATATCTTAGCCACGTTCCGAACTCGCATTGAGTAAAGCGAACAAAAAAGCGAACAAAAAAGCGAACACACAGGTAAGCCGTCTGGTTGGCCCATCCAAGTGTCAGTTGGAATTGTTGACGATTCGCCACCAATAGGCAACCGAATATTTTAAAAGTGGCTGTGACTTCCAACCGGCTATTTCGGCGAGACACCCACGCATCCGCCACGTTTACCCGAATCGCCTCAAGCGTTCATGGCCGCTTTGTTTGCCGCTTTGTTTGCCGAATTGATTTTGGCGAACAAGATCACGGAGATCACAACCAAAATAACAAACACACCCAACAGGATAATGCTTGGCCAATAGTTGGACGAAATCGGGTAATGAGTCGGAAAATCTTGGTAAAATGTAGCTCGGTCCTTGGTCGGCCGGCGAGCGTAAATCCGAATTCGATTGAGCTCGTTGTACTGGAGACTGAATCTAGCCCCCGTTCGATTGAGAAACCGATTCAAGTCGTACTGCTTTTCGCCATGGGCCAAAATTGGTTCGACATCGTAAATCTGATAATTACCGTTAACTTGAATATTCAAATGCGTCCAATCTTGGTCGCTGTTATTTCGAATAATCAACACGCCTTTGGTGTACGCAGGCCTTTTGTAATAGTCGACACTGTAGAACTCTTGGTTCGGCAAGTCTCGAGTGAGCACGGTCGCTTCAAGCTTCCCTTCGTAAACCTTCGGCAAATAGCCCCACAGCGCAGCGATCGTGACGACCGGGATCAGGCACATCAGCGAGAGCATTATCGTCAAACCGCGATGCCCCAGTTGCGGAGACTTTTTCTGCTCGCTGGATCGGAACGCGAATTCGGTCTCTGCTCCGGCATTTGAAGCATTGGGCAACGAGTTGACTGATTCTTCTTTGGACATGATCGTGTTCATTTGTGGCAGCAACGATGTTTTACGCTAGTATAATGGATCCCCGAACTCTGCTGCGGCTAAAACCAAGCAACAAAACGGTCAAACGTCAAAATTTCGAACAATCGTGGGTTAGCAAACTTGCCCACTCGATGTTCAGGTGAAACCAAAACGATGTCACCTTCTACTCAATTAAACTACGTTCCCGGGCCTCACTACCTCAACGCGACTTGGCTACTCAAGCTCCGCTGGGTCGCGGTGATTGGTCAACTCGCCACGATTGCCGGCTCCGCCGTGCTGTTCCAGACCCAACTCCCCATGGCTTGGGCGATGGCGATCGTGATTTCGTTAACCGCGGCCTCGAACTTGTTTCTTACCGTTTGGTTCAAACGTTGGAGGAAAATTGACCGTCGTCTCAGCGACCCATTGGCCCCGGGCGAGGCCACCTCGCCGCTGCCTTGGGATTTAATTCTCGGACTCGTGCTTATGATGGACATGTTGTCGCTGACAGCGCTCTTGTTCACAACAGGTGGACCCAACAATCCATTCTATCTGTTCTTTTTCGTGAATTTGAGCCTCTGTGCGTTAATGCTTAACCGACATTGGACTTGGGCAATTAACTTGCTCACGATCGTGTGTTTTGCGGGCCTCATGTTCGAACACCACGAAATGGAACAATTGGATCTGGGCCTCGACACGATTCGAGGCCGCCAAGATTTTTCGCTCCTGCATCTCGGGATGATCGTCGCATTTGCGACCTGCTCCAGCGTGATCGTCTACTTCATGACTCGTCTGACCGACGAACTGCGAAAACAGCAGCGTGAATTGCGGCACGCCCAAGCCTTGCGGGCAAACAGTGAAAAAATCGAAGCCCTAGGTACGCTGGCCGCCGGAACCGCTCATGAATTAGCCACACCCCTGAGCACGATCGCGATCGTCGCTCGGGATGTGGAACAGGCCTTCGAAGAACATCCTCCCAATTTCCCGGGAGCCGACGACGTCATCGAAGACGTCCATTTGATCCGTAGCCAGTTAGATCGTTGTCGGGGGATCCTCGATCGGATGTCGAGCCACGCCGGCGAGATGATCGGTGAGTCGATTCAGCCAGCGACAATCGAGAAAATTTCCAACGCCGCGCTAGAAGGCCTGATTGGCCAAGGCCGTGTCCAGTTAGTCCTGCCCGATTCAGCGACACTTGAAACCCTCGCCGTGCCCTTGGATGGGCTCAGCCAAGCGATGCGAGGGCTGGTTCAAAATGCTTTGGATGCCGATCCGACCGACCGTGCTGTGTTCGTTCGCGTCACCCGTCATAAAGACGCTTGGATTTGGAAAATCCGCGATCAGGGAGCCGGCATGAACCGGGAGCAGCTGAGCCGCGTGAACGAACCTTTTTTCACGACCAAGCCGCCAGGGCAGGGCATGGGCCTGGGCGTTTTTCTCGCAGAAAATGTTCTGCGGCGAATTGGCGGGACGGTCAGTTTCGAATCCACCGTCGGCAAAGGAACTTGCGTCACGATGTTGCTGCCGAGGCAAGATTGAGAGCCACATTTCGCCCTCACCCTTGATCGCGAATCTCACAATCAATGCTATAATCGAAGCGAACAGGCGGCTGTTGTTCCATGCCAGCAGGGATCAGATTCGCTGATCGAATGATCGGTTCAGTGAATCTATTGTTTGGTCTAGGTTTGAAATTGAAGTTCGCAGTACCAGCCGCACGCGACCGATTAGGGAGAGAGTTGATGCAACCGGAAACCATCCTTGTCGTTGACGATGACGACGTGCTCAGGAACCGACTGGAAAAGTCATTCACGAAACGAGGCTGGATCGTTTTTATCGCCGAGGGTTTTGAGCAAGCGCTAGAAATAGCCATCATGCACAAGCCCGATCGAGCAGTCCTGGACCTGAAAATGCCCGGCAAGTCGGGGCTCAACGTGCTTCGTGAAATCCGCGAAGCTTCCCCCGAAACCAAATGCGTCATTCTGACGGGCTACGGAAGCATCACCAATGCAGTCGAAGCCGTCAAACTGGGAGCAGTCGGCTACGTCACCAAACCCGCCGACGCCGATCAAGTCTTAGCTGCGTTCGACGAGTCATCCACCGGCACGCCCACACCCGACTTTCCCCCGCCTTCGTTGGCCGAGGCCCAATGGGAACACATCCAACGTGTGCTTTCGGATTCCGGTGGCAATATTTCAGAAGCAGCCCGACGATTGGACATTCCTCGCCGAACCCTGCAGCGAAAATTGAAAAAGAACGCGCCCTAAATCGCATCGTTTTCATTTTCATTTCCCAAATCAGCCTGAACTGTTCGATCAAGTTTTCAAATCACCTGCGGCCTCTTCCAAGCACGTGGTCTCCACGAAAAAACACTAGGGCGAGAATCGTAACTCGACGCGCAAGAAGAGCTTGTTGATTTAGTCGGTTTTGCCGGTAGCGCATCTCGTCAAGAGTTTCGGCCGACCGGCAGTGCCGAAAGTCTTGACGACTGTCGCACGAGCGACTTGGGTTCTGTTTCTTTCGGAACAAAAAGCGCCCCTGTAAGCCGTGACGCGTAAGCGGCCGGCTCATGTGCTTGCCTCCATATTGAATTGACCACCCCCGGACACTTGGCTTCGCCAACGTCCGCACAAGTGAGTTGAGGCACAAAAACTTCAGCCCCACGACGATTTTTCGAGACAGAGGTGATTCAACATTCCCGAAAGCCTAAATCTCTCATTCTATTAGTGAATTGAAACACGATTTCGCTTACTCTATTGGGATTCCAGAATCGTCCTTGAGCCAAGTCCATGAAATTAAAACTATCCGCTTTGGCAATCGTCATCCTTATCGTCGGCCTCTGCTTCACTGCATCCGTTCAATCGCAGACGACGCATGAAAAGCAATGGTCGCAGTTTCGCGGAACGCAAGGCACTGGGATCGCCGCTGAAGCAGCCACGCCGCCCACGCAATGGGATTTGAAAACGCAGACGGCTTGGCAAGTTGAAATACCGGGAACCGGTTGGTCCTCTCCGGTCTATGAATCCAACAAGATCTGGATGACGTCTGCCGTCACGCGAGCCGCCACCCAAGCCGAGATCGATGCACGGCTTAAAGGCGATCGAATGGCCAAGATCAAAACCGTGGCCGCTTCGATTGAGCTTCATGCGATTTGCGTCGACGCTAAAACGGGGAAAATCATCAGCGACATTACGCTGGCAAAAATCGATTCGCCCGATCCAATCAACCCCATGAACTCTTACGCGTCCCCCACTCCTGCAATCCGTGACGGCAAAGTCATTTGTCATTTCGGTAGCTACGGGACTTGGTGCGTTGACGAAAAAACCAACCAGGTTTTGTGGGACAAGCAATTTGTTGTCAAACACAGCGTTGGCCCTGGAAGCTCGCCGGTCATTTTTGATGACAAAGTCGTCTTGGTTTGTGACGGGACCGACCTGCAATATATCGTGACCTTGGACCTGGCCACCGGAAACGAAGTTTGGAAAACCAATCGGCCACCGATTCGAGCCGCCGATGGTGAATACCGCAAAGCCTACAGCACGCCCGTCATGCTCGACATCGAGGGACGAAAACAAGTCATCGTTCCCGGTGCTCAATGGATCGCGGGTTACGACTTAAATTCCGGTTCGGAAATCTGGCGAGCAGAACATGGCAAAGGGTTTTCGATCACGCCAATGCCCGTGTTTCAATCGGGCCTCATCGTATTCTCGACCAGCTACTTGCAATCGAAATTGGTGGCCGTCGACCCCACTGGCACCGGCGACGTGACATCGTCTGCCATCGCATGGCAAACCAAACCAAAAAAAGGCCCCAACATGCCCAGCATGATTGGCACCGGCGGCCAGATCTATTCGGTTTCTGACAACGGCATCTTGCGTTGCTTCGACGCCAAGTCGGGTAAGATCTTGAATGAGGCGCGACTCGGCGGAAACTTCTCCGCTTCACCCCTGTTGGCCGGCGGGAATCTATATTTGGCCAGCCGAGAAGGCAAGCTAACCGTCGTCAAATGCTCAAAAGACTTCGAAACAGTCTCTGCTAACCAGTTTGAAAGCTCAATCATGGCCAGTCCAATCCTAATTGGAAACGACCTCTTGGTGCGGACCGAAAAGAAACTGATTCGCATCAAAGGCTCAACACCCTAGCGGGACGGTTGTCTCAAATGGCTTTGTGAGTTCAACGCAAATCCGCAACCACGCTAAGAACATAGCGCCGGCTTTAAAAGCACAAAACATTTTCCAAACGCGTCTGATTCTGAAAGCGTAGTTTGTACCAGCGAAAAGCAATGCCCTTCGATACTCGATCGACGGAGCAAAAAGCGGTGTCTTTTGGTAACCGACGCGTGAGAACTTGTTGATTCAATGACCGGATAAGACTTGTTGATTCAATGACCGGATAAGTGGGGGCAATCATAGCCCGAATGCGTCAGCGAGGCAGAGCCCTCGTTAGTGGCCCGCCTTCGATCGTAATACCTCCTCGCTGACTAGAATTTTGCGTCAGGAGTCATAAGGTGTTGCGCCAAAAAAAGTTAGCGCTCACAATAGTCACATTCGTAATCAAACAAATTCCATGCATCTCATCATCCGAAGGTGAAACTGCCTCTCAAGCCCCGGCTGCCATCTGCCCCAGCCGCCATCTGCCCCAGCCGCCATCTGCCCCAGCCGCCATCTGCCCCAGGTGCCATCTGCCCCGGCTGCCATCTGCGATCCTTTCAGGATCGATGGTCGCCTTTCGCTCCGTCGAAAGACAATCAAACGACGTTGTTTCTCGCCGGTAAAAATTACTTGACTGATCGCGACCGATCAGACCTGCAACTCGATCGAAGACCTGGCGCGTGAGATCGTTCTGATTCGCAAGCGAGCCCTTGAATGCTGGCAGTCAACGAGCGAATTAGTTATTTGTACCAGCGAGAGGGACTGTCAATCGACACTCTTTCGACGGAGCGAAAGGCGACCAACCTGCCCGCTGACCAGGATTTTGCGCTGGGAGCCATAAGGTGTTGCGCCAAACAGAGCTAGCGCTCACAACACTTGGCCATCGAAAACAAACGGTTGGCCGCCTGAAAGCAAAAGAAATAATTGAGAACAAAATGTCATATTTTGGAACTCAAATGATGGTAGATCGCGTCGCCATGGAACGATACTTCGGTGATCTGACCAATCGCGCAATGGGCCGCACTTGTTTGCCAAGCTGGGTGCGAACATAGCCAAGGGTTCAAGCAAAAATGATTATCATCAAAGCAAAAACGCACACAAATTTATTGACTTGCACTGCTTGATGCAAAATCCTATCACGCGTCGGGCTACCATAGCTACCGCTAAAACCGACATTAAATCAACGAGCCCGCAGGCGAGAAAGATGGTCGCCGTTCGCTCCGTCGACGCGAAATCTAAGATAATAAAATCTCAGCCTCGGAGCGACAAGCGACAGCCTCGCAACCACAGCGACGTGGCAACCAAAACGACCTACCTCAAGAAGTCGATCAAACTCGTCGACGTGATCTGAGCGGTCACGGCGTAAGTGTATTCCAATAACGTTTGATCGTTCTGCATCCGCAAAACAGCTTCGGAAATATCCGTAGACTGCAACTCACTCAGCTGCGTTTCAACATCCAGTTGCAAATCCTGCACGCGAAATTCTAGATCGTCCAAGACCTGCAATGACGCAGCCTGTCGGCCGACGGCTTCTAACACGTGTTCGCTCAGCCGTTCGATTTCTCCGATACGACGGTCAAGCGACTGGGCGCGTGCTTGGTTGTCGAGACCCCGAGTATTTCGCAAGTCTTCTTTCAATTCGTAAAGCGCCTGAAACACGTCGGACGTTCCAGGGAACTCTAGATAGTCATCACCCGTTTGGCTGACACCCGTCGTATCAACATGAACTTGAGTGCCAGTCGTTGAATCAACAATGGTTTGGCTGTCACTGAAATCAAGGGCGACCTCGGTCGCGCCGCCGTCGACGCTGACGGTTCCCGTAGACTCAACATCGACAGGGCCATTGAATCCGGGCGTCACCGAACTGAAATCTAAATGAATTTCGCGGCCATTGTTTTCGAAGACTTTCAAATCCGTATCGCCACTTGTCCAAGCAACCGGCTCGCCTCCGTTAAGCGAAACGGTTCCTGAGGCCCCTGTTCCACTGGTGTCTTGAATGACCAAGCTATTGTCGCCGAACGCACCAATCAAGGTATCCTGGTCCGCAGAACTTGCTCCTGCGACGACGCCGGATCCGGCCGCCAGGGTCGTCGTGCCATGCCGAACCTGTAACGTAGAGCGACCCACCATGGTGTCGGTGCCGACGCCAAGCTTGGCTCCGGTGTTGCCAGTGATGATGGACTCCGATCGGTTCGCCCCCCCAAAGATCCGGTCACCCGCAAAGAAAGTGTCAATGGAAATAGCGTCGCCAATGTACGCCCGACTATTCTCACTCCCACCCTGATAATCAACGTTGAGGGTCCCGCCTTCAACCGTTGGATCATCAAATGTAAATGGAATCTGATCGGTTTTGGTCCCAGAATATAAATAGGATCCCGCTGTTTTGATCTGGGAAATGTGTTGAAGGCCTCCGAGAATGCCTTCGACTTCGATCGCCAACGCAACTCGTTCGCTTTCGGTGGTGGCTTGAATGCCTTGCTGAGCAAGACTCTTGGCCTTCACCAGCAAGGTATTGGCCTCCGTCAATTGCGAAACACTCGTGTTTAGCTTTGCTTCCGAATCCACTATCGAAAACGACTCAGAATTCAGCTCTTGCAGACGCACTCGAAGCGATGTGACCTGTCGGAATGAGACGGGGTCATCAGACGGCCGATGAATTCTCAACCCCGACGTAATCTGCTGCTGGTACTTTACGATATTGGTGTTGTACTGGCTCGCGAACTTCAGCGATTGATTGCTAGCAGCAAAGGTGGTTGTCCGAAAATTCATGCTTCACCAAAAAATCCCAAACGACTCAAATCGACTTGCCGTCCTCTTAAAATCCAAACGGACGCCAGACGCTTGATTGACACTCTCATCAAATACGGGTCTCAATTCTCTATCGAACCATTTGAAACAGCTCGTCCAACATTTGTTCCATCGTCCGGATGACCTGAACCGCAGCCTCATACGATTTTTGATGCTGAGTCAAATTGACCAACTCCTCATTAACATCGACACCAGAAATTGAATCCCGCTCCGCTTGGTACTGGAAATTCAGTTCGCTGACACTAATTTGGACCATCGTCGAGGACTGGACCAAGAATCCGATTTCCGCGCTCGTATCGCCCAAATAGTCATCGAACGTCTGTCGTCCATCGCCAAGCGCTTGACGATTTCGAAGCTCAATCAAATTGGACAGATTTCGTGTGTCGCCAATGTCACCGGATTTAGACGTTGCGAACTTGTCGGGATCCTCGAGCAA
>JBLINZ010000115.1:0-14626 GCA_047639375.1 Mariniblastus sp. | reverse complement strand
AAAGGACTAATTGAGAACAAAATGTCATATTTTGGAACTCAAATGATGGTAGATCGCGTCGCCATGGAACGATACTTCGGTGATCTTACCAATCGCACAATGGGCCGCACTTGTTTGCCAAGCTGGGTGCGAACATTCCCCAGGGTTCAAGCAAACATGATTATCATCAAAGCAAAAACACACACAAATTTATTGACTTGCACTGCTTGATGCAAAATCCTATGACGCGTCGGGCTACCATTTCTCGCTTCGCGAGACGGAAACAACTAAATGTCAGCTTCGCAGCGATAGGCGACACACGATCCTGAGAGGGTTGCAGAATGTAGCCGGTGGTTGAGCGACAGCGACACCACTGGAAATTGAGACGCATTGGTTTTGCAACCTGAGGGGATGCCAGAATGCACGCCCCTCCCTGGTCGACTTGAGATTTTGGTGTTTCAGGAATTCATCACGAGCTCAGGTCGGCTTGTTTGACTATTGCATGATCAAGTTGGCGTATTGTCGAACCAAGTCCACGAACTCCGCCCGGTAGCCGGCTTGATCGTCGCCCATGGCTTCGCTGGCAATTTTCTCAATGTCATTCAAGCCATGTTGGCCTCGGTAATTTGAGTGACGCAATTGCATTCCAAAGGACGCGACTGCGGCCGCGAATCGGAAATCGCGACTGGCTTCGTAGAACGGTTGAACGGTTTTGTTGAGCACGAAATCGTGCCGCGTGCTGGTGTTGGCCACTGGCTCTTTGAAGCGAATAGCCACCGATAGGATCTCGCCGGGGTACATATTCTTAACGGCAAGCTTGGCCTTCAATTCTATGATCTGGCCATTGAGGGCTTTCGCTGATGAGTGTTCTGCCCCGAGTTTCTCAATCGTTTCCTGGTAGTCTTTCAATAATTTGTCGAGTTGGGCCTTGGCTTTTTTGATTTGTGAGGGTTGAGTGGGCGACTCGTGGATTTCTTGCGGAGTAACTTCAACCATTTGATATTTTGATTGGGATGAAAGCGTGGCCGGCTGCTTCAATCCGGTCGGAACGATCTCGTAAAGTGCAGTAACGGTGTGTCCTGCTCCCATATCTCCGGCATCTTTTTGGTCGTTGGCAAAATCTTCATTGGCAAGAGCTCGGTTTTCGTAGCCCAACAAACGATAGGCTTTGACCTCAGTCGGGTTGAAATCGATTTGCAGTTTCACATCCTTGGCAATCGTGACCAGTGAGCTTGACATCTGATCGACTAGGACCTTGCGAGCTTCTCGAATTGAATCAATGTAGGCGTAGAGTCCATTTCCGTTGTCGGCGAGTTTTTCCATTTTCGAGTCTTTTAGATTGCCGGTGCCGAACCCGAGCACAGTTAGAAAAACGTCTTCCGATGCCTTTTCAGAGATCAGTTTGACTAGTGACTGGTCATCGGTGACGCCGACATTGAGATCGCCGTCAGTTGCGAGGATCACACGGTTGGTTCCGCCCTTGATAAAGTTCTCGGTCGCCAAAGCGTAGGCTTTTTCAATGCCCGCACTGCCGTTGGTAGAACCGCCGGCGGCCAATTGCTCGATGACTGTTCGGATTTTGAGTTTTTGATCGCCGCTGGTTGGTTCAAGTCGTACGCCAGCATTGCCAGCGTAGGTCACGATCGAAACTTTGTCATTTTCGTTGAGGCGATCGATCATCATCAGGAGCCCACGCTGCAGCAGGGCGAGCTTGTCAGGACTTTGCATGGAACCTGACACGTCCAAGAGGAACACCAAATTGCTGACGGGACGATCATCACGATGAATGTCCTTGCCTTTGATTCCAATCCGAACGAGATGATGTTCCGGCTGCCAAGGGCAAGCCGCCATTTCCATTTGCACGGCAAAGGGTTTTCCATCGGTTGGCTCAGCGTAGTCGTAAGTGAAATAGTTTACGAGCTCTTCGATTCGGACTGAGGAGGCGGGCGGTCTTTGGCCTGCGGTGATGAATCGCCGCATGTTGGAATAGGAAGCAGTGTCGACATCGATGGAGAAGGTTGAGAACGCGAGTTCACCTTGGGGGACTAGGAACGAGTTCTCGACGATGGCGTCGTATTGTTCTATGCTGGAGGCCAGGTCCTCAAATCGTATTCTTCTGTCAATTCTTTCTTTGCCATTGACGTCAATACCAAGCCCACCACTAGCAAACTCACGGCCAGCATCATCTGTTGGATTCAAACCTTTCGACGAATTCTTGCTAAGATCTATAACACGGAATGGAACTTCGCTTGGCGAGAATCCAGCCCCGCGACTGTAATCTTTGGGAGTAACAACTAGGGGCGGTTGCTCTGGCTGGCCACTTACTTGCTTGATGCCTCCAAAAAAGAAAGTTCCGCCGTCGGGGACCGAAACCATGTTGTTTACGCTGGTTTGAGGAAGTAAAGGAGGCTTGACTGGGATACCTTCGCCAGGCAATTGGCGTGTCGATTGACTTAATCTCGAGCTGAGTTCACTTACCTGTTCTAAACTTTCCACTTCTTGTTGGGGCAGCTCTCTTTGTCTTTGCTCGGGGGTTGCTTGCACCCTTTCAAGCTGGGCAAATTGCATTGCTCTTGCTGTCTTTTCAGCGACAAGAGATTTCTCATCTTCCGTCGTTAAACTACTGGTCTTATCCACAAGGATATTTACCGCGCCAGAGTTTTTTCGAGGCACTAATGCGATGTCCTTGTTGGAATGATAATCGCCCGTTTGAGCCGCATACCAAATTGAACCGCCAACTAATGCGGTCAACAAGGCGACAACAGTAAGAACCCAGCGGTCGTGCCTCCCGCCATTGCTTTGGCCGTTTGCTTTCCCTGACAGCGAAACTGTTTTGCCAGACTCATTTGACTCAGAGGAAGCATGTTCAGACGACGCTAGCTCTTCCAGTTTCACGATTAACGTCGCGCGTAATTCTGGATCTGCAGGCGGCAAGTCCAACTCGGCGGATTCCCGAACCAGCTGTCCAAGCTGATGCCAATCCACGTTGTCTGCCGACTCGACCGAGGCCGCCTCGAGACTGGCGAGCTCAGCGGACGCCGCTGCGAGTTCTTGCTGGTCAATCAGATCTTGTTTTGACTTGTTGTTCATTTTCAACCTCGGATTGGAGTGGCGCGATGCCATTTGAATGGTGTGCTGAGTATGCTGTTGCGACTTGGCCAGGCCGCAGACTGTGAACAGGGCGGCGTTCACATTTTGATGTGAGATTAAGCGTAAAAATCAATCAGTTTATAAACCAACGCGTGATCAAGTTTGTCGATGGATTGTCCATCCCAGGTCAACATTGCTTTTGTCGAACCAAGCCCTCGTCGCCCAGCCAATTCTGAACAGCGGCATGGTTTCGAAGTGACTTGAGCGCACGATGCAAGCAAACGCGAACGGCGATTTTGGTTTTTCCGGTCACCGCCACGATCTCTGGATTGGAGAAGCCTTGGGACCACAACTCGACGACTTCTTTTTCGGATTCCGCCAGTTGCATGATCAAGTCTTGAATCAAACGTAGCAAATCATCTCGCTCCAATTGATCCGCAGGACCAAATCCGCGAACGGCGGTTTCGGGAATCGGGGCAATGCTGGAGGTCGATTCGCGTTTTGATTTACGCCAATGATCCATCACGCGATTACGACAGACCGTGTACAACCACGGAGCGAGACCTGAAAACTGTTCGCTGGTTTCGGCGTCCCACCAATCGTCCCGTTCGCACAGTTTTAGAAACACATGCTGAATCGCGTCCCGCGCGGCTTCTTCGTTCCCGTTCAATAGCCGCGTCGCGTATTTCAGCAAAGGCCGTTCGAACTGATCGAGTGCAACCAAGATCGCCCGTTGCTTTTCATTTGAGTTTTGCATCAATTCTCGGAGTCAAAGACACGACAAGAGTTGGACCAACACGACATCAACGGCGGGGGGCGGATTTCGTTACGTAAGAAAATGAAAACTTTGTAAAAAACGGATCGGTAGTCGATAACGCTGGGCTTTTTGATGATTCGAGGGATTTGGGGTTTGCTAATTTGATGGCCGGTTAAGCCGCGGCAATGGTAGCCACGATGCGTAAGCGAACAGGAGCCTTCGTTGGTGGCTTGCGATCAATGGCCGCTGGTCTCGCCACCAACGCTTTGCGTGTGTCACTGTCGCCTGCCGGCTAATCGTTAAATGATCTATCGTCTCGCACACTAATTCGACTGGCCGGTACGCGCCCGGTTTCCATACCCCGGTGTCCATGCCCCGTTTAGGCGAGACCAAAACACATCAGCCTTACTCGGCAGGGCTCACTTCGTCCGCTATTAGGTACTTACTATTCACGGAGCGACTAAGTTTCCAGCTCAAACGCCGAACGGACTTCGATCGGAATCCTGGCCAATGCCAACGTCTTCATGTTGACGAAAACCCAATTCGTCTCTGCTTCGACCATCCGTTTGCCATCGGCGACTCTCAAAATCTGATACCGTCGAACTGAGGAAACTCGTTCCATCGTCTCGACCCAAGTTTTAACGACGACCTGGTCTCCAAGCAGGGCAGGGATTTTGTACTTGATTTTGTGCTCGCGCACGATGAATCCAAAACCAGACGCCTGGTACCGCTTGGACGGCCAGCCCACGTGTTTGGAATGGGCGCCGGCTGCTTTCAGGCACCATTTCAAATACACCAAATTGTTGACATGGTTCATTTCATCCAAGTCATCGATCTGGGCCGTGATCGCATACTCATAAATTAACTTCGTGATTCCACCATCCACAACGACATTCTCTCTTTGAAAGGGCAAGCCTCTATTGTGATGGCACGGCTGAAATGGTGACACCGGACTCAGCCAGATTCTGGCGTTGATGATTACAAATCTCATTAATACAAATAAAAAAGACCTCCCCACTCTGGGAAAGTCTTTTTTGTTTTAAAGCGTATATCTTCGAATCAGAAATTCGGAGATGTTACTTGCGGCGACGGTAGGCTAAGAGACCGACACATCCGAATCCAAGAAACGCTAACGATCCTGGCTCAGGAACTGCTGAAGTCAGGCTGGCGCTAATGGTGTAGTCGCCTGTCCCGGTTCCTGGATTCACTGTGAATCCATCTGCGAAACTTGCACCGGATAGAAATGCAGCAACGGCCAAAGTGTAATCGCCGGCTGCCAATTCTAGGTCAAAGATTCCACTGTAAGTTCCGTTTCCACCATCATCATCTTCGGCGACTAGATTACCGGCCGAATCAAAAATTCCAATTTCGGTATCCACGTTCGTACCCGTGAACCCGTTTGGATCTGCATCGGTGGAAAAGCTAAACAAAGCAGCTTCGTTCAACGTAATCGTATAAGTGTCAAACAAGCCAGTGAGTGCAAATTCACCGAATGAAGTGTTGGTCTCTCCGACGTTTAACGAACCTAGAGAAAACACGCCATTTGAATCGTCAACTGCGGTCCGCTCTTCGAATGTCATGGTAACGTTGGAGGATAGCGTATCAGCGCCTGCACCATCATCAAATGTATCAATAAACTCAACGTCCCAAGTACTGCCACCTGGATCAACACCACCAGCAAGGTCACCGGTTAGTTCGCTCGAAAAATCGTAGTCAAACGACGTAAAGGTATTTCCTCCTCCAACTACATCACCTGGATTCTGCCAGTTGAAACGATTAAGGTCAAAACCGTCAAGGGATCGGATTTGAATATCAGCTTCACTACCCCACGTTGCAGCCAGCACGGAGGTTGCTGTCCCGGTCATCCGAACATGAGTAGCATTAAAACCACCCGCAAAGGAAAGACCAGTGATAACTGAGTTGCTAATATCGCCTACACCAGCACCGTGCTGAAATGGTCCGGCACCAAGACTGATTGATGACGAATTGGCTATACCTCCGCCAGTCGCATTGTTATCAGCCAGAGTTGGCGTTGTGATTAATGCAGCGACTGCGAACATTAATACATAGAAATGCACTTTCATTGAACGACTCCTTTTGGGAATGTTAGCTGCGCAAAAATCAAGTTGTACGTCAACGTATTGTTAAGCTACGCAACTATTAAAGACTCAGTAGAAGTATGAGTGTATTTATCTCACCAGTCGGAACAACCGTTTTAAATTATAAAATTCAATGAATCATGCATGAATGGGCTGGATAGACATAATTGGGGGACGGTTGAGGCGGGGAAGGGGTGACTTGCAAACACGCAATCGCTGTGTTTACGGGTCGGGTCGTCATCAAGGCGATATTGTGCTTTGCTTAAGCGGTTTCAGTTATTTAAGATCCAACAACACCAGACTGCCATGATTGTTGGCAATCACAACTTTTTCACCATCTCGCGTTTTCACGATTTCCAATTGCCGGCTGTCTTTCCTGATTCCAAGTCCACTGTCACCGCTAAGCACCGCTTCAAACTGCCCAGTCCCATCTCCTAGCAGCACCAGGCCCAATCCAGCATCGTAACGGACGGTTTCAACTTCGGCGTTGTAAAGGTTTCCTACCGCAACAATATCAAGATGCCCATCGTCGTTTATATCCATTGCCAGCGCGTCGCGAATCGGTGCCATTTGGGCAGGATTCGGCAAATCTACTTTCTTGAATCCTTCCTCGGTCGCAATCAGTACGCAACTGGCGAATGTATTGACTTCTAGTTGCAACGAGTCGTCGATATTTGTCTTGCCCAGGATCTCACTCAAGTCAGCGAGTGCAAAATCATGATAGGATTTGAATTTGTCTTTAAGAAACGGCATTTGTTGAGTGGAGCATTCTTTTCCGCGAACAGGGAAAACTCGCCCATCAACCTCTGTTGCAAGAACGATGTCATACGAACCGTTGGAATCGAAATCGTTACAAAGGACCCTAAGTTGTGCTCCGCTTTTTGATTTGAACTTGTTGTTCATGCCGAGATTGCCAAGTAGATAATCTGGACGCCCATCGGAGTTGGCATCCATTTCCGTAATGCTAAACCACCAACCGTTAAGCTTCTCAGTTCCAGGAATCGCAACTCGCTTAAATCCATCACCAATGTTTTCTAAGAAAACAGGGGGCGTCCATTCGCCTACTGCAATCAAATCGATCCGACCATCGGCATTAAAATCAGTTGCAATCGCGTCGTTGATCATTCCTAGCTCGTCGATCTCCATCATTCTGTTTTCGGAAAAAGTTCCGTTCTCATTTTCAAGAAAATAGCTCTTTGGTGAAAACGGATACTTGCCAGGGACCAGTCGTCCACCGACGAATAAGTCCAGATCTCCGTCCGCATCGAAGTCCAGCGTGACGACGGCACCAGAGCTGACTGGGATCTTTGGGATTGCCCCGGGTTCAAATTCCAACCGACCGTTTTCGTTTCGGAAAAACTGGTCGCACAACAACGGATCATTGGCGGAAAACTCGGAACCTCCGCCGTTGGCAACGTACAAATCATCATCGCCATCACTGTCAGCGTCAAAAAATACAGCGTCCACATTTTCTGATCCGATGAAAGGCTGCCAATTCTGTGGGCCGGCGCGAATAAAGTCGGCGTCGGTCGTTTGCATTAGCAATTCCTGGCTAGTCCCGTGGGCTCCCCCAACGAATAAATCTTCTCTACCGTCACCATTGACATCGGAGATCACGAGGCACGGTCCGAGGGTGGACTGACTATGGGGCAGCAAGATTTCATCACTGTACTCGTTATGAGGGTTCTCCCTGTGTCGCCAATTGATTTGCTTCGCGGATGGATGGAAAAACCGTTCGCGACCGGCTACATTCGTACGCGGCGACGATCCAGTTGACTTTATCTGATAGTTTTTGCCAGGTTCAACTGATTCCAAAATCGACACCGACTCATCGGGCCAGTAAACCGTAATTGATTCCACATTTTCGACTTCGCCAAGTCCGAAATGCAGTATCGGGGCCACCGCGGATTGAAAACCTCGGCAAGTTGTCATTTCTTTCATTTGAGAATGGCCATCTGCCGCGACTTTGACTTTGGCGTTCATCACCGGCTGGCCGTGTTCGTCAACTGGCTGCACGCTCACGAACTTTCGATTGGGAAACGCCTTCTCGGACTGATTCTGATAGATAAAAGCAGGGTCATCCAAATTGTTGATCACCAAATCAAGATCACCGTCATTATCCAGATCGGCGTAGGCCGCACCGTTTGAGAAAGATCCGTCCACGAATCCCCATTGCACGGATTTATCTGTAAAGGTGAGGTCGCCGTTGTTTCGGAAAAGATAGTTTCGGATTCGCTGGGACGGGATCTGTTCGACCCATTCCATCATCTGTTGGTTTTCGATCATGGCCCTTCGACCACCGGCTTTCATCTTGGCTGCTCGGAATCTCGCCAAAAAATCGTTGTCCTTGGAGTCCCGACGAAAACCATTGGTGATCACTAAATCGTCCCACCCATCATGGTCAAAGTCTGCTCCCAAGACGGCCCAGCTCCAGTCGGTTTTGGCTACGCCGGCCAACAAGGCAATGTCGCTGAAGTTACCGTTTCCCTGGTTTAGTTGGAGGGTGTTGAACATGTATTGGTAGTGGTATTTGAACTGGCCAATCAATCCCCAAAATTTCTCGCTCGACATCGACGGCATCAGAGTTTTGGATCGCACTCTGTCTTGGGCTGTCATGTCCAGCACAACCAAATCGGGAGTCAAGTCAGCATTGACGTCGATTATATCGCAGCCCATCCCGAAATATGGAATGTGCCCGGTTCGTGTTTTGATTTGGTCGACAAACGTTCCATTTTTTTGATTGATGTACATAAAGTCCGGCGTCGAAAAATCGTTGGCAACATAAATGTCTGTCCAGCCGTCTCCGTTGATATCTGCAGTGACTAACCCCAAGCCGTAGCCGAAATTCTTCAGACCCACCGAGTCCGTGATGTTCGTAAATGAACCATCGCCGTTATTCCGATATAGATTGTCAGTGTTAGCCTTGGCGACAGCGTGATCCTTAACCTTTTCCATGGCTTCACGCGCCGTCGCAAAACCAAAAAAGACAGGGTGATTCAGAACATACAAATCAAGATCGCCGTCCCGGTCATAGTCAAAAAAACTTGCCTGAGTCGAATGGTTGCTGTCAGCGATTCCGTAGGATTCAGCCTGTTCACTAAACTGAAGGTTGCCATCGTTAATTAACAGGAGGTTTTTGCGATGCGCTGGGTCCAAGCCAGGTCCGCTACGACAGACATAAATGTCCAGATGGCCATCGCTGTTGATGTCGCACATGTTGACGCCAGAGTGCCAACCCGTCGTCGTAGAGATTCCCGATGCTTCGCTAATGTCCTCGAACCGCATTCCGCCGCGGTTGAGATAAAGACAATTGGATCCCTGATTGCTGGTGAAAAAAAGATCGACCAATCCGTCGTTGTTGATGTCGCCAACAGAGACGCCGCCTCCGTTGTACATGTATGAATAAGTCAAGATGTTCTGAAGGTCGTTTTCAATCAGAATGTTTTCAAACTCGATGCCCGTTTCCGAGCCCAACATTCGGCGGAACAACGGTTCTTTTTGAGGTTGAATTTGCGGCAGCGGCGTTTCATTGAGAGTCTGCTTCATCCTCTGATTTTCGACTGCAACCGTTGGTAATTCGTTTTGTCGTAGCTCGTTCTGAGTAGCCTTTTTCTTGCTGCAAGATGCCAACAAAAGAACGAGTACCAGAAACGTGGAAATGCTGATTCCCGGATGCAACGTCGCCAATCTCGATTTGATTCCAACTGCGTTTTCGTTTCGCATAAGTTCTGGCTCAATGTGAAATGGTGGGTAGGAATCTGATGAATTCGTAAACCGTGCGTCTGAGTGACATCACGGCTCGCCGCAAACAAATTTCGATTCTGTCCGTATATTCGTTGTTGAAGTTGCAACTTGAAGGTTCAAGCTCCGCCTCAGTGTTATACAATATTGACTCGAGTCCGATTCAGTTGCAACTCAGAACGTCAGTCATCAGCGGCATTTTCCCTGCCAGCAATTGAAGGGTTATCTCAAAATCGAAATAGCCAACACGTGAACCACTGCTGGTTGCAGCCACTGACATCTCTGCAAGATGTTGATCGTCGCTCAATTAGAGTTTAAACTTCGTCAACCGATTCTGCACTTCCAACCGGTGAAACACATGAAACGAAAACGTCTCCCTGCTCGAAAACGGTCCCGATCCAGCCGACTCGATTTTGATCGTCTCGAAAAACGAAACATGTTGGCTAACGATGTTTTGCCTGACATTTTTGCCTGGGAAGACGCCAGCCGCGGATACCTTCACGACTACGTTGTCGAAGGCGACTTGCTGAGGTTTACGACAGCCTTTGCCAATCAGGGCGCTGGCCATCTGGAAGTCACTGGCGGCGAGGTGCTTGCGAATGGCAACCAAGAAGTGCTGCAACGAATCTACGATGACGAAGGCGGGTTTCGAGACCGCGTTGCTGGTGAGTTTACTTACCATTCAGGGCACGGACACATTCACTTCGATGGGTATGCGATCTACAACCTTCGCGAGATTGGACCCAACGGAGAAGTTGGCGATATCCTCGCCACCGGAGGCAAAATTAGTTTCTGCCTTATCGATATCACTCGCTTCGATCCAAACGCAGATTCGTCGAGATACGGTAGCTGCGGAACGACCCAGGGCGTTTCGGCAGGTTGGTCAGACGTTTATTCGCGGGGATTGGCAGATCAATGGATCAACATCTCCGGCATCGACGATGGTGATTATTATCTGGAAGTCGTAACGGATCCGGAAAATCAATTGCTGGAGTCAGACGAGACCAACAACACCACCATCATTACGATTACGATTGTAGATGGCCCTGGTGCACAGGGCGATCGATTCGAGGCTAACAACACGTTCGACGCAGCCTACAACCTGGGGATGTTCAGCGATCGAAACGAAGCCGGACTTTCGATTCACACCGATCAGGATGTTGACTACTATCAGTTCAATGCAGTTGAAAACGGTGAATTCGAAGTTCATGTCAATTTTAGTCATGATTTGGGCAACATCGACGCGTTCGTGTATGATTACGAATTTAATTTGATAGCCAGCGGGGATAGCACGACTGATCTGGAAGATCTTCATTTCCATACGCTTCCGGACCAGGCCTATTACCTGAAGATCATCGGCGTAGACGGAGCCACCAACGGCTATGACCTGGAATTCTTTGGCCCCGGGGAAGTCATTACGGATACCGTATTCAGCGGCGATGTCCCGGTGAGCATACCCGACAGCGGCGGCGCAAGGACGGCGGGTGTAACAGCGACCAGCACACTTCAAGGTCCAGATTTGACGATCACCGATTTGAATCTGATTTTTGAAGACTTGCGACATTCTTATATGGGTGATTTGCATATTGATCTTACCTCGCCGGCAGGCACGACAGCCGCAATCCTTCGTTCAACGTGGGAGACTCCCAGCGGGCCACTGGGTGGCGAAGATGATTTCGTCAATACATTCCTAGATGATCAAGCCCCAAACAATATCGACGACGGAACCGCGCCGTTTAGCGGGTCCTTTAACGTGAATTATGACAATGTTTCGAACCCGTTTTCCATTTTCAATGGCGAATCGTCACTTGGAACGTGGACGGTTTCAATTACTGACTGGTATCCCGCGGATACAGGAACCCTGAACGCTTGGGGGCTGATGTTTACTGGCGTGGACAACAACCCTGGCGACGCACTTGAGCAAAACAATACGTTCCCACAGGCGACGGACTTGGGAACAATCGGCAATGCGGGCTTCACCGATTTGTCGATTCACAATCAATCGGATGTGGATTTTTTCCGGTTCAACGCTCAAGATTCAACGCACGTCCAGATTGACTTGGGCTTCGTTCACTCCGATGGCAATCTTGATGTGGTTGTCTACAATTCGAATCAACAGGAAATTGCTCGCGGAGAGTCGATCAATGACAATGAGTCGCTGCTGATCACAGTCGAACAGGACGAGCTTTATTACATCGAAGTATTTGGAAAAACCGGTGCCATCAACGACTATACGTTTGAGATCGATGTCCCATTGATGGTTGCCGAATCCGGCAAGATTGGTTTGGTCGACGAGAATTGGCAAACCGTTATTTTGACCCATCGTTTTGACAGTCCTGTTGTGATAGTGAGCACGCCGGGATACGCCGATCGTTCCGCCGTAACCGTCGAGATTGAGAACGTAACGTCCGGTTCTTTCGACGTTCGCTTGCACAACTGGAACGTCAAGACGACTAATCATACTGCCGAAGTTTTGGATTACTTCGTTGTCGAAGCAGGCGCTCATACTTTACGTGACGGTACAAGGATGGTCGCCGGACATCTCCAGGCAAGTGACACTTCCTGGGCCGATGTGAGTTTTTCTCAGAGTTTTGATGCCGCACCAATTGTCTTCACCCAACTCAGCCATAGCTCAATCGGAGCATACACGTCACGATTGACAGGCATCGACGAAAATGGATTTAGCGTTCTTGCTCAAGGCAGTGAGTTGGTCACGCCGAGCAATTTGTCATTCAGCACGCATTGGTTGGCGATTGAATTCGGGGAGGGAGCCAGCGAGAATGGCAGTTTTGAAGTGGGTGATACAGGCGAACGGATCACAGACCAACACGAACGTCTCGGATTCTCGAGTGCGTTTGACGGGACTCCTAGCCTGATTTTGAGCGCACAAACGAGTAACGAAATGGACGCGTCGAGCGTTCGAGTTGCAAGTGTAAACAGCCGAATCGCTTCCATTTTTATAGAAGAAGAAACGTCTTACGACGGTGAGCGATTGCACGTCGCTGAAAACGTTGGGTACCTGGCGTTTCTAGTAGGCAACCGCTTTTACGCGATGGAGCCGCAAGCCAAATTTGGCGGATTCGTAACGAGCAACAGCCCAAAGAAGGACGGGATTGTCGAAGAAACTTCGCGTTTCATCGCTGACATGATTGATTCGCCGTTGATTGAGTCTTCTGTCAGTACGATTGGTTTCGATGGCTACTTTTTGTCTAACGACAACCCTTCGTTCAAGAAGTTTGGGGAAGCATCGCGTGGGGAATCAATTCAACGATCGCTTGGCCTTAATCCGAGTGAGGAGTTAGCGCTCGTATCGACGGATTCGATCAAGTCGGGTTCCGCTACGAATGATCCATTTAAGTATGTTTCAATGGTGCGTGAAAACATGAAAAGCAAAGGCTTGGTTGACGAGGTGTTTGAGTCGCTTGAGCACGACTTGATGTTGGAGTGATTCGTGGAGCAAGGCTACCGATGGAGTCTTCAACTGTGCCAAAAATTACATTGCGACCAATCGTTGCCTAACGACACAAGGCTGGGAGTGAAAAAGTCGAGATTGAGCGGATTCACGTTGATTCAGGGTAGCCCCAACGACTATTACAGTTCGACTGTTCGGATCAAATACGTGTTCTATTGCGTGGTTTGGCGACAAGCTGATTGACTTTACGCTGTTTGCATTGCAAACTCAGGATGAGACTCGGGATCCTGATTCGGTACTCCTCGGTATCCAATCGCTATTCCCCTGAAGGAGACGTTATCTCGATAGCGTCTCCTTCAGTTTTAGAGAATGAGTCTTTTGCTTAAGCCGTTTTCGAAACGGCATTTTCTTCTACGCAATAGGTTTTCAACATGATTCGACTTCCCTCGTTCGCAGTTGCGATTCTAGCATTCGCCGTGCTTGGAATTTCCAGCGTTTCCACCAGCTGCCTGGCGGCTCAAGAAACAGCCAAAGAAAAAAAGGAGTCGAAGGTTAACGCCGGTCTGCTGTCGGCAATGAAGCTTCGCAGCATCGGGCCGGCTTTGATGTCTGGACGGATTGGCGACATTGCCGTCGACCAAAAAAACGGAAACATCTGGTACGTCGGCGTGGGCTCAGGCGGCGTTTGGAAAACAACCAATTCCGGCACCACGTTTGAGCCGATTTTTGACAGTTACGATTCGTATTCAATTGGTTGCGTGACGATCGATCCGAGCAACAGCAGTACTGTTTGGGTTGGCACGGGCGAAAACGTTGGCGGACGACACATCGGTTACGGCGACGGAATTTACGTCAGTCACAACGGCGGAAAAAGTTTTAAAAACATGGGGCTCAAGAATTCGGAGCACCTTTCGAAAATCGTCGTTCATCCCAAAAATTCAAACATCGTATTCGCTGCTTCGCAAGGACCGTTGTGGTCAGGCGGTGGCGAGCGCGGACTCTATAAGACGATCGACGGCGGAAAGACATGGAAGAACGTCCTCAACGCCGACGGCAAAGACGGGGGTGACTTTACCGGTGTGACCGACGTCGTAATGGATCCTAATAATCCCAAAGTGCTTTACGCGGCAACGCACCAACGACATCGAACCGTCTGGGCCTTGCTCAATACTGGCCCACAATCTGGAGTTCACAAATCTGTTGATGGCGGCGAAACCTGGACGGAGTTGACGACCGGTATCCCGGGTGGCGACAAGGGGAAAATCTCGCTTGCGGTCTCACCACAAAAATCAAACGTCGTGTACGCGACCATCGAACTGAATGATCGCAAAGGTGGATTCTTTCGCAGTGAAGATTTTGGGGCCAGTTGGGCCAAGATGTCTGACTACGTCGGCGGCGGAACCGGGCCGCACTACTATCAGGAAATCTATTGCGACCCACACCGATTCGATGTGGTCTATCACGCGAATGTTCAACTCGGACGCACCGAAGACGGCGGCAAGACGTTCAATAGCGTTGGTCGTCGCACGAAACATGTCGATAACCATG
>JBLINZ010000114.1:0-14747 GCA_047639375.1 Mariniblastus sp. | reverse complement strand
GTTTTTGGCCAGCGTTTCTGGTGGAGAAATGCCAAACGAGATTTGGGACGAAGCGGAACAACTTGAGTCACGATTAGACTTCATTAAACAGCCGTTCGAAAACGCTGAATTCGGCAAAGTCGCAAGGGAATTTCAAAAATCCAAGAACTACACGACTTGGAAAAACGAGCTGAAAGAATTCCTCTACCGTGGCCAGGAAATGACCGTCTGGAAATGTAGCGAACTCAAAAAGTACTCGGACGCCGATGAGACACTGGCTGAATTCAAAGTTCGATTGGAGCAGCTGGTTTCCGAAAAACGAGACGACGAGGTGGATAGCCTGCGTAAGAAATACGGCAAGAAATTCTCGACGCTTCGTAGCCAAATTCGACGCGCCGAAGACAAGGTCGAGGTCGAAGAAGACCAGTATCGGACAAGTCGCAACTCAACTTACATGTCAATCGGCTCGACGCTGATGAGTGCAATCTTGGGTCGCAAGACTAACCGCAAAACGTCAACGTCAATGCGATCTTACGGCCGTTCCTCAAAAGAAAAAAACGACATCGAACGTGCCAAGGATGGACTCGAAGAACTTCAAATCAAGTTTGAGGATCTCGAACGAGAATTTAATGACGCCGTCCAAGACCTCCAAAACAAGCTTTCGATCGATAATCTGGATTTTACGGATTATAAATTGACGCCGCGCAAAAGCGACATTTCTGTGGAAGATTTTGGCGTCTGCTGGCTGCCTTGGCGAGTCGATTCAGCCGGAGTCGCGGAAGCCATTTACTAAGGCGTTATAAAACTTCCTCGACACCACGGACAGCGATGTCATTGCTTTCCATCCTGACGAGTCCAAATGCAAATCAAACCGGCCAATTGTCCGAAAACGAAAATCCCCGCGATGTCCGCGAGCCAGTCCTTCAGGTCCATGGTCCGAGTCGACAAAGCTCCCTGGGACAACTCTTCTAGCGTGACCACCGTAAGTACGATCAGCGATCCCAGTAGAAACTTGAGTGGGCCGAACTTAATTCGCTTACCAGACAAGCTTAAGTTCAGCATGAATGCCATCCCGCCCATCAACAAAAAATGCCCCACCTTGTCACTGTACGGAACTTTGTAGACGAAGGGAAACGCCTGAGCGAGCTGCCCCATATTCGCGATCACGATGATTGCGACGATCAAGCAAAACAGGGCAAGCGTGAGCGCATGAATCCACAGCCGGCGTTGACCAGAGCTTTGTTTGCTTGTCGCGGTTTCGACCGACCGATTCTCAACCGCTGTTCTGTCTTGACTAAACGCCGTATTCTGCATTTCTGACTCCTCCGTCATTCTTCTCTTTCACGCGTGACTTTACCCTCCGCCCATCGTTTCAAACCCGCCAACCGATCCTTGCCCAATTCGAAATACACGTACGGCAACGACTCCAAGTGTGATTGAAACAACTCGTTTTGCAAGGCAACGCCAGACGATTCCTCAGACCATTCTTTCGGCAAGGCAACCCATTCCTGCTCCAACATCTCATCTAAAATCCAGCCAGAAATCAATTGGTGCCCATGGATCGAGGGATGCACATGATCCACCAACAACTCCCGCCCAGGAATTCTACCCTCGGCCCGCGACTCAAACTCAGCTTTAACGTCGACCAGAGGCAAGCGAAACTCTGCCGCGACATTCGCGATCACGTCGTACATTGGCTCGATAATTCTTAAGGGACAAACGTCCTCTTCTTTGCCAAGCAACAAATGGCGTTTGGCGTTTTCAAAATCTCCGCGCTGATAATACGCCACGCCTAGCCGATACTGAACGCCCGCGTGCCGGGGGCTCAAACGGCAAAGCTCAACCAAATCCTTAAGTTCGTCGTCCGTTTGGTTTAGCAGAATCCCCAACTCATCCTCGTTCAACTGCTGCCAAGCCTCGCTAAATTCCGCCACCTCCGAATCAGACAAACCAGAGTCGTGCTGACTTTTGAAAGGCGCCGCGTCGACTAGATTGGCCGTTGGATTGCACAACATCAAAGGCACGTTGGCGTCACCGGCCGCTTGCGCCATCCGTCGAAGATTGTGTTCGAAATGCTGGACTACATTCCGTTTCCATTCATCGTCTCGATGATACTTCGTCAATCCCTCACGAAAATCCAAACGGGCTTCGACATCCAACGGAAGCCGTTCTGCCGCCTGCTCGTCAACTCCCGATCCAACCACCAACTGGCGTAGAAACGAATACGTTCGAACTGCCGACAGCCGTTCGTGAGTTCGCATCACCCACGGCGCCGTCAACTTGATCGATTCGTAAGTTCGGTCCTCCAGAAACTCATTGTGCCCGGTGTACAACACAATTAAATCGGGCTTGTACTTGAGAATCTCATCCATGATCGGCGCTAACCGGTAACTCGCATACGACACCCCACCGCAATTGATCACGTTCCACTTTTTTGACGGATCAGCCGCTTGGAGCCGCAGCTCCAGCCATTTCGAAAAAGAAGTTTCAATCGCAAAGGGTCGTCCTTGGACGGTGGAACCACCAAGACAAAACACGCGGTACTCGTCCTTCGGTTTTTCGGCCGAAAAATCGTCTGGACAAAACAGAGGCATTCGATGCTGGGATATTGCGTATCGTGTTCCTGACTCATCCAACTCGAAAAGTGGACGAACCGCAGTAAACCCGACGTACGGATCCGCGACCCCACCGGGAGCTTGCCAGCCAATGAGCGTCAATACCAGCTCAAAAAGCAGGAACGGCAACAGCCCAATCAAGATCGCGCCCAAACGCATCCAGACCGCGCGCTGGCGAAAGCGAAATCTTCCGGTGCGATCACTTATCAAAACCCACCCCAACTAATCAACATTGCAACAAGCCAAATTTAGCCACATCGATCCCGGCCACATCAATCCCGGCCAAAATCAAGTTCTCGCGTCCCTCACAAACGCTTTGAGAAGTATAATCCATGCTTCCCAAGCTTCCGATTCCCCTTTGAGAACTTGCATAACCCCGTGACAGCGATTCTTGGAATTTCCGCTTTTTACCATGACTCAGCCGCGGCGATCATCGTCGATGGGGTCGTTGTGGCAGCCGCTCAGGAGGAACGATTCACACGAGTTAAACATGAATCGGGCTTTCCCCATCAAGCCATTGAGTTTTGCCTCGCCCAGTCCAGACTTTCGATCGAGGAACTGGACCACGTCGTTTTTTACGAGAAACCATTTCGCAAGTTCGAACGGATCCTCGAGACGTACTTACAAGCCGCTCCAGCCGGATTCAAATCGTTCACCACCGCGATGCCGATTTGGCTGAGTTCGAAGCTCTATCTTTCGCGGATCATCGCCAAGGGACTGAGTGGGAAATATCGCAAGCGAATTATTTTCCCCGATCACCACGAGTCACACGCCGCCAGTGCCTATTTCCCATCGCCATTTGAACAGGCCGCGATCCTGACAGCAGACGGGGCAGGGGAATGGGCCACCACAACGGTGGGCGTTGGCAACCGCAACCGGATCGAACGGCACAAGCAAATTGACTTTCCGGATTCGCTAGGATTGCTGTACTCGGCATTCACTTATTTTTGTGGGTTTCGGGTCAACGGTGGAGAAGGCAAATTGATGGGGCTCGCTCCCTTTGGGACTGCCTGCTACACCGAGCAAATTCTGGAGCAAATCGTCGACGTCAAACAAGATGGTTCGTTTCGGCTCAACCCAGAATTCTTCAACTACGCGGTTGGCAACACCATGACTTCACACCGATTCGATGATCTGTTTGACGGACCGCCGAGAACCCCTGAGTCTACCATTACCGAGCGGGAGAAAAATCTGGCCGCCTCGATCCAGCAAGTCACCGAAACGATCCTGCTACGAATTGCCAACCGGCTGCATGCCGATACCGGGATGAAAAACCTCTGTGTCGCCGGAGGCGTTGGTCTCAATTGTGTTGCCAATGGTCGGCTCTTACGCGAAAGCCCATTTGAAAATGTTTGGGTTCAACCAGCTGCCGGTGACGCCGGCGGGGCCCTGGGCGCAGCGCTGTTCGTGTGGCACCAACTGCTTGGCCAACCCCGCCAGCCGAACCCCGCTTGCGATCCATTCCTAGGGCCGGACACCACGCGATCAGAGACCGAATCGATGCTCACGAACGCGTCGGCGGTCTACCATGAATTTGAAAACGATGCCGAGATGATCGAACACGTAGCGGATCAACTCAGTCAGCAGAAAATCGTTGGCTGGATGCAGGGACGCA
The DNA here is from genome assembly GCA_047639375.1 of Mariniblastus sp. GTDB lineage: Bacteria > Planctomycetota > Planctomycetia > Pirellulales > Pirellulaceae > Mariniblastus. The sequence goes on along the minus strand of JBLINZ010000114.1, from coordinate 10,538 downwards.
TGGAGTTTGGGCCGCGGGCACTCGGTAATCGAAGCGTTCTGGCAGACCCGAGAAACCCCCAAATGCAATCGCTGCTCAATCAACGCATCAAGTTCCGGGAAGACTTTCGCCCGTTTGCACCGGTCGTCCTCGAAGACCGATGTCGAGAGTTTTTCGAACTCGAACACCCTTCGCCAGCAATGTGCTTCGCTGGTAACGCGATCGCACGTCCCCCAGGAGCATCAGCAGAGGCATCGGACGGCCGAGCCATTCCAGCGGTGACTCATGTGGACGGTTCCGCCAGAATTCAAACCGTCAACCCAAGCCAAAACGCTAAGCTTCATGGATTGCTGGAAGCCTTCCAACAGAAAACGGGGTGCCCGCTCTTGGTCAACACCAGCTTTAACGTGCGGGGCGAACCGATCGTCTGTCGAGCTGCCGATGCCTATCGATGTTTCATGAAAACGGAGCTTGATACATTGGTGATCGGAAATTTTGTTCTTAAAAAGTCAGACCAACCTGAATTCCAGCCCGCTCAGGAGGCCCCCGTTACTCATTCCATCTGGCATCGCATTATGTCGGCTTGGAAATCGGCGACGTTTCCCATACGCTGGCTGGCTTCGAAAGCAGTGCTGGGAGTGATCTTTTATCTATGTGTTCTGCCGATCGGACTCGTTGTCAGACGTCGACATGGCGACTCGTTTCCGACAAGCAATCCGACCCAAACTTATTGGACCCCTAGCCAACCCGCCCCGCACGACCCGGCAAGTTATTTCAAGCAATATTGAGTTTGGAAAATCCCGTGACGTAAGATGAGCTGCGTCCGCCCAAGATTCTGCCCCGCTTCAGAACATCCTTTTTATTTTCGTTCCCATGGTGCCCCTTGCGATGACAGATCAAGAGAATTCTTTCGAACGCAAGTCACAGGAACGGCGGCCCAGTTTCTTGGTTGAGTTTATGGATTTCTTGGTCAACAATAAAAAGTGGTGGCTGACGCCGATCATCCTCATTCTGTTGGTGCTCAGCCTCTTCATCGTGCTAACCAACACCGCGATTGGGCCCTTTATCTACGTTCTTTTTTAATCTTGAACGCTTAGCCTGGCGGCAACAGCCGATGAGCGTCGCTGACTCGGATCTCCTCGAGTCACAGCTGCAAGTCGGAATCGCCCCACCAGATTCCAGCTGCGTGTTCAATGCTATCAGCCAAACCATCAAAACCGATGGCCTGCTGCGATCGTTCGGAGCGACCGGCCCCCGTGCCAGTGGCGTCACAGATTCGTAGCGTACGAAAACTTCACCACAAACCGTCCGAACGTTGTGGTTGATTTGAGGAACAAAAAACTGGAAGACCTCGAGATGGCTTGGCGTTGATACCGGGTACCTCTCGCGAGTTGCGGGGCATCGATCTCAACATCTTGAGCATCCCCCTCGTCAACATCCATGAATAGCGAGACGGGCCGAGACGCGCGTTGTTGCGGGACAACTCGAAATCATCGACCCGCCTCAAAGATTGGCGAATTGCCTGCCATCAATTAGAAATATCGAAATCGACCAACGAGCGAACCCGGTTGGAAATTGCGATAATATGGGATTAAAAATTAGAACCCCTGTTTTGCAGCAAGGTTCCGTCGAAATCGATTACCGATCACAAAAAATAGCCATTTCAAAATGCGAACCTCCAATCAACTCAACTCAATGCAGCGCCGGTCGTGGTTGCCACGATTTCGGATTTGGCATTTGTTTGTCGGTTTAGCAATCGTTGCAGTGGCACTCTGGCTGACCACCCAAGCCGGAAAGCAAGTTGCAGTCGTAGAAATCTTGGAGTTCGACGCCTGGCAAGAAACAATCGACAACGACGCTCCCAGCCGAACATTTGTCAGCCACATCAAGTACCGATTTCTTCAACCGACGGGGCTAAGTCATCAAAAGACTCTCGTTTTTTTCCGTGCCCCGACTTACATTGACAATGATCAACTGGTGGAGTCCGGATCGACCGTTAAGCTCAAATACCGAGCTCGAAACATTTTGTGGCTGGCCGCTGAGAATCCCTCGACGCAGTTGCTGAAACAACTTGGGCTCTCCTTAACTCAAGTGGAAGGCACAATCAACGAAGTTTACTTCGAGAACGACCATGACCCACCCAACCACCCATGATCCGCCGACCGCGCGGCAGGCAATTCGGTTTCGACTAAGCCGCCTGGCGGCAACCCTCGCCTTGTGGATGCTCGCGATTTTCGCCTGGGCTTGGAGCTTGGGTTTTACCCACAGCCTTGACGACTACTTCCCCGTTTGGATCGCCAAGTCATTAGTGATCGCGATTGGGATTGGGATCCCCTGGGGTTGGATTGGGTTCCGGAGATCTCGTCCATGGCTGCCGGCGATCTTGCTCTCGCTCACATTCGGAGCCTGCGTCCTTGGCAATCAGTTCGTCAGGCCTAGCCATGATCGGACCTGGAGCACTGCCCAAGCAATTTTGCCCTACGCCGATATTGACCTTGGCCGTTCGCCGACAATCACAGTTCACAACATTCGCTCGAATCGCTACGGCCCAATTGCTCCCTCGCACAAATCCCACTATGACGACACCTACGATCTCTCGAAGCTTCGATCAGTGTGGCTGGGGGTCGACAGATTCACGTCACTTGAACCGATGGCTCACACGTTCTTGAGTTTCGAATTTGAGCCGGGCAGTCACCGCTCCAATTTCTTGGCGTTTTCCGTCGAGACACGCCGCGAATCGGACGAACCGAACTACTCGCCCATCCGCGGCCTTTTCAAGAACTACGAACTCATCTACGTCATCGCCGACGAACAGGACGTGCTGGCCGGAAGATCCGACGACGTCGAAAACATCATCCAGCTATACCCGATCCGAACAACACCGGAGGGAATTCGCTCGCTGTTCTTGGATATGCTCGATCGAACCAATTCTCTGCGAGAGCAACCGGAGTTTTATCACACGCTCTTCAACAACTGCACCAACAATATCGTGCAACACACCAATTGCGTCATCGAACAATCGATCAGCCCTTGGGCACGGGGAGTGGTCTTCCCTGGCTACACAGATTCGCTGGCCCATCAACGCGGGATCATCGACACAGAGTTGTCGCTAGACGATGCTCGAATCAGATTCCGAATCGACGAACGAGTCAAATCATACGACGGCCTTAGCGATTTCTCAGAATTCATCCGAGCCCAAAGGCCGCAACGGTAGCTTGGGCACGTTTCGCCAACGTTAGTTACCCTCACGACGGGCCAGGCACCCTTCCAAGAGCGTGGTGGATCCCGAGCATCCGCCACGCTGCTTCGCTCTCGCATCTGGCGAGCCCATAAAAAAAGCCCACCTGAAAGGCGGGCTTGATCGAATGTCAACAATCTATCGAACGCAAACAAACTCATCCTGTTGCAGTCGAAATTGCCGACAAAACTATTTAGCGTTATCAATCGCACGCTTCATCGCAGTGCCCATGTCGGCAGGGCTTTGCGCGACTTCGATTCCAGCGGCTTCGAGGGCGGCAATTTTCTCTTCGGCCGTTCCCTTACCGCCACTGATGATCGCACCTGCGTGGCCCATGCGTTTTCCGGGAGGGGCAGTTCGACCTGCAATGAATGCCGCGACGGGCTTGGTGATGTGTTCTTTAACGTAAGCCGCGGCTTCTTCTTCTGCGGTTCCGCCGATTTCGCCCATCATCAAAATGGATTCCGTTTCGTCATCGTCTTGGAACATTTGCAAGCAATCGATGAACGAGGTGCCGACAATTGGATCACCACCGAGCCCAACGCAAGTCGTTTGTCCGAGCCCAAGATTCGAGGTCTGCCAAACGGCTTCGTAAGTCAAAGTCCCTGAGCGGCTCATGATTCCAACGGTGCCTCTTTGGTGAATGTAACCAGGCATGATGCCGATTTTGCATTCGTCAGCGGTAATCACGCCAGGACAGTTAGGGCCAACCAAAACTGATTTAGAATTCCGGGCGGCTTCGTAAACCCGAACCATGTCGATGACGGGAACGCCTTCGGTGACCGCGATCACGACTTCGACATTGGCATCGAGGGCTTCGAGGATCGCGTCAGCCGCAAACGGCGGGGGGACAAAAATCATCGTGGCGTTGGCCCCGGTTTGCTTGACGGCTTCTTCAACCGTATCAAACACGGGCAAGCCAGCGACTTCTTGGCCGGCCTTTCCGGGGGTGACCCCGCCGACCATTTTCGTGCCGTATTCAAGGCAGCCGCGAGTATGGAATTCACCGACTTTCCCGGTGATTCCTTGGCAGATGACCTTGGTATCTTTATTGATGAGGATGCTCATTTTGTCTCTTCAGTTGTCTGGTTTGAATGATTTGTATTTGGCGAACAGAATTTGCCGCCAGCCTAATTCCGCGGGCGAGCAAGGATTCCTAGCTCAACGTTGCGACGACTTTCGTAGCCGCATCCGTCAAGTCCGTGGCGGTGATCAGATCGACGTCCGAATCCTCCAGGATCTTGCGGCCTTGTTCGACTTCGGTTCCCTCGAGTCGCACAACCAGCGGAACCGTAAATCCAACCGATTTGGCAGCCACCACGATGGCCTCGGCGATCGTGGTGCACTTCATGATGCCACCAAAGATATTGACCAGAACTGCTTTGACATTCGGATCAGAAAGAATGATTCTAAATGCCTCAGTGACCTGGTCGGCGTTGGCTCCCCCACCCACATCCAAAAAGTTCGCTGGCTTGCCGCCGTGAAGCTTGATGATATCCATCGTGCTCATGGCCAAGCCTGCACCGTTGACGAGGCAACCGATGTTTCCTTCAAGCTTGACGTAGCTCAGGCCCGCGGCCGAGGCGCGAACTTCTGATTCCTCTTCTTCCGAGAGATCTCGCATCTCTTCCCAATCTTTGTGACGGAAAGCAGCGTTGGAATCGAAGTTGATTTTTGAATCCAAGGCCACCAATTCGCCGTCGCCGGTCACCACCAATGGGTTAATTTCCATCAAGCTACAATCGGTGTCGACATACATTCGACAAAGCGATTTCATGAACTTGTCGGCCGAGCGGACAGACTTGCCTTCGATCCCAAGCCGCTTACAAAGCTTGCGAACCTGATAGCTTTCGAGGCCTTGAGCCGGATCGAAATGCTCCTTGAAAATTTTCTCTGGCGTTTCGTGGGCGACTTTTTCGATCTCGACGCCGCCTTCTTGAGAGCACATCAAAACTGGAAGGTTGCACTCTCGATCAAGAACGATTCCAAGATAGAGCTCGCGGGCGATGTCACAGCCGGCTTCGATGATCACCTGGTTGACTTTTTTCCCCTCAGGACCGGTCTGAATGGTGACCAGATGATTGCCCAACATATTGGCAGCCACTTGCTTGGCTTCCTCAGCGGATTTGACCAATTGGACGCCATGCTGTTCGGCGTTCTCGATAAAGGTTCCTTTACCGCGGCCACCTGCGTGGATCTGGGATTTAACGACGGCGACTGGACCACCTAAATCAGTGAATGCTTGGGCGGCTTCGTCAGCGGTTTTGGCCACTCGGTTTTCGAGGACTTTAACGCCAAATTGGCTGAAAAGCTGCTTGCCTTGATACTCGTGAATTTTCATTTTTTTCGATCAAACGTGCTTCGGAAAACGGAAATCAAGCCTGTGATTATAAGAAACGACGATTTTGCCGGTCAACGGGACTCACGGCTGGCTCAGCTGAGTCAAATCGTCCTCAATTGTTCACCACGTGACTTCAGTTTCCCAATTTAACCGGCAAATCCGTTAAGCCTCCACCGAAATTGCATGGGACCACGACTAGGGCCCGATAAAAGTTAACGAGAATCCTCCTCATACTTCTTCAAGATCTGTGGGCACGACGATGAACCATCCCGACAATCATCCAAGCCATTCCGAACCAGCAATTTTTCCGAGCGAGGCCTTAATAACGCCTATGATCGGTGGTTCGGCGTCTACCTTGGGAAACGCCTATATTTCGACCCAGCAGCCGTTTCAAATCGACGCGTTGGACTACGCGCGGCTGTCCGGAAAGCCGACAGCCAGGCACGCCACGTTGACTCCCGAGGATGCCGAGCATGTGGAATCGCCGGCGTCTTCATCACGATTGCCCGAGACTTCGTTCGGCGAATTGGACCCTTATGTTGATCCGTGTGAATTGAATTCCGGGTCAGCCCCGTCGGCCAGTCTCCCATCCGCTGAACTGCCGCTGCTCGACGTAAGCCAATCACTGGATGCAATTGAAGTCTTTCAGGATGCATTGACGGAATTAGAATCGACTCCGATTCACCGCGAACAGGAACCGGCGAATCAAAAGCCACTGGTCGAAATTATCTGTGCCGATTTAATTCAACCGTTGCCCGAGACCGCCCCCCCGAAGCCAGAGCACACTTCTCCAGAAAACTCGACGGCTGCCGTGACTGCGACTGTCCCGGACGTCTCCGACGCACTGCTTGCCGAGAATGCGCAGGTCGCTGAGTTTGCCAAAATGAATCCCGAGCAACCCGGATTTGGTGTGCCTGTAATTTCTACCGCTGTTCCTTTCACACATTCCGAAGGCGTCACGGAAGCCGTCTATGACGTTCGAGATTTTGCGGATCTAGCGAATCAACCGCTGGCTCCGATCCCCGGCGCTTTCGAGGTGGATTCAGATCTCTTTGATTTCGAATCACTGAACTCAACGACCACTCAACCCACGCCCCTGAAAGAGCCAGCCGAGCTCGTTGAATTGGCCGCCCAAGCCATTCAGGCAACGCCCGCCGGCCTTGATACGCCTCACAACGACTGGCAAGCCACCGACCCGATCGAAGCGTACGAAGACACACTGGAAGAAGACCAAGTCTTCATTGCCAAAACCGGCGAGATCATCGAAGTCAACGGCGACGAAGGATTCGACCATATCGATCTAGCCTGCTTTGACGTCAGCTGTGCAACGTTCACGGACAACACGATCAAAGTCGACAACCAATGCGGATCGGCATTCGAAGTCCGTCACCAAGGAATCGATTTTGCTTTGTTCGCCGATGGGGTCAAAGTCAAATTGAAACAAACGCAAGAGTCAAAGAGCTGAGGAGGGCTTTGCCAAAGCAACAGCAATTGGCATGCGATGATTTCCGGCTTCACAACCACGGCCTTGGCTTCACTGCTTCGATTGAACCGCGTGAGCGCCCAACGATGCTTTACTGGCAGCCAATTCGGATGTCGCCATTTCCAAATTCGTCGAAGCTCGATCGAGCTCGAATTGGCTGAAAGATTGCAAGTTGAACAGCCGTTGGGCTACTCGGAACTCAAATTCAGCCAGCTGAAATCTCGATTTCGCAATCTTGATCGTCTGCATCTTGCGTTGAACATCTGAGGTACTTTGCAGTATTTTCAGATTCCCGGCGGCAACTTCGAGGGTCGATTTGGCTCGCCGATATTGCAATTCTGAGACGGAATCTTTCTCAAACAGCTCCTGGATGATGGCGAAGTCAGATTCATGGAACCTCCAAACCACTCGGCTTTTCAGAATCTCGTTAGGTTCAGCTTGCAGCGGATCGACCAAACTCGCGTAATCCAATTCAGCGATTTTCCAGCGGACGTTGGCTAGCCGAAGCGACCGACGGCTGGCTGAACCTTTCGCGCTCAGCCGCTGAATTCGTTCGTAATTCTGCTGCGTCGAATTCAATTTGGCTTGGGCCCGGATCAGGACGACTTCAGGATACTCTTCGTCCTGCAACGCGGGAATCAGCGAAGTCATCGAATCCATGCAAGCCTTGTCGGCTGGACGAATCGCTGCACACGCTTGGCAATCCGGCTGGGGTGCCAGCCCTTGAATGGCCGCCGTCCCGAGCAGGAACAATACGATCAAGACGGAACTAGCGGTTTTCCGCGGTGACGAGTTTCGCCGGTTCGTCGTGAGGAGCTCGTCTGGAGGATCGCTCGCAACCATTGCCTCTCCCTATCTCTGCTGGTCCACGTTAATTGACAATGACGGAATACAAAAATCATCGAAAACAAAATCTACTTCAGGGACTCGACCGCTTCCTCGAATCGATCGATGTTCTCACGCAAGGCCGTGAGAAAATCTCCCGTGGCCGGCTGACGATCAATCAGACTTATCTCAATCGCTTTGAGCTTGTGAGCGGAAAGGACGTCGACGAGCTCCTGGGGCGGTAAGGCGTCATCAAACAGAATAACCTGAGCCGATTGATCTGGGTGTTTTTTTGCCAACGAATCGAGGTCTTTTTTAGCTTGCTCCACGTTTGGATTTTTGAACCAAGTCAAATGCTGATCGTAGCCGATACCGGTCGCCCGAGAAAAATACTTTAGCCTAGGAGTGGCTGTCAGGATCCCGGAAACCGAAGATACAGCCGCATTCAAGCGACTTGTGAGTCCGTCCAGTTCAACCACTAAACTCTGCAAATTGTCGTCGAACAGAGCGGCATGCTCTGGATAGACATCCGCCAATTCGCCGGCGATGTAGACCGCTTGCTTCTTGGCGATCGCCGGGGCGAGCCAACTCCGCGCGACCATCGTGGGATGCGAGTGCTCGCCTTCTGGGCCATGTGAATGAACGATCGAAACGTCTTCGACCCCAATGTAGTCTTTCAGTAAAAGGCTCCGAGAGGCCGTGTTGCGGAGCTTGGAATCCGGTAGCGATACGATCGTCAACCATTTCGCATAGGTCGCTCCGGTGCCGTTGGCAATGATCAGGTCCGCGGATTGCATGTTGCTGATCGCCGCTCGGTCAGGACGCCACGCTTGTGGGTCCGAATCGGCTGGGATCGGAAAACTGACTTCAAATTCTGGACCGGCTACCCGCTGGGTCAAATACTGCAACGGATAACTGACGGCCACGATCGTGCGGGTCAGCTCAAGAGGACGCTGATTCGTGTTTCCGTTCGATTCCAAGTCGGTTTGGCCGCACCCCACCAAGAGAACCACAATCGCCAACGAAGGAAGCAGTTTGGCAAATGAATTAATTTTCTGTATCAACGGTCTGCCTATCATTCGTTTGTATTGCTCCCAAGCGAGCTCGCGTGAATCTTTCATGCTCATCTTAGCCTTCCAGGCGTAAGCGTGAAGTTGGGCAAGTCACCGACTATGAAAAAAGACTTCAACTCGCGGCGATGCTGAATCGAGTCAGCGAATCGTGGTGGCCAGCCGCTTGAGACAAGGGTCAAACTCGGACATTTTGGCAACAATCCGCTGGGATTGACTAGAGTAATCCTGGCCAACTGCTGGCGATTCATTCGTCTCACGATAGAAAAACTGACCAGACTCAAAATCCGCTTGGAGATATCCCTCGCTTCGATTGGCTACGCCGTTCCACAACCCGTTCCACAACCCGTTCCACAACTTGAGTGAGCCGATTTTTGCTCTGGCCACGGCTGAACCGGCGATCACTGTGACCAACGCCCAAACGACTCAATTGTTCAGCACACACGCTAACGGCTAACCAACAACGACTCGACTAAATCACCGGCCACCAGCCCGACTCCCCAAACCGCAAACGCCAAGAGCACCCCGGCGACACTAAAAATAATTGCCATCTCGCCCAGTAGCAGCAACAAGATCGTGCCCTTGCTACAGCCAAGCTTAAACATGGTTTCCATTTCGCGTTTCCGTAACCGCAGCGACAGCATCACGACCAGCAACAACAGCATGCCCGTCGAAATCGCAATCAGGATCGCATTCAAATTGAAAAACTTCTCAATCTGAAAAACCATCGACATCAGATCCCTGACGACCTCACCTGGACGGGCGAATTGAGCGGTGGGTGTTCCGGATTCGTACCGCCCCTGGAGGATCGTTTCGTCTTTCAGACTATCTGCCACGACAATAATTGACGTAACCGGAAACTCGCCTTGCTCACCATGAAAATGAAACGAATCAATGTTCTCTGGAGTGATTTCGATGTACGACGCAACGCCCCGATTGGCGACGATTTTGCCGTCCGTTCGTGAAACCAAGAGCTTGCTGCCTGCCTTTTCTTGACTCAAGTCCTGATGGCCATGCCCGAGCCCCTGGATCACCCACGCCGTTTTCAAATCGACAAAAACCGCCCAATCGTCTGGCGTCCGAGCCTCATTCAAAACGCCAGCGACACTCATTTTCAGCGGCGACTGGCCAGCCAACTCCAGCATATTGTCACGATCAGAAATTAACTGATCACCAGGCCGCAGCCCTAAAGACTCCGCAACTTTCGCCCCCAACACACAATCACCAATAGTGACAAACAACTCTCCTTGAGCGGGTGTCAGCGCGCGGAAACCAAAATACTCCAGCGAAGTTCCCACGACAGGGAAATCACGTGCCGTAAACATCGCATGGACCGGAATCGCGAAGGCCAAGCCGTCTTCCCGTGCCGTGGCGACTTCGGAGTAGGGAAGCGGGACGACAGACCCCGATTTAAAATAAAGCGCATTGAGCGTCAGATCGAGATCGCTACCCAACGCACCGATCACAGCGGGTGTTTGATCGGCTCTTGCCACAATTTTACTGTTGAATTGCCACAGCAAAAGTTTGATCGCAACCGGCAACAAGGCCGTCAACACAATACAAGCGACTAAGATCATCGACTTGTATTTGTGAAACAAGACG
>JBLINZ010000113.1:0-14775 GCA_047639375.1 Mariniblastus sp. | reverse complement strand
TGGCTCTGTTGGCCAAAAGGCAAACGATGTTTCGTTTGGTCGTCGCGGCTGTGAGGGATTGGTAACCGACGCTTAAGCGAGTGAGATGGCCCTATTGGTTATGCGCTCTCGCCAGCAAGCATTCGCGTTAGGCACCGACGCCTGCCGGCTAATCGTTCAACGATGTCATCACGGACTAGGACACCAAGCCTTTGGTGACCATCATGAACACGTCTTCGAGGTTGGGATCTTTCTGTCCAAAATTAATCACTTCGACTTCGTTGTTGATTAATTTCTTAAGTAGCTCGGAGGGATTGTGCTCGGCCGATGAAAATTCGATGACGATTTTCGAGCCGTCGACTTGGACGTCACGGACATCGGGGTTACTGCGGATGATCGAAAGGCCTATTTCTAGATTGGTTCCGAGGCGTGCTTCGATGACCTGGTTGCCACGAATCCGCCGGTAGACTTCGTCGATGGGGCCGTGCATTAGAAGCTTGCCCCGTTCAATGATTCCGATCGACGTGCAGCAATCGGCAAGCTCGGTCAGAATGTGGCTCGAAATCAGAATCGTCTTACCCATTCGCCGCAGTTCCTTCAGCAACGCTTTGACTTCGATGCGGGCACGTGGATCAAGTCCGCTGGCTGGTTCATCGAGAATCAAGACGGGCGGATCATGAACGAGGGTTTTGGCTAAACAGAGCCGTTGTTTCATTCCGCGTGAGAGACCGTTAACGAAGTCGTCGCGTTTGTACGTGAGGTCGAGTAACTCGAGCACGTCTTTGATGACTTGTTTCCTCTGTGTCCGCCCGATTTTGTAGGCCACAGCGAAGAAATCTAAAAACTCCCAGACCTTCATCCCATCGTAGACGCCGAACGCGTCGGGCATGTAGCCAACACTGCGGCGAACGTTCATGGGGTCTTCGGAAACGCTGTAACCGTTGATGGTTCCATCACCGCGACTGGCGCGCAAGAGCGTAGCGAGGAAGCGGATGCTGGTACTTTTGCCGGCTCCGTTGGGGCCGATAAAGCCAAACATTTCGCCTTCTTCGATTTTCAAATCCAAGGACTCTACCGCGGTGAATTCACCGTAGTCTTTTCCGAAGCCTGTTAGTTCGATCATTTCGTTTTGCCAAGCTGGCTTATTTTGACTGTGAAAAATTTAATTCTAATTGGACCGTTCCCGATTGTCTCAACGAGCGATTTCCGCCGGCTTTGTGTGCCAAGTATTGAGCGAGCTTCCATGGCTAGGGCTGTTTTTGTTTCTGAGCATCGGCAGGCTCCGCTTGCTCGTCGGCAAGCAGGTCTTTCAATTCATCATCATCGTCCCAATCCAGGTTGGAGCGAACGCGTGTAAAGTCTTCGGAACCGTTGAGGTCACGTTTTGCGAGTGGCAAGTCAGGCATTTGCAAATGGGCAACGACCAGCGTTTGCTGATCGGTTTGGGTGGATTCTGGATCAAATTTGGTCGCTCCCAGCCGTTGGCTTGTCGCGCCGATCAGTCGGGATTCGCCTTGGCTCAACGTCAGATTTTGCAGGACACTGTCGAGCATTCGTCCCAAACTGACGTTTTTCAGACTAAAGGCAGATTCGTAGGCGTCAACGAACTGGTCGTAGGTATATCCTTCTTCAGTGTCTGGTGTTTGTCTTAACAACAAGCTCAAGAATTTAGGGAGCTGATTTTGTAGCTCTGGAAACGCTTCGATGTTTTCGAGGGGCGTGGGCTCCGGTCCACCGACATTGTCGAGCCAGATCCGTACGGCCATTTTTTTGGTGTTTAAAAATGTCGGAAGGTCATCCCAGTTTTGCTTGATTTCTTCGTAGGGCAACGACTTGAAGTTGAGTTCAGTGTCCGTGCTGGCCGCCAGTTCGCCAATCCATGCGATTTGATAGTTGTCATTCTTGTCGCGACGGATGATCGCGGAATGAACGAGATCAAGATTGGTCGAGTTAACGACCCGTGCTGAACTTGAGGGGGTTGGCGGCACAAAAAAGATCACGCCAGCCAAGTCAAGCATGTATTCCGTGTGTAGCAAGCCGGTGGTATTGGACTTGATCTGGAACCCTTCGAGCGTACTCTCCATGGTCCGCCGCAATTTGACTTCGCTCATTGACTCTTTGGGCTCGAAAAGTTCGTCAGGGTTTTTGGTGCCAAACGGCATGGATTGAGCTGAAAGATTATCTAGTTCAGCGTCGTAGCTAGTCGAAAGCGAGGTATAGAGCGCTGAGTATTCGGCGAGGTGGGCGCGAGAATAGCCGGCATGAATTTCTAGCAGTCCAACTTGCGTATTGCTACGGACAAACCCGATATCCAGGGCGGCCAGTTTAACGACGAGGATCGCTCCCACGATTGCAATGATTGGCGCTGCCACCCAAGCGTATTCTACTTTTCCAATCATTCGGAAGACAAACCAATTCAAAGGGACCAAGACTAGCAGATAGACTCCCAGCATTTTGAGGACAAAACTTGAAGAAGGTGGCGTGATCCCGGCAGCTTCTTTTAGTGTCCCCCGAGCGGCCAGCGAGATGCCGCTGTTGTCGTTCCAGCCACCGGTTCCCGACACTGGCGTGTCTTGGAAGCCGCCATAGTGCCAGGCGTCGTTGAGGTTTCGTTGATGGGTGCGATTGTGTGAGTTGGCGATTTTGGTATCGGTTCCGTCTTCACCGCCGTAAAGCGAACGTGGGCGGGAATCATCTCCGGCATCGACGACGAGTGGCGTGGATTCCAATTCGGTTCCGTTTCCAGAAGGAGAGAGGTCTCGAGAAAGGAAGCGAAGCGTTGAGTGAATCATGGGGTCGAATAGATCAGTTCCGTCGTCGACCCACTCAAACAAAGTATCGCCTGAATCAGACCTGCCAAAATTTCTAGCTGGTTTTCTGAGCAAGGCTCCATTGAGGAAGCTCTTAAAGCTGGGCCATTTCCGCACGGAGGGGGCGTTGAGTGAAAACGCCGTCACGGCGATTCGGCCGCGTCCGATTCGGCGCTCGATCGCAATCTCACCTGTTCCAGTAATGAATTTGGCATCATCGTGAGGTTTAAATGTCACGCCCAGCAGGGGAACTTTGTTTGAAATTTGAAGCGTTCGTTTTTCAGATTCGTTGCGCGTGGCGGAGATCGTCCAGTTATTGTTCAGCTCCTTGACGTCTGAGTTGCTGAGGTTACGAGAGCCGTCGAAGTGGGCTGGGAGATACTCGGCGAGGAAACTGGTTTGCAATTGGTCCAAGCAATCGGGGCCGGAAATGATCAGCTGACCACCAAAGTGCAGCCAATCTAAAATCGCTTGTTGGTGTTCGGCGCCCAGTTGCTCAGGGTCGTAGTCATCCCAAATCAGATACGCGATGGTGGTCCAGTTGAGCGAATGCTGGGGGAGTGGGATTGGTTTCTCGGACATCGTGGGAACAATGTAGTGAAACGGAGGAATCATGGAGAAGTCATTGAGCGTGCCGCGCACGGCAATCGAGTCCGCGAGATTTAAAAAGGCATACGAGTCCGGCCGAGAACTCATGAGCACGATGTGATACTGGTGCGGCTTGAGTGTCGACGTTAGCTGGGTCTCCATGATCTGAGCCAGTCCGTTGGCGGATTGGTTCAACGAGTAGCTGACCGAAGCTGTGGACATCTTTGAGGCGCGGATCGGAATGTAGACAGAGGTTTCGAGGTTTTTCCATTCTCCTCTGGGGAGCGATACCGGCCGCGTCGTGCTGAGGAAGTAATCGGTTGAGGGGATCCGGACGGGCTTGCTTTGGGTATTAGCGCTGTAGGCGGTCAGCTCGCCTTTGGAGTTGAAATTATTAGCGATCGCTGGAAAATTTGCGGTGTACCAATGCCCAGGTTTGACACGATTTTTGAGGACTTTGGAACGCACCTCTTGCATGGCTTCGGCCAGCGGATTCTCTTTGATATTTTGTAGCTCCCGTTCTTTTTCCTTTTTCGTTTTGGGGAAATAGCCAGGCAACAGCACGGGTGTGTTGGTTTCGAAGGGTTCCTTCTTTTTCTTGGCTTCTGCCTTTTGCTTTTCTTCCGCCGCCGCGTCCTTGGCTGTCTTTTTTCCGCAACCGCCACAACCGGTGGTCATCAAGATTGACAACGCCATGCAAGTGATGGTAAGCGAACGCACCCAGGGGTTTTCGAGAATTGTTTTCATGGGGAACCAAAAGGGAAAGCCACAATCGAGAATCCGGTCGCGCGTTGGAGGCCGGACATTCTGATCACAACTAAGATACACGATTCTATGCGTTCTAGGCCCATAGGTCTTCGATTCGTGCTCTCAACGAGCAATAAAATCAAGTGACTTACCGCCAGTCGGGCCAACGAGGCTTGGCGTCAGGAAAGCAATGCAGAGCAAAGGGCTAGGGACGATTAGTTCGCCGCATCGACCTGTAATTGGGCGGCCATCAGTGTGTTTTCCAATAGCATCGTAACGGTCAACGGGCCGACACCGCCGGGGACAGGTGTCAGATGACCGGCAATTTTTGCGGCCGCGGCATAATCGACGTCGCCGACCAGTCCATCGTCGGTTCGATTGATTCCAACATCAACCACAGTGGCTCCCGGCTTGATCATGTCGGGCGTGATAAAATTGGCGCGTCCAATTGCGGCGATCAAGATATCGGCTTGGGAAGTTGTCGCGGCCAAGTTAGGGGTTCGGCTGTGGCAGAGCGTTACCGTGGCGTTGGCCATTTCCGGGCCCAGCGCTGAATCGCGTTGGGCCAACATCATCGCCATGGGTTTCCCGACAATGTCGCTGCGTCCAACGACACAGACGTGCTTGCCTGTCGTTTCGATGCCACAACGCTTGAGCATCTGCACGATCCCGTGGGGCGTGCAAGGTAGGAACCGTGGTCGGCCTTGGGAGATCAGTCCCACATTGAGTGGGTGAAACGCGTCGACGTCTTTCAATGGATCGATCGCATCGAGCACCGCTCGGGAGTCGGCTTGATCGGGCAGCGGCAGCTGAACCAGGATTCCACTGACACTCGCGTCTTTGTTCAGCTGGGAAACTAAATCCAAAATCTCGGCGGTTGTGCTGGTGGCGGGCATCCGATGGAGCTGACTTTCAATTCCAGCTCGCGCACAGGCGCGTTCTTTGTTGCGAACGTAGACTTGGCTGGCTGGATCTTCACCGACCAAAACAGCAGCGAGCACGGGGGTGACACCGGACTGCTTGAGAAACTGTGCGACTTTTTTCTTCGTTTCGGATTGGATCTGCTTCGAAATTCCTTTTCCGTCCAAAATCTCTGCGGCCATCGGGCACTCCGGGGAACTGTCGGTGGATGGGGGCGATTAAAAGCCCTAGCATAACGCCCCAAGTTATTTCCGAGAAGCCGATGTTCTGCGTTGCATTGGACGATTGGCTGGCAAGTCGAACCTGCGGCCAGCCATTTTTTCAATGCACCGATTGGAAGAAAGCTAATTTCCGGAGGTGGATTCGATGGCGTTTTTGAGGGCCAGGATGTCTTTGTCGAGTCGGGCTTGGGTGTCCGTTTTGTTCAGCACGGCCATGAATCGGCCGATGCCGCTGTTCTGCGTTGTGATTCGATAAGACAATGAAGTCTGGTCGCCTTTTGGCGTCAGTCGAAAGATGGACGTCATGACCATTTGGGAATTGGTCGACCGGACTGACAGTGCGCTGTCTTGCTCGAACCGCAGAACATCGTCAGAAAACTTGAGTTCTTGGGCGTCGATTTCAATCGTCCGCGAAGTGGTCTTGCCAATGTCCCGCCCTTCTTCAGATTGGTTGTCTGAGTAGAGTTCGATTTGGCGCAGGCCAGACATCCAAGTTTTGTTTTTATCGGGATCCACCACGAACGAAAAAACGACGTCTGGCGTGGAATCGATATCGATGGTCGCCTCAAAATCATGTTTCTTGCCCCCCGCTAGCCAAAGTGCCGGGATTGCAATGCAGACCGCGATCAGCAACCAAAGAAGAATTTTTGAAAAGCTAGGCATGTCGGTGGTCGATGGAAAATTAAATGGCAAATAAAGATGACGTCATGTTAAGCAATATTTTGCTCAACACAACAAATCAAACACTCTAAAACATCTAATTATGCCGTCCAAAGCAAGACGCTTTTGCGTGGCGTGGGCTGCGTATTTAATTTACAAAACTACGTTCTTAAGAAATTTGGTTTTCGAGCGAACATCTCGGGGGCTTCACCGTCTGTTAAATATCTCAAGCAATGCTTGATGCGATACCACGAAATTCGAGATACAGGATTTAAATTTCAATGATGTTTTTACGGTCAAATTTGATAGTCAGCAAACGTGGACGCTCCATTGCCGAACAGGGCAATTTTGAAGCGATGCTCCCGTTGCGATTATAGACGCTTGGCCAAAAACGATCCGTTACAAAGCCCGCGTCTCTGACAGCGGGCTTTTTTTTGGCAACGTCGGATGGAGTCAATCCAAACGCGAAGTCAAGCAGCCCGAGCGACGACTCGGTTTGTTCCTCACAATAAAAATTGGTTTGGTAGCTCAAGTGGAAGAGCGGCTGGTTGAAGACCAGTAGGTGAGGATTCGAACGCCTCCCAAACCACTTCGATCCCGGTGCGCGCTTTTTGAAACGCCGGAGGTGAAAGGTAGTCGAGGGCTGGTTGCTCAAACGCGGCTGATAACTGCGTCGCGCCAAGTTCGATTCTTGGGTCTACCACTGAGTTCAGTAATCGATCTCCAAAACGTTTAGTTGAAAGAAGCAACCGATGGTCTACCGCTTGAAACGCATCCTGATTCCTATTCCTGGGATCGTGGTGTCAATGGTTAACATCCCTGACTTTTAATCAGTGAGATGGGGGTTCGAATCCCCCCGATCCTACTTCGACGGCTAGACGCATTGGTCTGAGTTGATTGGCGTGTAGCTCAGTGGTCGAGAGCGGTTGTCTTATAAGCAACAGGCCGAAGGTTCGATTCCTTCCTCGCCAATTTGAAATTTATAATCGAAAGCGGGGTCGTAAATGTAAATCGCAATCTCCAAACGTGAGATTGAAATTGAATCTAGGACTGAGGTGTTGTGGCGGCATGACTGGCTCTTAACCAGTTCGGAGAGGGTTCGACTCCCTCCAGTCCTACTGAGAGAAAACGATAGTTCTGAGACGTGCGTTGGTGCACTGCTTGGGAATAAAGCACGGGTCGTCTAGCGACCAAGATTCCGCATTCGTAATGCGGTGACGTGGGTTCGATTCCCACCCTGTGCTCTTGCCGCGTTAGCTTTGGCTGTTCTTGCCTGAGCGATCATGGTGTCACGCGAAGCGGCGAAGCAACCGTGCTGAGAGGCGTTGTGGGCTGAAGCTGGGCGTGTTGTTCTTTGACAATTAATTCCAATCAATGCGCCCATGATGTAGCGGTAGCCTACTGCCTTGCCAAGGCGGAAGTGTGGGTTCGACTCCCACTGGGCGCTTTGGATTCCTTGAAACGTGTAAGCCGAAAAAAACTGATGCGTGTTTGTGTGAGCCGTGGGCTGTAAGGCACCGGTTGTGGTGTGTGGCTGCAGAGCCTGCCCCGGCCGCTTGTGCGTCACGGTTCACTTGTGACCTCGACCTCTAGAGGAGGTGGAGGCGTCAATTGTGTTGATAGGGATTCATGATTTCAGCATGTAGGAAAGTTTGGTATTCCGTCGGTTTTGGGAACCGAAGATCGCAGGTTCGAATCCTGTCGTGCTGACTTTGAGGTGTCGTTTGGGTTGTCTTTTCACTGTTGTCGCTCCGGTTACTAGGAGAGGAGCTTAAAGCGAATGTAATTTGTGCTCTTGGCCGATTGGTGGAGGTGCCAGTTTTCCAAACTGGACAGGCGAGTTCGATTCTCGCAGAGCACTTTTGGAAGTTGATGATGGCTCATCGGTCCAGCCAGGAGTGGACGCTGCTTTGTCAAGGCAGAGATCGCCGGTTCGAATCCGGTATGAGCCGCTTGATTTTCAAGCAGGGAGTATTGTGCGGTACGCCAACGGCTCGAGCGGCTGGTCTCAGAAATCAGTGACTGTGAGTTCGAATCTCACCCGTACAACTTGTGTTTTGGAGTGTGAATTGAGCCCTTGCTTCCGGAGGTCAATTTTCCGGGTTGGGCTCGGCAAGCCGGATGATGGTTGGTTTGAATTGGGGAGGTAGCTCAGAGGTCAGAGCAGGTGCCTGTTAAGCACCCACGCGCGGGTTCGAATCCCGCCTTCCCCTCTGGGTTTTGGGTTGGTTGGTTTGCTGTTGGAAGGGCGACTGCCTTCAGTTCGCCATCGGCTCGGGAAGCTTTGCGAGAATGTTGCTCGGTTCTCCGAATCGTCAGCGCTCTCCTCGCTTGCACAACGCACCCTGGGTCAATGAACCCATTCAGTGCACGACATGATTTGCCTTGCGGGTGTGATGGATGCATGACTGTCTTCGAAACAGTCGGACGAGGTTCGATTCCTCGGTGAGGTGCTTGGTAGGAAGTTGGTGTTTGGTACGGGGGTTGTGATGAGAAAATGGTTTTGCGAGATCGTCTAATGGCAGGACGCGACGCTCTGAACGTCGTGGTGTTGGTTCGATTCCAACTCTCGCATTGGCACCCCATGGCTACTGGGGTGAGGAAAAAGATTGTGTGTGGAAACCATCCGGCTGGATAAGGAGCTTGTTTTGAAAACAGGTGGCGTTTGATCGCGTTTGTGGGTTCAAGTCCCACGGTTTCCGCTGCGAGTATTTGGTGAAGGATGATTGTTGGTCCTGTGGCCTAGTTGGTAGGGCAGCTGTTTTACATACAGACGATCGGCGGTTCGAGCCCGTCCAGGACTACTGGGAATGCTAAGCAGGAATTTGCGAAGCGTGAAGCTCAGGTACGCCAACGGCGAGCGACTTGATTTAAGCCCAAGTGTTTGCAGGTTCGAATCCTGTCCTGAGCACATGAGAGGTTAACGCGGTTGGTCGGCGTTTGAGTCGGCCGCGGTGGTTGGCCAAATCGCTGCATTTGAAAACGATAGGCCAGGGAGGTGTTGAGGTGAATAAGAAATTGAATAAGGCTCGTTCGTCTATCGGGAGGACGCCAGCTTCTCAAGTTGGAGAGATGGGTTCGATTCCCATACGAGCTACTGTGAAGGATCAATCGCCATCGGGTTTTAGCAAGCTCAAGCGAGATGATAAGGCGAGATGATAAGGCGAGATGATAAGGCGAGATGATAAGGCGAGATGATAAGGCGAGATGATAAGGCGAGATGATAAGGCGAGATGATAAGGCGAGATGATAAGGCGAGATGATAAGGCGAGATGATGCTCCGATTTGCTGTGATGGTATTGGCGACCTGTCTTTCAATCAGGTGCCTGAGGGCACGCGGGTTCGATTCCCGTCTGGAGTACTTTGTAGTCAATTGATCGTGTGATGGTTTGAGTTTCGACTGTTGTCTTTGGTGGGGGCGACTGCGATTGCAACGTCGACGAGGCCAAGTGGTGGAATGGAATACACGCGACATTCAAAACGTCGTGCCGTTAGGCATGAGAGTTCGAGCCTCTCCTTGGCCACTTTGAGGTGGTGTTTGGGTTTTTATTTTTGACAAAATGTTTTTGCAGACGAGCTGGGACTCAGCTGGCTTTCATAGGGTCGGCTTGTTCGGTTCGATTCCGAAGTCTGCAATTGGTGCTTTGACAGCGCACTGGCGGCGATGGTTTGCATCGGCGCACAATCACAGCGGATGGGCCAGTGCCCAGTCAGGCCTCATAAGCCAGTCATGCCGGGTGCGACCCCCGGATCCGCAACTTGAGGGAGAGAATGCGAATGGCCGGGTACGCAAATAGGGAAAGCGGTCACGTTGAGAGCGTGGCGATTTTGTGGGTTCGACTCCCATTCCGACCACTGGATACGAACGTTAAGGGCTACTCGTCCAATGGTAAGACGCTTGTTTTGCATGCAGGTGATCGGGGTTCGATTCCCCGGTGGTCCACTTTGGTTTTTTGATAAGACGAAGCCTCGTGCGGTCGCTGTTAAGTGCAGTGTCGTGAGCAAATGGTAATGCGTTGAGGCGGTAGGCTTCGGTTTTCGGTTGGTGGGTGGACTTAGTGGAAGTGTCTGGTTGGAGGCGCCAAGGCACATTACGGGTTGGTAAATTCAATTGAAAATCATTTGGACACTTAGTTTGGGTGAACTTAAGAACTGTTTTCGCGTCATGTTTTATGCATTCATGGGGAATTAACGTGCTTCGCGTGGAGTGATTCCCTGATTCAGGTTTTCAAATACGAAAAATCAATCATACTAATGGTGTCTGTAGCTTAATGGTTAAAGCGCTTGGTTGTGAATCAAGTTGATGCCGGTTCGATTCCGGTCAGTCACCCTCGCTTGTAGTAAGGAGATGCGACATGGTTTCTGAGGTTCTCCAGCGGCCTACGTTGGTGCTTAATCGTAGTTGGCAGCCTGTCAACGTTGCGACGGTAGCCCGCGCCTTAGTTTTGGTTTGGAGTGACACGGCGCGAGTCGTGGATCCTGCTAACTATCAATTGTACGATTGGGCTGATTGGTCCAAATTCGATCCGGATGTTGACCAGCCGTTTGTCCAGGCGGTTTCGCAGCGGATTCGAGTTCCGGAAGTCATCACGCTCACAGATTTTAATCGCTTGCCTTCGACGACGGTTGCGTTCAGCCGACGTAATATTTTCAAGCGAGATCGAATGATGTGTCAGTACTGTGCCCGACGTCCCAAGGCCGATGAGTTGACGATTGACCATGTGATTCCTCGTTCGCACGGGGGCGGATCCAGTTGGGCAAACTGTGTGTTGGCTTGCATGAAGTGCAATCACAGTAAGGCGGACCGAACGCCAGCCAAGGCGGGACTCAAGTTGTTGACGGTGCCGAAGCAGCCGAACTGGAATCCAATTTATTCGCAGCATTCAAAACGCTACGAAAGTTGGTCCAAGTTTATCAGCGATGCCTATTGGAATGCTGAGTTGGCTGAGTAGTTTTCGGCGGTTGAGAGATTGGCCAAAACCGCGTCGCCGCAATCCTAAGTTAACGCAAGGAGAGAGTTTCAGGGCTCTCTCCTTTTTTTGTGCGTCGGCGCGGATTCCAGATGACGTTCGCTACTAGGAATTTGTTTGAATCAGATCGAGTCGAATCCAATCTAGAAAACACTTCAGCGTTTGAGCTGCTGGGGTGGACGATTTTTCAGTGTGCCAGCATTCTTCCCACACATTTGGTGTCTTGATTAACTTAACGAATGGATTTCTCGAACCGAGTTGGGGGGGTGCTTGCTCAATGTCGTGATGCATTTCCAGTCGAATCAAGTTATAGTTGCGGCCACGATTCTTTTTTGACCGGATCGGAAGTTGACAGCCCTTGCCCTGAAACCCTTGATTTGAAAATGCCCCAACTGACCATTCAACGTTGTGTTTTGCTGTTTTCGCTGTTGTTGGTTCCAAGCCAGTTGTTTGCCCAATCTGAGTGGTCGCGATGGCGAGGTCCAGAGGGGGACGGGACGGCCAGCACCCTCCAAGCTCCCGTGAGTTGGAGTGACAGCGAAAATGTGATTTGGAAATCTAAGATTTCAGGTCGGGGGCATGCGTCGCCGATCGTGCTCGGCGGCCAGATTTTCTTGGCGACGGCCAACTCGCAAGCCAAGACGCATTCTGTGGTTTGTCTCAAGGCCAGCAACGGCAAGCAAGTCTGGGAAACGGATGTGCATCAGGGTGGCGGATTCGGACGTGTTCATCCCAAAAACACTCACGCGTCTTCTACGATCGCCACGGATGGAGAATTGATTTTTGCAGTTTTCAGTTTTGACGACGCGGTTCATGTGACGGCGTTAGATACAGCGGGAGATAAGGTCTGGACAAAAAAAGTGGGTGACTATCGCCCTAAATATGCCTTTGGATACGGGGCGACACCGATCGTCCATCAAGGCACCGTCATTGTTGTCAATGATGGCAATGTTGGCGCGGCGATCGTTGCTTACGATACGAAAACAGGAGACCAAGTTTGGAACGCCGATCGAAGCGGAGTGAGTAGTTACTCGACGCCCGTGGTGGCAGAAATTGGCGGCAAGAGTCAACTTTTGCTCAGCGGAGGAAAGAGCGTTTCGAGTTATAATCCGTCCAACGGGAACCGGCTGTGGTCTGTCCCAGCGAGTTGGGACGTGACTTGTGGCACGATGGTTTGGGATGAATCCAGCAACATGGTGTTCGCTAGCGGCGGTTACCCTTCAAATCAAACCCTGGCGATCAATGCCAAGACTGGGAAAAAAGTCTGGGACAACCCTGCCAAAGTCTACGAGCAGTCGATGTTGGTGCACCAAGGCTATCTCTTCGCTCATGCGGACAACGGCGTTCTGTATTGTTGGCGATGTAAAGACGGAAAAGAGATGTGGAAGCAACGGTTTGGCGAACGCCGAGTTGCGATTAGTGCGTCACCGGTTTTGGCCAACGGGAATATATACTTTACCGCGGAAAACGGTGAGACCGCAGTTGTCAAAGCGACCCACAAGGGCTACGAAGAAGTTGCTCGGAATCGTCTGGGCGACGAGACGTTCGCCTCGATGGCATTTGTCGGTGGCCGGATTTACACCAGGATATCGAATGGAGATGTACGTTCCCGACAAGAGTGGTTGTATTGTCTCGGTGAAAAAAAGTAAGTTGGTCTATCCCAAACGAGCCTTTGGCGATCAGGCATCCCCTGATTCTGAAGCTGGGCATTCTCAAGATTCCCATCAGGTTCCTCGTCCGCATGATCGCATGTCCCGAAAGGCCAAGCGGCAGGCGAGGCGATTGGTCACTCAGAGCTATTGGGCTCAGGAGCAGGCGCATGAGCAGGTGGAATCGGAGGAGGTCAGTTTCGCCCAACGGATGGAGTTGTTGTCTCGATACGGCGATTTCTCGATTGCTTATTCGACCGCCGTTCAGCCCTTGTTGAAATACGTGGGTGATGCGAGCGGTTACTTAGCTTATCGCAAGCGGTGGGGAATGTCGTTCGCTTTGGGGGATATCGTCGCTTCGGAGGCGAATCAAGATCGGCTATTGGATGATTTTCTGAAATCGCATCGGCGTGTTTCTTTTTGTCAAATTAGCCGACCGTTGGCCCAGCGACTGGCCGACCGTGGATTCTTGATCAATGAAATGGGCGTCGACACGACGTTGGATCTCGCGGAATACACGTTGGCTGGCAGGCAAAAAGAGTGGCTGCGGTATGCGTCGAATTGGATTGCCAAGCGAAATTATCGAATCGTAGAATCGAGTTTTGATGAGATAAAACCATCTCAAGTCGAATTCGTTTCCGAGGCATGGCGCGTCACGCGAACGGTTAAACGCAAGGAGGTTCGATTTCTGAACCGGCCGATTGTCCTTCAGGAGGAAGCCGACGTCCGCAAATTCTTTTTGCTTTCGGAATCGGGTGAACTCCAAGCGTTTGTATTTTTGGATCCGATCTATCACAACGGCACGATCATTGGATACGTGACCGTGTTCAAGCGTCGCCTTCCTGCGGCTCCTCAATATGCGGAACAAGCGATCATGAAGCACGTGATCGAAACGTTGAAAAACGAAGGTGTCCCGCAACTCAAGCTAGGGCTGTCGCCGTTGGCGGAGATCGAAGACAGCGAGTTTCAGCACAATCGGTTCACCCGTTGGGCGTTCCAGCGGGTCTTTGAAACTCGCTGGATAAATCGCAAATTCTATAACGTTGTTGGTCATGCGGAATACAAAAAAAGGTTTCGCGGAAAATCAGAAAAAGTGTATTTTGCTTCGCCCGCCAAGTTTAATACGCCTCGAATGCTGGCATTAATCGGATTGTGCGGCATCGCTTAGGCCCCGGTGGGAATTCGATTCGTCCAGGTCAGTGAAAAAATTTGAATTTGACCGGTTAATGGGTTAACTTCAATAGCTGACGACTCAACCTTTCTAGGCCGGCCGATGATTTCATTTATTTCTTCTCGCGCTATCAAAGCTCAAGCGATTGTTTTGAGCCTCCTACTCGTTGGTAGTCTGTATGCAAGTTTGGTACAGCCAGAACCAACGGCGGTTGACCAGCTTGATTCCGAAAAACTGCAACTGAGAATATATTCGGCTGTTGAAACGATCACCCCTGCTGTCGTCGCGATCAACGATGGCGGCAGCATCTTTAGTGGTGTGATTGTGGGAGAGGATGGTTTGATTCTATCGGCCGGACATGCCGTCACGCCTTATCGAAGCTACACGGTGATGCTTGCCGACGGTCGCGAGTTTCGTGCCAAGGGGCTGGGAGTTAATCGGCGAGTCGATATGGCAATGTTGAGAATTCAAGAGCCAAAAAATCTACCGGTTGCCGAACTTGGTAGCTCAGCCGGGATCGTCAAGCATCAACCTTGTGTGGGTGTCAGTCACCCAGGCTTGTACGACGCCACACGGGGATCTGTCGTTCGGTTTGGCTATGTCAAGAAACCTGTCACGATCAACGAAGGCATGATTGAAACGACAGCGATGATGGAACCTGGTGATTCGGGGGGGCCGTTGATTGACCTGGACGGCAGGGTGATTGGAATTCACAGCAACATTCGCCAAGACGCAACGTTGAACTACGATGTTCCGATTGATTCGTTTAAGAAGCACTGGGAAGAATTACTGAAACCCAAGCGGTTCGAGATCGCCGGCTGGCCAAGTTTGCCGACGCTCGGGTTCCGGGCGGCTCCAGAAAAGCGAGGAAAAACACAGTTTGTCGTGGAGTCAGTCAAGGACGGGGGGCTCGCAGCCCAAGCTGGTTTGCTCGTCAACGATGTGATTACCGAGTTGGCAGGAATGCGGGTAGACACCCAAAAACAATTTCGTGATCGGTTTATTAAGCAGCGTCTCAAGCGTGAGCCGGAGATGGAGCTGGTCGTGTTGCGTCAAGGC
>JBLINZ010000112.1:0-14893 GCA_047639375.1 Mariniblastus sp. | reverse complement strand
TTAGGAACAGGTTGGTTGCTTCTTTCAAGTCTTGACTAACATCGTAGATTTGAAAATTGTCGGCATGTGATTTGATTCCATTGCGAATGCCTTTGTATCCATCGAGAAAGATGACTTGCTGTTGGCCACGTGGATCCTTGGCGTGGTTGACGAACTCCGGATAATTCGGCACTTTGCCTTTGATGTTGAACTCAACGTAAACAATGCCTTCGTGCTGCTTGCCTTTCCCGGTGAGTGTGGGGACGAGTGAAACACCATCGCTGCGGGCCGGCGTGGGCACGTTTGCCAATTCACAAAAAGTGGGCATCCAATCCTGGAACTGAGAGGGCGTGCCATCGGTCTTTCCAGCGGCAATGTTTTCTGGCCACCAGGCAAGCGTTGGTTGCCGCAAGCCACCTTCGTAGCAGTCGCGTTTGATCCCTTCAAACGGGCCGAACGAATCGAAAGTACTCGCGTCATATTTGCCTTTGGAGATGTAGTGCACATCGTGCGGACCGTTGTCTGCGCTAAAGACCACCAGCGTTTGGTCATCAATTTTCAAATCTCGCAATGTTTGGAGCAGGTCTCCTACGCAGTCGTCCATGCGGCGAACGAGCGTGGCAAATCGTTCCTCTTCATCGGTCCAGCCTTGATCCACGTAGTCCGGGTGACGCCATGAATCGACTTTACCTTTGGCCGTGTTGATCATTTTGCCTGGGGTGCCGAGCCATTGCACACCGCCCTTGGTTCCGGATCCAGTTGGGTAGCTGGTTGTGGGAAGCTGCAGCGCCGCGTGAGGCGTGTCGAATGCGAGGTAGAGAAAGAAGGGCTGGCTCTTATTCTCTTCTTGGTGGTCGGTGATCCATTTCTTGGCGCGAGCGGTAAACAGATCCGGCGTGAAGCACTTGTCGAGATCGGCAGAAATTTCGCGGTCATTTTCATAAAGCTCCTTGGGACTTCGATGCGATTCGGATCCCCCCAACGGCCAGGCGTTTCCCGGATAGTGTTGATGCCCATCGGTATGCCGCACGTAACCATGAAAGAAATCAAAGCCGCGTTTGGTCGGGTAGGCCGACCACGTTGAAGGCGAGTCTCCTTCTCCCTGCGTGCCATACTTCCCAATCAAAGCGGTTGCGTATCCCGCCTGCTGCAGTGTACTACCCAGCGTATGATTATGTTCGAGCGCGTCATCAAAGTCCCGGTTGCGAATGGTGCAGTGACCTTGGTGCACGCCTGAGAGCAAGGTTCCGCGGGCCGGCGCGCACACAGGAGCACCCGTATAGTGCTGTTTCAAGATCAGACCTTCCGCTGCCATTTGGTCAAAGTTTGGCGTCGAAAACTTCTTGCGGCCCTTGATGGAATTCTGCCAGAGAACGCCAATGTCACCGTAGCCCAAGTCATCCGCGAGGATGAAAACGATGTTCGGGCGATCGAGTTTGTCAGCTGACAAATCACCATCAATTTCGTCCGCCGAACCTGGGATGGCAGCAAACAGCGTTGCGAGAATCGCGGTTAACGACACCACAGCGCATTTCATCAGCGACGTATCAGATTCGAAGCGGTTGAACTTCAGTGTCGGCCAGTATTCATTGTTATCCAAAGCTTTTCCGTCCCTTTATTCGTTTCGAATTTGACTTCACCTGTTTGATGAGCAGTTCATCGGTGTTCATGCCGCCGCCATTTTTGATCGAAAACTGACGCTCGTTCGCACCAAAAAGTGGCAACGCACGCCGAGCCTGAACCGCCCGTCGTCACCGCGTGCCGTTACAGCTTTGCAAAAAACCTGTTCGAATTATACGCCAACGGAAACTGATTGCCAAAGATCAAGCCAACGGACCGATCGTGAGAGAAGCCTCGCATCTGATTGATTGCACGAGCGGAAAAGACGAAGTTAGACTCCCTCAATGCTTGTTTTGATGAGGTTGTATGGCTAGTTGCCGCCGAATTTCACTTATGAAAAGTTAGCTGTTCTCATCGTCTTTTTGATTTTGCAACTTTAAACGTCGCTGGTTGTAAATCGCAATGGTTTCTTTTCTGCGAAGAACGCCAATGATTTTTTTGTCTTCGCATGAAACAACTGGAAGCTCATCAACATTGAGCGCGGTAAATTGTCCTAACGCAAAGTTTAAATCATCATCCAGTCGCAATGTGACAACGCGCTCTGTCATGACATCGACCGCGTTGACGATTTTCCAAAGAGATTCAAATCTTAGTAGAAGCCTGCGAGTCCCAACTCTCATACTCGAGTGACAAAAGCTTCTTTTTTCAAAACATCGACTTGCTCGGTGCAAATTGAGTTTGGATGGTTGGGAGCAATTTCGTTTCGGCAATAATCAAAAATCTCTTCACCGAGAATTTTGGGAACAATGGTTTCGATCTTTGACATTGTGTTTGCCAGCGGAAGCCGGCCATTGGCATCGTGAATTTGGTGACGCCCAACTCCTTTTACTTCGCTGACGGTATATCCAGATGCTCCAAGTTCAATGATGCGATGCATCACTTGGTCGCCAATTTCTGAGGGAACGATCACCGTGATTCGACGAAGTTTTTCCATCGAACGCTTGCGGGCAGCGTATTCATGGTCAGACAGGTTTTCGTGGGTATCCAATCCGACAATCTTGAGTTCCAAATTTGCATCAGCAAAATCGGTTTCTAGTTCATGAAGTTTCTCCATCACGCTATGGTCAACCAGATTCGTATCTGACATATCCAAGACAACGTTTCGGCGTTCATTGATGCCGACTTTGACAAGTTTGCTACGGAATAGAATCCAATTGCTGAAGACTGCGGACTTGTGTGCCTGGACAAATGCCGTTTGTTCGTCTTTGACGGTCACGTCGAGGTACGGCTTGAACAAAGAGGTGATGGGTACGCCATTGAGAATATGGATGAACATCTTCACCGCGATACCGATCCCGATGCCGATCAGCAGATCAGTGGCAAGCACGCCGACGAGTGTTGCCACGAAAATAACCAGTTGTTCGCGCCCCACTCGATACGTATGGACGAACTCAGAAGGATGGGTCAACCTGAACCCTGTGTAGATCAGCATCGAGGCCAACGCCGCGAGTGGGATTCGGTGAAGCACGGTGGGGATGAGCGCAACGCACAAAAGAAGAAAGACTCCATGCCATAAGTCTGCAAAACGCGTTCGCGCCCCGTTGTCGATGTTGGCTTTGCTTCGCACGATTTCGGAAATCATCGGTAAACCACCGACGAATGAACATAAGAGGTTTCCCAACCCAACAGCAATCGTGTCTCGATTCATGTCTGTTTTTCGCTTCCATGGATCGAGAACGTCAACTGCTTTTGCACTGAGAATTGACTCGAGCGAACCGATGATGAAAAACATCATCACCCAGATCATTGAGTTTCCTAAATGCTCTGGTGCATAAGCACCAAAATCCGGAAACGTAATGTAGTCAAACATTCCGAACATGCGATCTGGCATTTGAACGAGAAACGACTCACCGACTTCGTAGTGGTGTCCACCAAAATCGTAGCCATGAGTATGGAGTAAGTCGAAATACATTCCCATTGGCACGGTTACCAGTAAAACAATCAGCGGTGAAGGCACTGCCTTGAGCATGGCAACCGACTTTTGCACCAGCGGCCACAGGAACATAATCGCAAGGCCAACACCGCCAATCAGCGCAATCTCTGGGTTCATGTGGGCAAAGTAATGTGGTATCTCTTGGATCATTTCAAGAGGCTCGCCTTTTCCGGCGACTCCCAATGCTACCGGCAGTTGCTTGACCATGATAATCACGCCAATCGCTGCCAACATTCCGTGAACGGCCGACAACGGGAAGAATTCACCCAGGATGCCACCACGAAACAGTCCAAACAGAATCTGCAGTACGGCAGCACCTACGCCGACCGCGAGTGCCATTTTGTAAGCGGTCATATCGCCGTCAGTAAATCCGCCGATCGCTCCGTCGCCGCCAAATGATTCAATGCAGCCGATGGCAATCACAATCAATCCAGCTGCCGGGCCCTTAATTGTTAGTTCCGAGTTACTAACAAATGTTGTCAGAAAAGCGCCGATGACTGCTGTGAAAATTCCTGCGATCGCCGGATAACCACAGGCTAATGCAATTCCTAAGCAGAGCGGGAGTGCAATCAGAAATACGAGAAACCCGGATATGATGTCGTACCGCAAGTACTTCACAAATCCAGCTGCGTTGCCGGCAGGTTTCTCTGCCGGATCAAGCATTGTGTTTTTATCTTCTGTTCCGTGTGCGGACATTTTTCTGCTCCAGCATTCCTGAAAACAATGGTATGAATTGATTATTTCTGTTGTTAACTACTTGATGGCGTCAAAGAGCTTGGGCCGCCGGCGTACGGCACCTGTTCTTTTTGCCGTTTTTTCGACCGCGTGGGATACGGCTTTGCCACCCGGCAATCGACAACGCTCGGGATGACATAGCTGCCGCAATGCTCCTCTTCGGTGACGATTTGATTGGGACAGTCGAATCGGCCCGTCACGGCATAAGAATTGAGTGAAGCTTGTCTCATCGATCGCCTCCGTGGCGTGGCGATTGATGACTCTCAACTTCACCAAACAACAAGCTCGATAGTCCGGTCGTATGAGGGACTGGCTCAGAGCTGATTTCGCGCCGGGACATGATCTCTTGGGCGGCATGATATCGCGACTGAACTCCCGGTTGAGGATATACGCCACCCCCAATTATCAATCCACTAAGCACCAGCACAGCAATTCTCTCTGGCCAACGAGCATTCATCGAAAAAGTGGTTTGATACTCTGTTCCAGTAAACAGGCGAAAGAAGACTCTCAAAACCGCGATCCCATTGAGTGCCGAAGCAACCACGACAAGTGCGCCAACGTAGGGATAGACTTCGACAGCTCCTTCGACGATTAGTTCAATCCCTGCAAATCCAACCGTGCCTGGAAATCCAACCGTTGCGAGTCCGGTTAACAGGAAGAAAGACGCCAGCATTGGCATTTGCTGATACAGACCATGGAAGTCTTGAAGTGAAAGCCGTCCCACGCGAGATTCAATTGCTCGCAATGTCAAACCGAACCCGGTCAACGACAGCATGACTGCAAGCCAAGTGCAAAGGGCGCCTGTCAATCCGATTGGGGTCACGACTTCGAGGCCAACCAAAACCAATGACGCGTTGCTTAACAGCACATAACAAAAGAATCGTCTTGTCTCTGATTGCACAAGTGCCATTCCAGCGGAATACACTGCTGTGAATAACGAGGCGATTGCAATCGTTCGCAGAGCCCAGTCAGGTGCGATTGGAAGTACCAACCTGACCGCCGCATAAGCTCCCACCATCGGCGAGACAAAGAGCAACGACGAGCCCAAGGTTGCTTTTTCAAACAAGTCTGTCATCCAACAATGGAGTGGAGCACAGCCGCTTCGAATCAAGACGGCAATTGTCAATAAGGCAATCGCGGTCATCGAATGCTCGTGCGTCGCATCTTCCGCGTCAATCATCAGCCAGCCCCCAACCAACAGCCCGATGAAGACCGACATATGAATGATGAACCCCCGAGCGGAATTTCCGCGGCTCCGGATTTCCCACGCCAAAGGAAGCGTCTGCAAAGCCATGAGGACGATGATTCCCCACGGATTGCGACACGCCAGCGTAGCGAGCATCAAAAACTGCGAAAGTAAGTTCATGCGAAACGGAAATCGTTTTAATTTTGTCCGCAATGTCGCCAGCGGCGTCAGAAAAAACATCAACGCAGTCAGTGCCAATAATGGTGCGTTGAGTTCGTCCATGACCAGCGCATCAGAACCCAGAATCGGTGTCACGATGTCCCAGCGATCGTGAGCCTCAAACACTTTCAAGGTGTTGAAGTCTTCCCAAGCACCGACAGCAAGCGCCAGCGCCAATCCCGAAAACAGAATCGCGACCAATCGCGTTTTTTCCGCGTCTTGGAAGCAGCACGCTACACCGGCGCCGACGAGCGGCGCCAAGACAGCGAGTTCCAACCAAGGTAAATGAAGCTCAATCATCTAATATTTCAGTTCTTCAATGATTTCATTGTGTTCAGGCACTTCATCGGACTCGCGATGATCGTCTCCGCCCAAGAAATTTGTCCATCTGCGTTCGAGAGAATCAAATAGCTTGAAGCAAAAAATAAAAGGGCGAACGAAAAAGCGATTCAGGAGCTCGTCCAGATAGCCGCGTTCGAGTGCGAATCGGTAAAACCACCGCTCGATCGGATCCGGAACCAGGCGGCTAATCAAGCCCTTGTTTTGCGGCAAATGTCCATCCAAGGCGTTTTCGAGCACGTGGTAGTCGTGTAGTAACGTCGGTGCTCGCAACAGTTGCAAAGTTCGCAGCGCCGCATGGCCTAAGATGTGAATCAAAGCGATGTACCGAAATCCAAGTCCAATTTCGACGGTGATAATTCCGACTTGAGTCAGTGAGGCGTACGCCAGGTCAGTTTTGATGTCGGACTGAACGCGTCCGGCTAACGAAGCGTACAACGCAGTTAATAGTCCAAGAATAACTACCGTTCCCGAAAGCCAAATTGAAAGCTCAAGAATGGGACTGATTCTTAGCAATAAAAACGCGCCCAGGTGAACCGATAACGCTCCATAGAAAATTGCGCTCGATGAAGTCGGCCCTTCCATTGCCCGTGGCAGCCATCCAGAAAACGGAACCAACGCAGACTTTCCAGCGGCAGCCACGATCAGTAACAGGCCGACAATGATTGCTTGGGCTGCGGTGATGCTCGCGACGCCTTCGGGCCATGCTCCCTGTCCCATCAAGACATCAAAATCGCCTGCGCCTGTTAGGTGGTGCATTAATACCGCGGCGATCAGAAAAGCCGCATCGGCGACTCGGTAAACACACCACGCCATCAATCCGTTCTTAACCGGGCTTCTTCGTTCGTGAAAGAACGCAATCAAGAGAGCCGATGAAAGCCCCACCAATTCCCAACCGAAAAACAAGACCTCGATCGTTCCCGCTAAAGTTGCGAAGATCATTCCAAGCATGAACATGGCGTAGGCCACATAAAACCGCACGAATCCCTGCTCGCGATGGAGGTACCGCGTCGTAAATGCACCAATGGTTCCACACAACAAAAAAGTGAGAATTACAAAGGGCACGCTTAAGCGGTCAAACACAAATTTCAAGTGAAAATGAAAATGCTGCTCAGGCAAGTTGATCCAGTTGCCCAGCTCAATCGGCACATGGCGATCCCCGCTGAACAGCATGGAAACCAGGACCACAATCGCGGACAGCAGACCAATGACCACTGCAAAATAGATTAGGCGCGCAATCGAGTGTTCGGAAAGTTTGTACCCAACCAATGCGGGCACGCCGAGAACGGCCAACAACACTAGCGGGCTGGCGATCGTGGTGATGCCAAATATTTGGTAAACAAGTTCGAGATTCATACTAGGCTCCAAACTCCGTGCCAACGCTGGCAAATTTCAAATGATCTCGCCAACCGCGATACCAATCGACGGAGTTTGGTGCTTTTGACAGCTCGTCTGTTTCTGGCTTGTAGATTTCGAACCGGCCATTCCGATAATGTTTGATTTCAGAATTCTCTGCATCCAAGATTGCCAACTGAACCCACTTGCCATCGACAAGTTTCTTGATCGCTTCATTCTGAGAAATGATTTTATGCATGGCTTCGTCGGTCGCCTCAATGACGAAGAGCAAGCGTACGGGTTCATGGATCTCAACCATTTGCCAAGGCAAACCAGTGCGAAGATCGCTACCCGCACCATTCATCACGCCGACTAAGGAAGTAATATTGTGCGGCAACTTGGTTCCACAGCCGTATCCGACCGGATCCACAAACGAAAAGTAATACTCGAGATTGATGCCCGCACAAACAGGAATGACCGCCTGCAGAATGCGCTCGAGGATTGCGAAATTCTCGTCATCTTGCTGGGGATCATAGGATTGCAGGAAAGCGCGGCGGTCGAGAAACAAACCACGATTCCATTTGCGTTTCCCAACAAAACAAAGGGCATTTGTGGCATGGCCGTACTCAGGACGAACTTGAGATAGGTCTTCGGCCCGACCCTCAACATGCACTAACGCGTCCCCAAAAGACAAATCCAAGGGAGCAGATTCAAATCTACGACACCGCTCATGTGCGTCACGTTTTCTTGCTTCAAGGATCGCAGAGTCAGCTGTCTCGAATTCGGCTTGATGAGTCGCTGGGATTTGATCGAGGTCATAGTAGGTGACGCTATCGTCACACGTATTGTGGTAGCAACCCACGAAAATAGTTTCCTCAGGAATCTCCAAGCCTTGTGCCGCTACCAGCTTTCTCACCCGGGGGTCATTTGCCATCTGGGCAAACGCTCGAGCGTTCGGCCCACCGCGGCCACCAGCACATGCACCACAGTCGTGCGCGGCTTCGTGTGGATTGTTCAGGCTGGCAGAGCCATGTCCACAAACGAAAAAGATTCTGGCAAAGTGCTTGGTCAATCCAATGTCGCGGAGGAGTCGTTCCACGGTACTTGCCATCTCATCGACTGTAAATCCAAGCTGTTCTTTGGAAGGGCCAGGGGGGAACTGCGGATCTCGCTCCAGCTGAAGCCGAGTCACTTCCGGCGGTTTGACGAAACCACCCATCAAGCCTCGCAATTGAGCAGTCATCCGCGGAAATAGTATTCTTGCGACCAAAGGAAACGTTGCCAGTGATCCCAACAAGGCAGTCCCAAGCCAGCCACCCGTCAGTGTTCGACTTCCAATGTGCACGCGATGCGTCACCGTCCCAATGGTTCGTCGAGCTCGTTTTCTTTTTGAGGCGTCGTCTCGGAGCGAATAGACCACCTCTTCCCGCACATGGTGATCTGGCTTAATCACGACTGGGCAAAGAGGAGTAAAATGGGCGTCCGCTGCGCCACGGTAATACATCGGAATCGCAAAAAATCCCGCGGCTCCAAAAGTCTCGCAACTTGGATAAATCTCTTCGAGATGGCGACGAAAAGACTCTTCTCGTTCGTCAATGCAGTTGACCATTTGAAATTCGGGCACGGCAGGCGATTCTCGACGGGGCAATTCTCTGCTGCGTAACGAGTGAGCGCGAACGGCATCTAACGTTTCGTTTCGGTATTTGCGTTCGTACGCCAGATGGTAGACCTGCCTTCGCTCGATACCAGAGAATTTATTGAGTTCCGAGACAATCCGCTTCCACTCCGCCGGACAGTTTTGCGCCAGGCTTCTCGGTTTCCAATTGAGAAGTTGAGCTAGCTCGAACAAGCGAAAAGCGTTGCGTTGTTGTTGCGTTGTTCCGTTGTTGTGGCGTCTGTCAATTTGGCTGTCTACCCAAGGTCGCAGTGTTGATAGCTCATCGGTAAAAACCGTGTTAACTTTCGCGACATGCCTAATGGCTAAGCGATCGAGAATCAATCGAATCGCGAGGTACTCAACCAATGTTCCGGCGGGCATTGCGCGATTAACACGGTCACCACGCGATTCCAATTGCCACAACATGCCGGCAAATCCACGGAGGGCGAGCAACGTATCGCCAACAAACGATTCCATTTCGCTGTCGTGAACCCCTAGTTCATCAAGTGACTGGCGAATCGATTCAATTGGCGATATTTCCTGAAACTTATGTCGCTGTAATTCCGCAGCCAAACCGCGTCGCCAAGGCTTGGCCAAGCCGGTACTGCTTCCGTACAACTCGACGAACGCAGAAAAGAAACCTTTGTCTCGGTCAGCAAGTTGCCAGTTGCTGAATCCTTGATCCAGAAAAGCCGCACAAAAAGGGATCAACAATTCGTGAACCAATTCATCGGAATCTTCGCAAGTCAGATCGAGCAACCAATCGCGATGGCGCAAGTGCTTGGGAATTGATTCAGACTCCTCCTC
Source organism: Mariniblastus sp. (assembly GCA_047639375.1). Classification (GTDB taxonomy): domain Bacteria; phylum Planctomycetota; class Planctomycetia; order Pirellulales; family Pirellulaceae; genus Mariniblastus. The sequence continues at coordinate 5,083 of JBLINZ010000112.1, read as the reverse complement.
GTCGCCGCATTGAGCCGCCCCCTCTTCACATATCTTCCACAGCAAATGCAGCACAAACGATTCCCACTTCCCCTCTGACCAGCTTTCAATTTTTGCAATGTCAAACAGACTGAAAAGCTGACGAATCTTGGCTTGCAGGCTTTCGGGAATCCGTGGCGATGCTTGATCAGCGGTTATTACGTTTTTGTTTCGAAGATCCCGCATGACCCACTGTCGCGTATCCTCGATGAATAGTTTCTTGATTCCGTCGGGCGCGTCGTCTCGAAACTTGTTCAATGCATTGGTGTCACCGATCACCCAACGCAAATCAACCGACGGCCCGTCGTGCAGAGAATGGCCAAGAATCGCCCGGTACAGACTAAATCGAGTTCCTAGAAAGCCAAGCAAATCTTCGGCTCGATCACCGAGGTGTTCAATCAACACCGCTTCAATATCTTGGTTCCGAATGCGACCGCTGGTCACCATTTCACGATAGTTTTTTTCAGGCAGATACGGATGGCATCCAAATACTCTGCCACCCTTGCGAACGGCAGTGTCAAAATCCAGGTCTTCAAATGCGTGCAAAGTGTTATGGTGCACGAACGCAGTGATTGGACCTTGCGCCGGCAGTAGATGCGCACCGTGTTCAATTGCTTGCAAGATCGAGTCAGGCATCAGCGAAGATTCTGAGGAAACTGTGTCCTGCTGTCGTAGCGATGCTGAAGAATTCATATTGTCGAAAATTTGATGAGGATCGTCCAAGTCGAGTCGGCTTATACTCTATCGACAAGTGCGTAAATGCGAAGAATGGAGTTTGCTTACAATCTCGTAAGGTTCGTAAGCTAGTTTCATAGAAGTCGAAAATCGGGGCCCCCATCAGCCGAGAGAATCACAAACCCAACCGGGTAGTGCAGGGGAGCGACCTTACCTAAACGTAGCGTAGTCGCCTGCTCTAAAGCGTAGCCGGCGGCAGGCACGACACCCCGCTCACCCAGGCAAGCTTTCGAAAAACTCCCGCTGCGGTTCGCCAGTGGGAGCATTCAATTTTGACTCACGTTGAGTTAGCAGGCCAAGTCATGGTGCCGCGAACTTGCATTGACGGCAGTGCTCAGTTTCTCACGCATGGGAACAAATTTCGGTTCCCATCCAAAACGCCCCAGATCGCTACCGATTGAAAACTCGCCTTTCAAGTGCTCGATACCACAGATTTTCCAATCCAGCCATCTAAGTACCGAAAGCGATTCCTCCCAGCTTCTCATCGCGTTAAGTAACGCATTCGCTTGCTCGTTTACTTCGCCATTGAGTGAGCGAATGATTCCAGCGCATCCCGCGACATGCCCAGTCATTAACAATGTAGTTGCAAAGTTTAGTCGTACATGCTCAGACACATTCAAGTTCATAGTGAAGGTCTTGAGATCCCAAACATGGCGTCTGAGCAGATTCGCTGCTTCGCGAGGCTTTCCTGTTCGCATCAATAACACCGCTTTCGCGTTCGTGAATTCGCCTTCTTCTGGGTAATCCTTGAGAAGCCCCAATGCTTGTTGGAATTCACCCAAGTCAATCAATTGGCGAAGATTCAAAGCTGAAACTGAAAGGGACTTTGTCGATTGCTCGGTAAACTGCCCAATTGATTTGAAAACTTGGGATTGGTTTTGATCGTAATCATAAATTGCCATGGAACTATTTCTGCTCATTCGGTTTCTTGCACCATTTCCTATCATTGCTGTGGAAAAAGCTGAAATCAAATTTGCAATCGGATGCCCAGACTGGTCAATGACTGACTGACAGGGCCTTCAGGGCTGTCCATGTTGGGAATCTTGCACGGCTTTGACAGGCCGTGGCCAACGAGTTGTCCAGTCGATCTTGAAATTCCATTTTGGGTGTGTTGATTTTCAAGTTTGTCGCCCGTTTCAACTGGCGTGCAAACTACGCTAAATCCTGCCGAAGACACAAACTGTTTATACGCATCCTGTTTCGCCTCCAGTTTGACAATCGACACGCATGCGACGAGTCCGAGGCAAAACGAGACGAGCAAGCACAGCAACCGATGACAGTTGGCACGTGGCTTGAGTTTCGCAGGTTGCGGTTCTCTGTTGATGGCTTCAATCTGATTTATGTCGGTTTGATTGGGTTTTGCGATATTCAAATGCATACTCAGCGGCCGCCCAACCAGCGTAGAACATCACAACCACCATCACCCTCCAGTGAGTGAAATCGGACATTCTGCCCTCCAATCCAAAACTCATTAAGCAACTATCACATTATCCCCCATTTCTTATCAATTGAATCAGCCAGATTACTTACAATTCCGTAAGGTAGGTTTGCATCCATCTTATCAGAGCGGATCATCAATTCTAAGATTCTAAGATTCTAGAATTCCACAACATTCTATGCGTGCTTGGCCCATGAACATTCTTGTAATCGAAGACGATCGAACCATTGGAAAATCTCTTGTCCAAGGGTTTCAAGAAGCGGGTCACGAGTGCTCATGGGCCATCAACGGCAAAACTGGACTTGAGAAAGCTCGTTCACAGCAAGCTGATGTAATCGTGCTGGACTTGATGCTGCCAGAAATCCCCGGCCTTGAAGTCCTCAGCTGTCTTCGCGATGAAGGAATCAACACGCCAGTAATTGTTCTGACGGCCAAGGGAGCCGTTCAAGATAAAGTTGACGGTTTGGGAACAGGTGCCGATGACTACTTAGTCAAACCATTCGCGTTCGCTGAACTCAAAGCGCGCATCGAAGCGTTATCCCGCAGATCGAGTCAACGACCGGCTCCCGAACTTAACTGCGGCGACTTGAAACTCGATCTTTCTAACCGAATGGCCTATTTGCTTGAACGCGAGGTTGAATTGACTCCGACGGAATTCAACATTGTTGAATTGCTGATGCGGCACGCTGGACAGGTGGTTACGCGAAAAATGCTATGCGAGCATGTGTGGGGGTTTGAGTGGGACGGGCCAACCAACGTAATCGAAGTCCATGTAACTAGGTTGCGGAAAAAACTGGATACCGACGGCCAGTCGCGAATCACAACGGTACGCGGCCGCGGCTATTCGATGAATGCGTCCTGCTGAAGCTCCTGTATAATGGCCTTGCAGATTGGTTCAGGAATAAGCTCGAGCTTGTGTCCGTTCGCTCTCGCCGTTTTTTTGAACATTTTGACCACCCAAGGGATTTGTTTTGCCAAAGAAGCTACTTAGAACTCTAAGGTTTCGTCTGACGCTCTGGAACACTGTGGTTGTTTTGATTGCGGCTCTATTAGCCCTGTTCGCAGTTAGAGTAGCCATGCGAATCACCATCGAAAACGAAGCCAAGTCGTTGCTGTGCGAGGAGCTAACTGAATTGGAGTTGGCGATCATAGAGCTGCACCCGAATCAATCTAAGATCAATGAGGAATTCGAACGCAAGATCCTGAGTCACGCCCAGCACGGATGGTTTGCCAAACTAGTTGAGGGCGAACAAACGATCTGGGAAAGCGGCAACTTTCCCAAGGACTCAGCAGAGTTAACTGCCATTCCTTCCAATCCTGACTTTGCTTTCACTCAAACGAAAGAAAGACTGCTTGTCACCCATCAGTTGCAAACGCCCGAAATAAACACAAAAGTCATCATTTTGGGTGAACCGACTGAATTCATTCGAAATGACATCTGGCAGCTAACAAAAATCATGTTATTGATTGGGGGCGGCCTTTTACTCGTCGCGCCGATCGGCGGATTTTTTCTAGCGAGACACGCGACTCAGCCCGTGCGCCAGATCATTGCTACCACCCGCTCGCTCAATCCATCGAACCTCCATAGTCGCTTGGAAATTCGTGGGACGGGTGATGAGTTGGATCAGATTTCGACCGAGATCAATTCCTTCGTTGACCAGATTGCGAAATACATTAATAGCCAAAGAGAGTTCGTGGCCAACGCAGCCCATGAACTGCGTTCACCGATCACCGCGATCCAAACTAGCGTTGAGGTCACGCTCGAAATGAGCCGTACGCCAGCCGTATACCAGGAAGAGCTGGAAACCGTCAGCGAGCAATGTCAACAGCTTCGTCACCTCGTCAACCAATTACTGGAATTGGCGGAAAGTGATACGACTAACCACATCGTCAACTTTCATGCCGTCGATTTGGGTCAGCTCATTGCCAAGTCGGTCAATGTCTTTTCTGGTGTTGCCGAAGAGAAAGAGATCACCATAACACCCAATCTCCAAGCCCACGTCCGAGTCCACGGAGATGAGTCAAAACTCCGCCAAGTCGTCAACAACCTGATTGACAACGCTATAAAATTTAGCCCGCCAGGCGGCAAAGTTGAAATCGAATTGACTAGCACCGATATGATTTCACGGCTAACTTTTCGCGACCATGGCCCCGGCGTCCCTCAGGATCAACTTGACAAGATTTTCGATCGTTTTTTCCAAGTCGATCAATCGCGCCAACGAACAATACGCCAAGGAAACGGCCTTGGCTTGAGCATCTGTCAATCAATCATCGAACTTCACGGCGGAACTATCCACGCGACCAATCAACCAAAAGGTCTGAGCGTAGAAATTCAATTCCCCGCGTTTCCAGTTTGAACATATCAACCTAGAAGTGTCTTGGCTCGCTGTGGGTAACATTCCGTAACACTCGTAGCGTTGGTTGTCATGACATCCGATATCCCCTCCGCGATAGTCCTTGCGGCTGCACCAAGTGGTTCGCATCCAATGGGAAGAGTTTCAACCTACGGTGACCCATGACATATGAGTTGATCAACAATATTTTGGTGATTGTCGGCACGGTAATCGCGTTGTTGATTGTCTTCAATCCGAGGCTGATTCAATGGCGGACATGGCGGGCCACGGTAACGCCATTGGCGTCGATTATCGGGAGTGGATTTCTTGTCTTGGGGCCCATTCTCGAACGCGACTATGGAATTTACTCCGTTCTGGTGATGGCTGGACTGTGTCTTGCTTCCTACTCCATCGGGGCCGCGATTCGTTTCAACATTCTGGAGTATGACCGCATCGGAGTGAAGGGAATTCCAAAGAGCGTGCAACTGATCGAGACGGTCGCATCTTGGGTACTTGTCTTTGCGTACGTGATTTCTGTCGCGTATTACCTTAACTTATT
>JBLINZ010000111.1:0-14933 GCA_047639375.1 Mariniblastus sp. | reverse complement strand
ATCACGAAGGTCTTCGATGTGCCTCTGGTAACATGGGCCAAGCTTTGGCTGGCCATCATGGCACCAAGTTAAAAAGGCGGATTCAAAAGATAAGATGATTCGATTCAACCTTCGATGGCTGTTTTCGCTAAACCTTTTAGTGTGCTTTCTATTTGCGCTCGGAGTTTACTCGCCGACAGACGCTTACTTCTTAACGTTTTTTTTGGTTCCGTTGTTTGCCGGATTTTCTGTCCGGTACGGGATAGTTGCTTCTAATAGGATCTCGGGGGCGACGCTTTTCTCCGTTGCAATTCTTGTTGGATCGTTAATGAACGCCGCGAGAACCTATTACTTTTCATACGTTACAATCGAAAAAACAATTCACCAATCTAACATCGCCGGAGTGGCACAATCGGCAATGCTTGGCGGATTCTTTGGTGCCTATTCTGGGACAATCAGTCTCATGGTGTATCTTGTGATTGCCACCATCGTCGAAAGGCGCAAACATCAACGACTCAATCCTCACAAAAATACGGACACTTAGTAATCCCCCTGTTCCTCAGGGCTAGATTGGAAAGAGCGCTATTGAGTTGAGCGAGATGTTTTTTGTCTCCCGGCTCAAGTGTGAACGAATCTCAGACAACATCGCCAACTAAACAAACATGCAACCTACCGGTAAAAACCCATACCGTTCGCCAAGAGACCATAAGCTTTCATCGTCAAACAAGAAGGTTGACTGGAAGTCACTAGCGCTGCTGAATATTGCCACAGCAGGGATCTTAGCGACGCTCATTCTGAGTTCGTTTCTGTGGAACCAGTATGAAAGGGCCGCGAGGCAAGAGGTGCTCGGCAGACGCTACGCCGTTTACGATGTTGAACATAATTTCAATGTCGGAAACGGATTGATCATGCTCGCAGTCGTGTTCGCAGTCGCCAACGTCGTGTTTTTTGCAGTTCACTTTTCTCAACGCCTGTCCGAGCGAGAGTAATACGATTCCATTCGACGCAATCGATACAAATCACGTCGCTTTCGCCAAACAGTTCATTGCACTTTGAGCAGGCTCTATCCAATCGAGTCACCGGCATCGCACGCACCAGCCTGCTCCGTTACTTTGGATCGATGAAAAGAAGGCGGTCCAAAAACGACGCGTGTCAACAAACAGAGGGAGTACCCAACAGACAAATACATCACGAATTCATATGTGTTTAGAAATTCGTCTCGCATGGGTTACCAAAAATGTCCGTTTCCAACGTCGCTTAATTTCATATTTCTACGACGGGGCTTTAGATCATTGAACTTACGGACTGTCAAAAATGGACTCATTTAGCTGCCTGCTAATCACGGTCTTTGGATGACTTAAATTTCAAGGATCAGCTTCATCGGGTTCGAAGCCTGGGTTTATCAGATTGGCAGCGGAAGGAAAGATCATCAAAATCAAGCCGCCCGCAACGAAGGCTGCTGCCGCAACGATGAGACCGGTAGTGAGCGTTAACAATGCGATTTCTACGATGTTAGGAATTACAGTTGTGATCGCGCCGCCCACCGGTTCTGGAGCACCAATCGCCATTCCCATCAGACTGACGAATTGAATCGCAATCAGCCCAGCAAAAAATTGCAAGACTGGAAACACCTGAGATGCCGCCGTCAAGAAACTTCCTGCGACTAATCGCATTCCGAACTTTGGATACCGAGCACACAACGGAAAACCCGCTAGCAGCATGAAGAATGCGATGACAACTAAAGCCCAAACTGAGCTCCACGCCATGAAGGCAACGCCGAACAGAAACGGAACAGGGAGATTCATCGCGAACGCAATCGGCCACAAAAAATGCAGTCGCTTGGAGCCAGCCAAAGTGGAATTCCAAGTCTGAACCGAAGCGATTTCAACGGCCGGTGCCTGGTACGGATTTTGTTCCATCTGGTTTTTTTTCGAAAATAGATTTATGGAGGAGTCGGCCTTCGGCGTCAAACGCATTGGTCGAAAGAGCTTTGCAAGCAGTCTAACCCGCGGGAAATTCCTTACCACTTCGTTTTCGCTCAAGAAAATGCCAATCCACGCGCGAAGAGTCGTCCCGTTTGGCAGCGCCCCATCGTTTTGATGGCGATTTTGAGATTCCATCTCCCCACGAGGGGTTCGAATTGATGCTCAAATTGCATGTGGTCAACAGATTTCGCATATAACGAGTCAGGAATATGAAATTGGATGCTCTGCCAACCTCCCTTGGATCACGTAAAGTCAAACTTATCTTTCATCAGCGCCCCTTCAGAAATCCTCCGAATCCAACAGTAGTTTGCATCGCAAACTTCCAATGACCAAGCTTGGAATAAAAAATGGAAACAAGACAATCCCAAGCCCGAGCGTGGCACGAATCAAAGTCGTGACTGTGGGATGCTTGATCGAGTCATAAACAAAGTTGAAGAATATCAAGAATCCTAGCATGACCATGAGGTACGCCACGACTAGGACTCGGTAGACACTATCAATCCCTAATGAAAACAATGAACCCAACGCAACGACGGTGACCAAAATCCCGACGAACTTGAGCAGTTTATAGAGCCATCCTCCGGCGGCGGAAAAATACTTTGAGAAGTAGTCTCCGTCTTCCGGTTCTACCAACGAAAGGAACGGGTATCGGGCGACAACGTAATTACTCAAGATGAGCGATGAGCAAACGATTACTGCCACCGCGGAACCCGCGAAGATCCTTGCTAGCCAAGGGACATTCGGTTGAAACGCGGCTCTGATCGAAATCAAAGCCAACAAGGCAAACGCAATCCCTTTTTGCGAATACCGATAAGAGGCAGGAAAGTCCTTGAATTTAATAGCCATGCGAAGAAACCAAAAAGGTAAAGATGGATTGCAATGGGTGAGGCACGAATGAGATGGTCAGCCGATTTTCTTGCCCGACTGACAAGCTATGACATACAAGTCAGAATCGGAGGCGATCGAGTTCCTCCGTTCACCCCATCCGCAAGTCAATCTCACTATTTATCTGACTTGCCACCTTCACAAGCCTGTAACGACGGGTGAATGATAGCAGCGATTGTTCTTCGTTAGATCGTACTTCCCGGTCATTGCTCAGCCCACCCGACCGAAAAATCTGGTTTCATGGCCTTTCAAAATACGGGATTGATGGATTGCTCAGTAGGCCGAAATCCCGAGCCACCGGTGATTCATTCTCAATCCAAACGACAGCCGAGTTACTTTCAATTTTTGGGTGGGCCGTTTAAACTGTCGAAGCATTTGAATCTGTTTTTTACGGTGTTCTTTCGAGACCAGGGACTATCAAGATGAAGCCACTTTCACTTTTGACACTTTCCGTTGCCCTTATTTTGTCAACTGGTTTGCTAGGTTGCGACTCAAGTTCTTCGAAAGCGAAAAGCGGAGCCAAGTCCGAGGACGGCTCGAAAAAGCTGGTGATCGCCGCGATCCCCAAAAGCACTGGGGGCGAGTTCTGGGAAACCGTCGAACAAGGAGCCCGAGAGGCAGCCAAGGATTTGGACGTTGAGCTTAAGTGGGAGGGCACGTTAACCGAAACCGAGATTGCTGAGCAAAATAACATCATCGAAAACATGATCAACTTGGGCGTGGATGGAATCGCAATTGCCCCGTTGAATAATATGGCCACGGCAAAATCAGTGGCCAGCGCGGTATCGGCAGGGATCCCAGTGGTCGTCTTCGACTCGTCTCTCAACGGCGACAAGCATACGGCTTTCGTGGCGACCGACAACGTCGCTGGAGGCGGACTGGGAGCAAAGCGTATGATCGAAAAACTGGGATCCGGAGATAAGAAGGTCATGGTCCTTCGCTATGTCCAAGGCACCGCGAGCACGGAAAACCGCGCGAAGGGATTCATGGCCGCAGTCACCCAAGCGGGCATGGAGGTGGTTGCCGATCCTTACCCAGAAGACGGCCAAGTCGCCGGCTGCAAGAAAACTGCGTCCAATACACTAGAAGGTTTTATCAAAAACGGCACGCTGGAATTAGACGGCGTCTTCGCTTGCAATCTTAATGCAGCGTTGGGGATGAACGCAGCTTTGAGCGACCTACGCAAGAGTAATGTCGAAATGGATCTTACATTCGTAGGATTTGATACATCACCTAAACTGATCAAAAGTCTTCAAGCTGGCGACATCGACTCCCTCGTTTCGCAAGATCCAAAAAAGATGGGCTACATTGCCGTCGAAACAATCGTGAAGCACCTCAGGGGTGAAAAAGTCGCTGCAAAAGTCGATACCGGAGTCGAATTGGTGACGGCTGAGCGAATCGAAAACGAGCCAGCGATTCGTGCTTTGGTTGGAGCTAAATAGAGTGTTTGCTTTCATTCTTAAACGTTATCGCTGTTAGTGCTCTGTCAGCGCTAGAGCGTCTGTTGATTTAGCGGGGGTGAGTTTTCCAGCCTTTTCGTTTTCGCCGATCCGTTCACTCCCAAGATCAAGAGCAACCATCAACGTCCCATTTCCTATGCCAACGTCCACTCAAAAAAGCAGGCCCCGTCTGCAAATGCGGGGAATCTGCAAAAGCTTTGGCCCGACCAAGGCGTTGCGTGATGTGGAGCTGGAAGTCTTTCCTGGCGAAGTTTTGGCTTTGGTAGGTGAGAACGGTGCTGGCAAGAGCACGTTGATGAAGGTCTTGTCAGGTGCCCATCGTCCCGATTCGGGCGAGATGCAGGTTGACGGCAAAACATATCGCCCGAAGAATCCGTACGCCGCCCGATCGGCGGGTGTCGCGATGATCTATCAGGAGTTGTCATTAGCCCCGCATCTCTCGGTGATGGAGAACATCTTGCTGGGCGTTGAACCCACCCGGGGCCCGTTCGTCAAATGGAAAGAAGTTCGCAAACGCGCGAGTGAGGCGCTCTCGGAAATCGGGCTGAGAGATGTCGACCCCAGCATCGAGGTTCGAAAGCTTTCATTGGCACGCCAGCAGATGGTTGAGATCGCCCGTGCGATTGCGTTGGATTGTCAGGTTCTGATTCTGGATGAGCCCACGAGCAGCTTGACGCGTTCGGACATCGAGCAATTGTTCTCACTCATTTTGCGTCTGAAAAAGCGTGGCATCTCGGTGATCTACATTTCTCACTTCCTCGAAGAAGTCCAAGAAATCAGTGACAAAATCACGGTTCTCAGGGATGGGCAATCGGTCGGCTCAGCGGAGACCGCAAGAACCTCCGCCGAACAGATGGTGGCAATGATGGTAGGGCGGGAAGTCAATGACTTGTACCCCCGCTCGAATCGAAAACGCGGCGGAGAAGTTCTGCTTGAGATTGATCAATTGGCAGGCGTTGAGAAACCACAGTCTGCGACACTGAAGGTTCGCCGAGGAAGTGTCTTGGGAATCTCTGGATTGATCGGAGCCGGGCGGACGGAGATGATGCGGGCGATTTTCGGATTGGACCGAGTCACCCAAGGCGAAATCAAGTTTGGTGTTTTCAATGGCCCCGCCTCTCCAGCGACTCAGTGGAGCCGAGGCATGGGCATGGTCAGCGAAGATCGCCAGCAAGAAGGTCTTGCGCTCAACCTCTCAATTGCCGACAACATTACCCTGGCGAAACTTGCGGGGCTTGGCGTCGGCAATTCGATTTTTCGTCGACTGGTCCTGCCATCCAACCAGAATCAGCAATCGCGTCAGTGGATCGAGAAAGTCGAGATCAAATGTGGCGGTCCCACCGCACCGGTCTCTTCCCTGTCCGGTGGCAATCAACAAAAAATTGCGATCGCCAGGCTGTTTCACGCCGACGTTGACGTCTGGCTATTGGATGAACCGACACGGGGAATCGACGTGGGCTCCAAGGCGAAAATTTATGGGCTGATCAACGAACTTGCGGTCGGCGACCCGGCAGCTGGCCGCGAGCCCAAAGCAATCTTGCTGGTGAGCAGTTACCTCCCCGAGTTGCTTGGTGTCTGCGATGAGATTGCGGTGATGGACCGGGGGCAGCTAAGCGAGACGCGGCCTGTTGAGGAATGGGACGAACACAAACTAATGATGGTCGCCACAGGCCAACAGTAAACATTCAAAGAGTAACGTCAGACGAAGAACGTTCGAACGAGCGGACGGATTCGGGCGTTGGAGAAATTGAGTTAAATGGCAGATCCGCTTTTAGAATCGACACCGTCTATCTGGCGCTCCAGCTCGGCTAATTTGCTGGGCCGATTTACTGTCCTGATCATCGTGTTCGGCTTTTTCGCTTGGCAGATCGAAGACGGTGCCTTCTATACACCCCGAAACCTGGAAAGTATTGCGAGGCAAAGTGCGGTCTATGCGACTGCAGCGTTGGGAATGACGCTGGTAATCATTACCGCTGGAATCGACCTTTCGGTGGGGGCGATCATTGCACTCACGGTGGTTGGCGTCGCTTGGATTCTTAATCTAAAAACGGGCGAAGTGTTTCTGATCAATCGATATCCAATCGGACTCCCCGTCGCTGCGATATTGGGTTCAATCGTGTTGGCCACGCTGGCGGGGCTGGCCAATGGTGCCATGATCGTGAGATTTCGAATCACGCCATTCATTGTCACGCTGGGAACCATGGGAATATTCCGGGGGCTGGCCAAAGGAATTGCAGATGAAAAAGACATCTATCCAGAGGTCGACTGCTGGATTAGCACAATCATGGATCCGACTCTTACCAATCCTGATCGCTCCTGGATGCTGTTGCCGCCAGGAGTCTGGATTTTGCTGGTTTCCGCGATCGGAGCCGCGGCGATCTTGCGGTACACACGATTAGGAAGGCACATCTACGCCGTAGGATCCAACGAGGAAACGGCCAGGTTGTGCGGCGTCCAGGTTGGCCGCACCAAGTTGATTGTGTACATGCTGGCGGGCTTCTTCGCCGGCCTGGCGGGGCTGATGCAGTTTTCATTCATCAGCGGAATCGGGCAGCCGACGACTGGAATCTCTTATGAGCTATTTGTGATCGCAGCGGTCGTCATTGGAGGCGCCAGCCTGATGGGTGGCGAAGGCACGATTCTGGGAAGCATTATCGGGGCGTTGCTAATTACGATTCTCAACATGGGTGGCCAACAGGTTGATTGGCCCAAATGGGTTCAAGAAATGGTGATCGGTGGGATCATCATCGGCGCCGCGGGTTTGGATCAGCTTCGACACCGCGGTAAGTCGTAAGGAACGTAGGCCAGACGTAGGCCAGACGTAGGCCAGACGTAGGCCAGACGTAGGCCAGACGTAGGCCATGGTCACATTTGCTCATGCGTCGATTGTCGTGCAGATTGGGTTCGGGACTATGCTAGGTTTCGGATCACGCCGATCACAACCCCGATGACTTTAGCGTCTCGTGAGTAGATCGGCTTCATTGTGCTATTGGCGGGCTGTAAGCGAATCCGATTTTTCTCGGGGAACCAGTATTTCAACGTGGCATCGCCGTCGGAGGTTCTGGCAACCACGATATCTCCACGAGAAGCTGTGTGCCGGCGTTTGACCACTACATAATCGCCTGACGCAATTTGGGCGTCGATCATGGAATCGCCGTCCACCTCCAGTACGTAGGTTCCCTTTTTGGGCCACAGGGCTGAGACGTCCAAACGTTCGGTTTGCTCAACGGCCTCCATTAATGCACCGGCCGCGACCCTACCGGCCAACGGGAAACCATTCAGCTCTTCGTTAACTTCATCAGTCAACACAATCGATCGGGAGCGATTGTTGGTTCGGTTGATCAATCCCTTCTTCTGAAGTGCCGTCAAATGACAGATTACTCCATTGGGAGACTTGAATCCCATTTCGTCAGCGATCTCGCGTATGGTCGGTCCATATCCGCGATCCTCGATCCTGCTACGAATAAAGTTGAAGATGGTTTGTTGGCGTTTGGTAAGTGATTCTTGCAGCATCGACGGCTCCCGGATGGTGGACATATGAATTCTATACATTTGTGCACTACAACGCAAGTTGCGCCATTGATTTCCAGAATCAGAATTCATATCGCTGCCAATGCGCAGAATAGGGGCTTTGCGGGGCCTGCACGCCTTCGCATGGACTCATTCAATCCTGGTAGTTGCGCCCAAGCGTTATTTGTGCAACTCGCCCGGAAAGTTGCGTTCTACCTACGTCATTAGTAACTACAAACTATTTTTTGACTTCATTGAGCCGTTTCGAGTCACCCTCCAAACCACCCAGAGTCCGGGAGCTGCCTGATTCAAACCTGCCATTTGAATCAGGGGCATTTTGGCCGACATTAGAATTGCCGACTGGAAGATTCCAAGCCGTTTGCATATCGACGCATTCTTGCAGCTTCCCGATAATGAACGATTCAGTTTGAAAAAAACGTGGCGAACCGTCGATCTTGGGGATGAACCTCAATATGGCATTTACGAATAAGGTTGCCAATGTAACAATTACGACAACAAAGAATTGCACAAGGTTGTGAGATTAGTGATTGCTGAATTTCGTCAATCATTTACCATTGTCGGAATCAATTACTGCGAATGTTGCTGGCAGTTGGGGCTGGACGCCGGTACGGAAGTATTTTGCACGCTTGAATCCAAAAAGCGTGTTTTTTTCGATGAATCCCTGTGAAATTTTTCACGATGTCAGCCTCGTCCGAACGACTTAGTGATTAAGCAGGCGCGTTTCGCGACCTGGATTGGCCACCACGCTAAAAAAGCAAAACATATGGTTTACCAACTTAAAGAAGGACTCGACTTGCCGATTTCCGGCAAGCCCGTGCAAGACATTTTGCCCGGCTCAGAAGTCAAATCAGTTGCCATTCTGGCGGACGATTATGTCGGAATGCGACCAACGATGCTCGTCAACGAAGGCGATTCCGTCTCGCTTGGCCAACCGGTATTCGCAGACAAAAAAACCGAGGGCGTGATTTTCACTTCGCCTGGCAGCGGGACGGTCACAGCGATCAACCGCGGTCCGAAGCGAAAATTCGAGTCGATTGAGATCGAGCTCAACGGCGACGCCGAAGTGACTTTCGAGTCGTTTTCTGATCTCGCGAATCTTGATCGCGAAACCATCGAATCCCAAATGATCAACGCGGGCGTTTGGCCAGCTTTGCGGACTCGCCCTTTCAGCCGGACCCCTGCACTGGGCTCTGAGGCTCATTCAATTTTTGTAACGGCCATGGACACCAATCCATTGGCCGCTGAGCCTGAACTGATCATTGCCGCAAACAGCGATTTATTTATCGCCGGTTTACGTGTGATCAGCAAACTAACTCCTGGCAAGACATACGTTTGCACACGAGATGACTCACGAGTCCCGGGTGAGAACGTTCCCAACGTTACGTTTGAACAGTTTCAGGGTCCGCATCCTGCTGGACTTCCTGGGACACACATTCACTTGCTTGATCCAGTCGGCCCGAACAAAACCGTTTGGCAGATTGGCTACCAGGATGTGATCGCCGTCGGAAATTTGTTTACGACTGGCAAGATCATGACAGAGCGTGTGATCTCGATCGCAGGCCCACAAACCGAAAAACCTGGCCTCTACAAAACTCGGCTGGGTGCCAATCTTGACGAAGCGATTCAGGCGGCAAATCCGAACCTGTCTAACGCACGAATTGTGTCCGGTTCAGTTTTGTCTGGCCGCACTTCGGAGCCAATGAAAAATTACTTGGGACGATTTCACGACCAAATCGTGGTTTTGGAAGAGGGCACCAAGCGTGAATTTCTGGGCTGGCAAAAGCCTGGATTTGACAAATTTTCGATCACCAAAGTTTACGGCGGTTCGTGGCTCAAAGGGAAACTATTCCCGCTGACGACCAGTACCGGCGGCAGCAAGCGGTCGATGGTGCCCGTAGAAACCTACGAGCGAGTGATGCCCTTAGACGTGCTGCCGACCCAACTCTTGCGAGCGTTGATTAGCGGCGACACGGAAGAATCCCAATTGCTTGGCGCTTTGGAATTGTCCGAAGAAGACCTTGCCCTATGTACCTACGTTTGCCCCGGCAAATACGAATACGGTTCGATTTTGCGTGAGAACCTGACCCTTATCGAGAAAGAGGGATAAACGCACCATGTTGAGAAATCTACTGGACAAAATCGAGCCGATGTTCCACAAGGGTGGACGGTTCGAGAAACTTTATCCACTGTACGAGGCAAACGACACGTTCCTGTACACGCCTGGCGAAGTCGCCCACGGCAGTACGCATGTTCGTGACGCGATCGACCTCAAGCGGATGATGACCATGGTCATCATCGCTTTGCTGCCCTGTATTTTCATGGCAATGTACAACACCGGCTATCAGGCTCAAAAACTGATCTACGCTGGCCAAGCCGTTCCAACGAGCGCGACAATTTTCGACGCGATCTGGAGTGGCAACTGGCGTTTCGACGTATTGAGATCGGACTGGGTTAACGTCCTCAATGCCGACAACCAATGCGAGAGCCCCGGAGCATTTTTAAGCTTTGGCAGCATGCTTGGTTGCCTGCTCCATGGTGCTCTATATTTCTTGCCCGTCTATTTGGTCTGCATGGCCGTCGGTGGCCATTGCGAATTGATCTTTAGCGTGATCCGTAAACACGAAATCAACGAAGGTTTTTTGGTCACCGGAATGTTGTTTCCGCTGACGTTGCCTCCGACGATTCCGCTCTGGCAAGTCGCGATCGGAATCATGTTTGGCGTCGTGGTTGGTAAAGAAATATTCGGCGGCACCGGCCGCAACTTCTTGAACCCAGCTTTGACGGCTCGAGCGTTCTTGTATTTTGCCTACCCAACTAAAATCAGCGGCGACGCTGTTTGGACTGCCGTTGATGGCTACACGGGAGCCACAGTGCTCGGTGCGGTTGCTCAAGAGGGTGCCGTTAGCGTGGCCAAAACAGTCGAGGGAATGGGGTCCACTTGGACGGATTTCCTACTTGGAAACGTGCACGGTTCGATGGGTGAAACCTCGGCCTTGTGTTGTTTACTCGGAGCTGTTTTCTTGATCATGACCCGTATCGGTTCCTGGCGAATCATGGCGGGTGTTTTGATCGGCATGACAGCGTTCTCGTTCCTGCTCGGTTTACTTCCAACCACCGAAATCTGGGGCGAAGCATCTAACATTCCGCCGCAGTGGCATCTCGTCATCGGTGGCTTTGCCTTCGGTACGGTGTTCATGGCGACCGATCCTGTTTCCGCTTCGATGACTCGAACCGGCAAGTGGGTTTATGGTGCCTTGATTGGATTCATTACGGTGCTGGTCCGTTCGATCAATCCGGCCTTCCCGGAAGGCATCATGCTGGCGATTCTGTTCGCGAACGTATTTGCACCGTACATCGATTGGTGTGTCGTTCAGGCCAACATCAAGAGGAGGAACCTACGCAATGTCGCTTAATAAAGACTCAGTTTTAAACACGTTTATCGTGGCGACGGTTTTGTGCCTGGTCTGTGCATTGGTTGTGTCGTCGGCGTCGGTCGCCCTCAAGCCAATCCAATCTCAAAACGCACAGCTGGATCGCAAGAAAAACATCCTCGAAGTCACCGGGTTTTCACCCGAGGAAATCGAAGCTGGCGGAGGTACTGAGGCCGTTTTTAAAGATAGATTCACCGCAGTGATCATCGATCTCAATACGGGCAAAGAAGCCCTCGAAGCATGTGAAACTGCCATGGAAGTCGCCAAAGGAAAACCGATTCCGGACGTGCTTGCTACTTACGACCAGCTTTGGGCCTCAAAACGAAAAGACACCCCACTCTCTATCGAGCTGGAAAAAAAGCAGGACTTCGGGGCAATCAAGAACCGCGAAAACTTCTCACATGTCTATATTCTCAAATCGATAGACGGAAAAATCGAGACTTACGTCTTTCCCGTTCGCGGAATGGGGCTCTGGTCTTTGATGCAAGGTTATTTTGCCGTCGAGCCTGATTTCCAAACGGTCAAGGGCTTGACCTATTACCAGCAAGGCGAAACGGCTGGTTTGGGCGGTGAAGTCCAAAATCCACAATGGAAAAAGAAGTGGATCGAAAAGCAAATCTTCGACGACAACGGAACGGTCGCTTTGAAAGTATCCAAGGGCGATCAGTCAGGCAATGAGTACGGCGTCGACGCATTGTCGGGGGCCACAATCACATCGAACGGCGTCACCAACATGATCAAGTTTTGGATGGGAGACAACGGTTTCGGTCCCTATATCGAGTTGAACAAGTCTGGTTCAACCACCACCCCACCTGCGTCCGGAGATGGAGGCAACGATGAGTAAAAAACCATCTGCCATAGACTTGATCTTGGATCCAGTCTTCAACAATAACCCAATCGCTTTGCAGATTCTAGGAATCTGTTCGGCTCTCGCGGTCACAACAAAAATGTCGACCTCGTTAACGATGTCGCTTGCCGTGATCGCGGTCACGGGTTGCTCCGGTGCGGCGGTGGCCTTGATTCGAAATTACATCCCGAGCAGCATTCGAATCATCGTTCAAATGACGATCATTGCTTCGATGGTGATCTTGGTGGATCAAGTCCTCAAGGCCTATGCGTATTCGTTGAGCAAGGAACTTGCCGTGTTCGTCGGCTTGATCATTACCAACTGCATCGTGATGGGCCGAGCTGAAGGGTTCGCGATGAAGAACTCAGCCAGCGACAGTTTTTTCGATGGAATTGGTAACGGCCTAGGCTACGGCTTGATTCTAATGGTCGTGGGATTTTTCCGTGAGCTATTTGGAAGCGGAACACTGTTCGGGATCTCGGTTTTTCCCAAAAGGGAAATGGTCGATGGAGTGATGCAAGGCTGGTACGAGCCCAACGGGCTGATGCTGCTCTCGCCCAGTGCGTTTTTCATCATCGGATTCTTCATCTGGATCCTCCGGACATTTAAACCTGATCAGATGGAGGAAGCATAGCTATGAATTACCTATTTGAATTAATTGAGTTGTTCTTGCGTTCGGCGTTCGTCGACAATTTAGCCCTCGCGTACTTCCTTGGGATGTGCACGTTCTTGGCAGTTTCCAAGAATGTCAAAACGGCGATCGGGCTTTCCGGCGCGGTGATCGTGGTTCAAGCGATCACGGTACCAATTAACCAATTGATCTTGAATTTGTTCCTCAAAGAAGGCTCAACCTTTTTGCCAAGTTACGACTTGGAGTTTTTGAGTTTGATTTGTTTCATCGGTGTGATTGCGGCGATGGTACAGATTCTTGAAATGACCCTCGATAAATTTTTCCCGGCGTTGTTCAACACGCTTGGAATTTTCTTGCCGCTAATTACGGTAAATTGCGCGATCTTGGGTGGCACCTTGTTCATGCAACAACGTGAATATGAGTTTATTGAGAGTTGTGTATTCGGCGTTGGTAGCGGTTTTGGTTGGGCGGTCGCGATTATTGGCTTGGCCGGAATCCGCGAGAAGCTCAAGTACAGCGACATTCCTCACGGACTGCGTGGGCTTGGGATCACGTTCATTATCGTCGGTTTAATGGCCCTTGGCTTCCAAGCGTTCTTGGGAATCTAAGATTCGATCGTGGTTGTTTTGATGGGCGATCATCAGTTGATCGCGAATCGCTAACTTTTTTACTTATTCTGAATTGTTGTTGCCATGCAAGAAATTTTACTCGGCGTCGCCACATTCACGCTTGTTGTTCTGGCTCTAGTCGGTTTGATCATGTTGGCCCGAATGTTTCTCGTTAACTCGGGCGACGTCAAAATCATGGTCAACAACCAAAAAGAAATCACGGTTCCCGCCGGCGGTAAACTCATGAGTACGTTGGCGAATGAGGGCATTTTTGTGTCTTCGGCTTGCGGTGGAGGCGGAACCTGTGCCCAATGTTTGGTGAAAGTCCATTCTGGTGGTGGTGATATCCTCGAGACCGAAAAAGGGCATATCAACAAACGGGAAGCTCGAGAAGGCTGTCGCTTGTCCTGCCAAGTCGCCGTCAAAGAAGACATGAACGTGGAGGTTCCGGAAGAAGCTTTCGAAACCAAAAAATGGGAATGCACCGTCCGCTCTAACGACAACGTTGCAACGTTCATTAAGGAACTGGTGCTTGAGTTGCCAGAAGGCGAAGACGTTAATTTCAAAGCCGGTGGGTACATTCAGATCGAATGCCCGCCGCATATCGTGCAATACAAAGATTTTGAGATCGGCAAAGAGTATCAAGCCGACTGGGATAAGTTCGATGTTTGGCGATACACTTCCGAGGTAGACGAGACGGTAATTCGTGCGTATTCGATGGCAAACTACCCGGGCGAAAAAGGCATCATCATGCTAAACGTCCGCGTCGCGTCACCGCCGCCAAGACTTGAAGGCATTCCGCCGGGCAAGATGTCCTCGTTCATCTTTAACCTCAAGCCTGGTGACAAGGTCACGATTTCTGGACCTTACGGTGAGTTCTTTATCAAAGAAACCGAAGCCGAAATGCTGTACGTCGGTGGAGGAGCGGGAATGGCGCCGCTCCGAAGTCATATCTTCGAATTGTTCAAACATCTCAAAACCGGCCGTAAAGTTTCTTATTGGTACGGCGGTCGAAGTCTTCGAGAATTATTCTACATCGATGAATTCCGGGCGATCGAAAAAGAGTTCCCGAACTTCACGTTCAATCTTGCCCTCTCGGAACCGATGCCGGAAGACAACTGGACGGGCATGCAAGGCTTCATCCACCAAGTCGTAATTGACAATTACCTCAAGGACCATCCAGCTCCAGAGGATATTGAGTTTTACTTCTGTGGACCTCCGATGATGAACAAATGCGTAATGCAGATGTGTGACGATTTCGGTGTCGAACCAGAAAACATTGCCTTCGACGATTTTGGTGGCTAGGTCAATTTCGCACGACAACACGATTCAAGTAAATGTGCTTGCCGGAAACGGCCAGCACATTTTTTTTGGGTGAATTTGTTTACGACTAGCCGCGGACTCGTTGAAGGACGCTCAATAAATCCAATCCGTGTTTGTGAGTACGGTGTGGTGAGCGAGAGACAACCGGTTTTCGCATTCGATGTAGTTGTTTCGGTTGGAAATTTGTCGCAAACAAGAGTTGCATTTTCCAACTGGCCCCAAGCGAGTGATGGTAACGCAAGTCGTCAAGACT
>JBLINZ010000110.1:0-14944 GCA_047639375.1 Mariniblastus sp. | reverse complement strand
TTGCAAATCGCTTCGCAGATCTTATGAATCCCTTTTTTCTTCCAATGACCAAACGGTGTGGTGCTGGTCAACAATTCGTACATTAGCACACCCAGCGAATAGACATCGGCCCGCGTATCGATGTCCTGCCCGCTCATCTCAGCCTGTTCCGGACTCATGTATTCCGGTGTGCCGATCATGTTTCCATAGCTTGTGAAAAGCGTTTTTTCGGTTAAAGACTGATCAACCGCCTTGGCAATTCCAAAGTCGATGATTTTTGGTACGGCAACGCCATCGTAATGAGTCACCATGACATTGGAGGGCTTCAGATCGCGATGAATAATCCCTTTTTGATGTGCATGCTTGATGCCGACGCAGACTTGATAAAATAATTCTATTCGAGCACTGAGCGGCAGCCGCTCTTTGTCGCAATAGTCTGTGATTGCCAACCCCGTCACGAGCTCCATCACGAAATAGGGCCGCCCAGTTGTCGTGATCCCCGCGTCAAAGATTTTGGTAATATTTGGATGATCCATCATCGCGAGAGCCTGCCGCTCAGCTTCGAAGCGGGCAATCACATTTCGCGTGTCCATTCCCAGTTTGATAATCTTGACTGCTACCTTGCGGCGAACAGGCTGTAATTGTTCTGCCATGAAAACCACGCCCATGCCGCCGACGCCAATTTCCTGCAATAATTTGTAAGGCCCGATTTCAGTTCCAACCTCAATTGAATCGACTTTGTCTGAGGGGCTGCTCAGCAATCCCCCTGACGTTTCATCAAGAATATTGTCGCTTCGTTGATGGAAAGACAATAATTCTTCGACGCGATTTCGCAACGTACTGTCGCCGCCGCATTGGTTGGTCAAGAATTCGTTTCGATCAGCGCCAGGGCCAAGCTCCATTGCGGCGAGGAATATCTGCTCTTCCTGATTTGTCGATTTTGTCTTTTCCATCTCAAATTGCTTTCTGTCTGTCAGGCATTTTTCGCTGCTGTTGGAGCGAATTGCGGTCGCCACCGGGAGGTTTGATGACCATGAGTTCCGGATTGCTTGCCGCCGGGTTGCTTGCCGTATACTGCAAACGCTTTCGAATCACGTCTCGAAGGCAGTGCTGATTGCTACCTTATGCGTATTCGTTTGACGTAACCCGCCACAGAACTTTGAAGTTTTGAGAAAAAACGAAAATGAATAGAAATCGCCAGTTTTCTACACGTTTTGTTCAGTCACGGCTCATTTGCCGATGGAGCCAAACCCTCGAATAAGCCCAACTTCGTTCCGCGGTCCGAATCGAAATGCCAAGTGCCCCGGCAACCTCTTCCATGTTGAGTCCGACGAAGAACCGAAGCTTTACCAGATCAGCTTTCTCAATGTCAATCTCCGTCAACTCTTTGAGTGCCTCGTCCAACGCAATCAATTCATCCGCTTTTTCAAACGAAATTTCAGTTAATCCGTCAAGTGAGACGTGCTTTGCTTCTCCACCCCTTTTTTGACTTTTCTTGGCGCGTGCCCGGTCAATCAGGATTCGTCGCATGGCTTCGGCGGCAGCTCCAAAAAAGTGAGCGCGGTTTTCCCAATCTTCATCTTCGGAGCCAATCAGCCGAAGATAAGCCTCATGAACCAGTGCCGTTGGTTGAAGGGTATTTCCAGAACTTTCATTCCGCAATTTCCGGGTGGCAAGTTCTCGCAGCTCATTGTAGACGATTGGAAGCAGCTCATTCGTAGCTTCGTCACGTCCGGCTTTTAGCGCCCTGAGAATTCTCGTGACGTTTGAATCCATACAAGGCTCTTTGATCGAGTTAACTGGCACCACATCTTTTAAGATACTTGATTATGCATTCGCGTCAAACAGAAGATGTTTCGATACTGTCGGCCAACGTCTCCTCGCGATCATTACGCGACATCGCATTGACCAAACGAGATAAGTTGAACTTCAGCTTAGAGAAGATAGGCTAGTCAAAATCGAGCAGCGGTTTACATCGCCTCTCCACGGCGCCAGAAACAGAGGCGGCAACGCAAGAAAAAAAAGGGGTCGGAAGAAAAAGGCGGAAGAAAAAGGGGTCGCAGCTCATTGATTTGATTCCCTTGGAAGTTGCCACGGTCGATTTGCAGTGGCTTGTTGGATAGGGACTTCATTCTCGATTCGATCTACGCCGACAATGATGCCATTTCGGGTCGGCCATCCACGTCGCGCAGTCGCATCCGTCCACGACTAACTGGACCTGACTACGTTTCTTTGTCCGCTTGGTGGTTGGATCAAAGCAAGTGGAACGGCAACACGGTGTGTCACTCATCGAGCAGTCGCAGTCGTTCCTGCTCTTCTTGATAGGCAACGTCGATGAGATGCAACACACCGTCGACATCGGCAGCCTCCGTCGAAAACTCAAACTCGCCGGTCAGTTTCAAATCGGGACGGAGCAAACCCTTTTCGTGCAGCTCCCAGATTTCTTCTGCGTAGTGAGAATCGGCCAACTCTGGGGCAAACTGTGCATAGTATTGGGTAATGTTCCCGACATCACGCTGCAGCATTCTTTCGGCGTGATTGTTTGCTGCGGCATTGACGACTTGCGGGAGGTCAATGATGACGGGACCTTCTTCATTCTGAAGGACATTGAATTCTGACAAATCGCCGTGCACCAGTCCGACACACAGCATGCGCAAGACGTAATTCATGACCTTTGCGTGATCCTTCACCGCCTGTTCCGCAGACATGGTAATGTCATTCAGACGCGGAGCCACATCGCCGTCGGCTCCTGTAATTAGCTCCATTAGCAACACACCATCAAAGAGACCGTATGCTTTCGGAACTCGTACTCCCGCTTCGGCTAGGGCATAGAGCGCGTCCACTTCAGCCGTTTGCCAAACGACCTCCTGTTGCTCACGACCGAATTTGGAACGCTTCCCCATCGCTCGCCGGCGGCGGCTGTTGCGGGCTTTCCGGCCTTCCTGATACTGCACCGCGTGTTTGAAACTGCGATCAGCCACGTCTTTGTAGACTTTCGCGCAGCGAATTTCCTGTCCGCACCGCACAAGGTAAACTTGGGCCTCTTTGCCACTCATGAGGGAACGAAGGACTTCATCCACCAGACCGTCTTCCATCAGGGACTCAATACGCTTGGGAGCTTTCAAAATGTTCTTGCTATATAGAAAAAAACGCGGGCCGAAAATCACCAGCTTTTACGGGAGAGCCGACACGCCCTAAAAGGCAGCGGTCGTTGCTTGCAGCTGTGCGAAAATCCATTGTAGCTGATCCCACATTGAAGCCTAGCACGCTCCTGTTTGGTGAAAAACACACCAAATCAAAGGGGGCAGGGCCCCAAACGCGTCAATGACTCCAGACATCTAGACTGTTTTCCGCGTCCGAGCATTTTGAAAGCGGTGGTCAACGGAGCTCAAAACGAAGCTGAACTCAACTCCATTGTTCACAGTTTGCAAAAGAACTCACCGTTTGGAATTAAAGCGTTTGTCAATCAATTTGCGGTGCGATGGAAGCTTGAACACACTTTAAGATCCAGAGAAATCCCGAAGAAGTATCAATGAGCTGCGGCTGTTTTTCTTTCTAATTATCTTGTAAGTTTCGTCCATCTTGTCAAATTAATTCCGTCTGGCTTCCACACCTCCTTGACCCGATACCCCTACCAAATGTTACCTAAACAATGACCAACCATTGAAAGATTAGTGTAGGAAATGTCGACAACGAACCTGCAGAACGTCAATATCGCGGCACGGGAACACAAGGCGAACCCGCACCCGTTTTACGCCCGTCTCCGCGCCGAGCATCCCGTCCACCCAGTGATACTGCCCGATAAGCGAACGATCTGGCTCGTCACACGCTACCACGATGTTGTCGAGGTTCTGAAGGATGAACGTTTCGTCAAGAACCCGGCCAACGTGTGCTCCAGATACAATCCTACTCGGCAACCTTGGATGCCCCGGTTCGCTCAGCCGCTGGTAAGTCACATGCTGAACAAGGACAAACCGGATCACGCACGGTTGCGGGGCCTCGTCAACAAGGCGTTTTCTCCTGGCATGGTCGAACAGATGCGGACTCGAATTCAGTCAGTGACAACTGAGCTACTGGAGCGTGTTCAAGGCCAGTCAAAAATTGATTTGATTTCAGATTACGCGTTAGCCATTCCGACAACCGTCATCGCCGAAATGATGGGAGTTCCAGCCAAGGATCGCAGCAAGTTTAATCATTGGACAAACGCTGTCATGCAAGTGACAACGACCCGGTTTGGCATGCTAAAAGCAATCCCCAATGTCTGGGCTTTCGTTCGTTACCTTCGCAATTTCATCAGGTTGCGGCAGCGAGAACCCCAAGACGATCTGGTGAGCGAGTTGGTAAAGGCAGAGGTGGACGGGCAACGGCTGAACGAGGACGAACTGGTAGGAATGGTCTTTCTGCTCTTGGTGGCCGGGCACGAGACCACCGTCAACCTGATCGGCAACGGAGTTCTCGCCTTGCTTGAACACCCCCAGCAGATGGAGTTGTTGCGTAACAACCCGGCTCTTATCAAGCCAGCGGTAGAGGAGTTGTTGCGTTACGGTAGTCCGGTCGAAATGGGTACCGAACGATACGCGCGCGAGGACCTGACAATCGCAGGCGTTAAGATTCCGGGCGGATCCTTGGTTGGAGTTGTATTGGCGTCGGCCAACCGGGACGAAAGTCAATTTCCGAACCCCGATTCTCTAGACATCACGCGTACTCCCAACAAGCACTTGGCGTTCGGTCTCGGGACTCACTATTGCACCGGAGCGCCACTGGCACGTCTGGAAGGCCAGATTGCCATCAGCACGCTGCTGCAGATGGTCCCGCAATTGCAACTAGACGCGGCACCACACGCACTCCGTTGGCGACTAGGTCTGATAACGCGTGGCCTCGAATCATTGCCGATCGCGGTCAAACGATGGCTGGACTAGCTGCGTTACTTCTACGTCTTTTTTGACAGGTTGGACGAGTCAATAAATTGGGCAGGTAAGTGGCGAGGTTCTCTTTTTCCATTGGATCGTTCTCTAGATCATTTAGCTCCAACCTATCGTCGTCGGTTCGATGAAAGCATCATAATTCTCGAATCGCTTGATATGTATCCGTACGCGTTTACGCGAAACAATATTTGGCAGGGTGAAACCACCTCTCAAAAAGGCTGGAGCGCCTTCAATCGTCTCAGCCCTGCGGACAAGACTTTTCAGAACGACAAAAATGTCAAAGTCGTAAACATCAACGACAAACGTCTACCCACGATCGTTCGCGAGCGGCTAAACTGATGAAAAGTAACGAACAAATGAGTTGCTGATCATTCTCATCCGCATGGTTCGACCAAGAACTGACAAATGAAAGATGACAAATAGCTAATGACAAATTCCTTCCAAAACCTAACTGCCGCCAAGGTTCAACTCACGATTCTGTTAACAACTTGCTCTCTGATTCTAGCGTCAGTCGCCTCTGCCGAGCGGCCCAACGTTGTCATTCTCTTCACCGACGATCATGGTACGCTTGACGCGAATTGCTATGGATCAACTGACCTGATGACGCCAAGCATCGATCGTCTGGCCGCAAGTGGTGTGCGGTTCACTCAGGCTTATGCACACAAAGTCTGCTGCCCAGCACGCGCCGCGCTGCTGACCGGACGGCACCCGCAGCGCAGCAACGTGACGAATTGGACGCAAGGTGATCGCCACGGCAGCGACGGGAAGAACACAAACATGAAAGCCGAGGAAGTGACAATCGCTGAGGCACTCAAGTCGAACGGATACGAGACTGCTCTCTTCGGCAAGTGGCATCTAGGCGCAAAGATCGGACATGGGCCTTTGGATCAAGGCTTTGATCACTTCTTCGGACACCTAGGCGGTTTCATCGACAACTACCGACACTACTTTCTGCATGGCAAGGGATTCCACGACCTGTACGATGGCGACAAAGAAGTCTTTCATCGTGGTGAATACTTCCCTGACATGATGATTGAGCGAGCGGTCGACTTCATCGGCGAAAAACGTGACGCCCCGTTCTTTATGATGGTTGCATTCAACCTGCCGCACTATCCTGAGCAACCGCTAGGAAAATACGCGGACGCATACTCCGACTTACCCATGCCGCGTCAATCGTATGCACGAGTCGTCTCAACCGTCGATGACTACATCGGTCGTATCATGAGCAAGTTGCAGGAAACCGGCCAACGCGAAAATACGATCGTCATCTTGATGGGTGACAACGGTCACTCCGCCGAAAACAACAAAGGCATCGCGGTCGAAAACCACACAAGCGGCTATCCCAAAGGGCATTATTACCTCGCTCATGGCGGCGGCGGAAACACGGGCAAGTGGATCGGACAAAAAGCTAGTTTCCTGGAAGGCGGCATCCGCGTGCCAGCCATCATCAGCTACCCAATGGGATTGCCGAAAGGTGAAGTTCGCGACCAGATCGTCACCGTGATGGATTGGTTCCCTACCATCCTGGACTTAGTCGACATCGCTCCGTCGAAAGTTCCGTTTGACGGAAAAAGCATGATGCCCCTAATTCACGACGACAGTGCGTCGACCGCTCATGATGTTCTGCATTTCGGTTGGGCCAACGAATGGGCAGTTCGCGAAGGCGACTGGAAACTCATCGGCCGCATCAACAAGGCCAATCCAGGCCGGGTTCGCAAAAGTCTGCACAACCTTACCGGCGTTGAACCCGAAGTGAAGGACCACGCATCAGAAAACCCCAACATCGTCGCGAGGTTGACTGACCTGCATGACCAATGGGCGAAAGAAGTCGCACTACAGGACTGATCATAATAGAACTCGCCAGTAGTTTCGGCGTACCAGACACACTCGCACATTCACTGGGGCCGTGGACTCAGAGTCGGGCGACGGCCGATTGTTTGGTACATCGCTGAGTCATAATACATTCAGCTACTACGACCCAGAATTGCGCATCGTGCTGATGCGAGCGATGACATGGGCGAGGCTAGAGATTCCACTTGCTGTGCTTATGCAGTTTTGACAGTTCCAACCCGGTACGTTCCAATTGAGACAGAAAGTCGGTCTTTTGTTAGGAAACGCGAACTGTCGGCTCGGTTGTCTTCGCCTCAATCCAACCCAACGTTGATTCAGATGATTTCTAGGCATGAACATCCAGGAAAACAATCCATACCAATCGCCACAGGAATTCGACTCCTCGAGCGTCACTAAAACTGACTCCTTCAGGAATTCCGGGACAACATTGGCCTTAATTCTCTTATTGACAATTCTTGGTTGGATTTGTATCGCGGTTGACATCCAATTACTGGTGGAAGGATTGCATCTTCGAAACAGTATCGGCAGCATAGCTATCGGCACATTTACAACGTTTGTTTTTATTGGATTACGAAAATCCATGCGACGCGATGCCGTACGGCGAGGTGATCAGTCAAAATCGCTGTAATAGGTGGGAGGTGGGCATCTGGCCAGAGTTCGGACATGCACAGACTTGGTTCTCCCTAGCGTTGTTCACCATGTTGCTCCTTGGCGTTTACCTCGTGCCTTACTTTTGGGTTTGCCTGTTTGCGGCCATTGCCAATGGTGTCCGGCACGCAATCGTGGGTCCCTCGCCAACCCGGACAGCGGCGACCGCCGGCTAAAATCGGAGAACCGCTGCCATTTCTGACCGCAGCTCACGCACCACCTAGCATGCTGGTCAATGTCCGATCACGTTGATTTTGTTTACGAAACGAAGAGCCTCTCGTATTGATTGGGAATTGCATTTCCAGATTGCGGGATGTCGACACGTGTCCATGCCAAACGCGTATCCTAAGGCAATATGTGCAGCGACTATGGGACAATAGATTCGAAGGCCTTGTAGACGTCCTAGAAAAAGACGAAATGTTTTTGCGGTAGAACAGGTTACACCCAGTCACTCGCTATGAAACGAATCGCGAAAACCAATTCGTTAATCATAATCTTAAACTTTATCCGACTAGGCGTTTGGATGTCATGGATTGCTTGGATGTCATGCATTGCGTGGAGTTCTATTAGCCTACACCACTAGATTGGAACGCTTTGCTTGCTGTGCAATCTGACATTCTCACCGCTTGAGATTCTCGATAGCATTCCTCCATGCCAATTCCAACACGAACATGCCTTCTGCGATTTAGTTTGCCATCCATTTTTCTCGTGGTGCTGCTGTCGGCATTAGTTGTTTGTTGGGCTGTTGAGCCTGAAATCCGAAGGACTGAGACGTTCGACATTCTGTGGGCGCAAAATGCCATTCAGGCCCCCATAGTAACATTGTTTGAAATACCAAGGCCCTACAATGAACCTATTCCCGAGCCCACTTGGTTCTCAAACAGGCAACGCATTGCAAAAATACTAGGTGTGCAAACCACTCCCTGGCACGGAGAATGCAACTGGGGCTACAGTAGTCACGAAACCGATATCATTCGCTTGGCGAGTTCATGTGAAGAGTACGCGATTTGGCATGCTCGAAGAGCTCAATTCCAGTAGTCGCCTCGACCTTGATCCTCGAATAAATCCGGAACAGCTCGAACACACTGCCCTGAAGAACCAAGCCAAGGCGATCGAGAAGCTGCCGACGGCTTGGAGTTGGAAAACTGGCTTGCGTGAAGCAAGGACGGCCGAAATGTCGCATCATAGACGCAGTAAATCAGGCGTCTCCGCGGGGCATTCGCCAGAGGACACCGTTTGTCACCAAGGCGTTGACGGATCGATTCCTGAAGTTGCGTCGGATCACCAGCCGTTCGACAGGTCTCTAGTACGACTTCTTCACGGCTGCCATCATAATAGCGATTTCGCACTCGTGGACGGATCACGTCCTCGCGCTCACCTTCAAACAGAACGCGACAAGGGCTGGTGCCCGCCCGACAACACTCGCTCTCAGTCGGATGGTGTTTCGGCCCACAAAGTTCGCTGACTTCTGAAGCCATGACTTCGTTGCTCATTTCACGGACGCAGCCGCGAACATGTTCGCGAAAGATTTGCCCACTTCGTCAGAAGAAACTTGCCCGAGCGTTTGAGAAAGATTAAAGTCCATGACGGTCTCTCCGTCGATTGCAGCCGACGGCAAAGTTGTTTGTTTCGAAGGGCGACACTGTCGCCTTCTGGAGAGTGCTTTTCAACTTTTAGCAATCTGGGGACGCTTGCAATTTATTTTTCGCTGTGAACTAGTAATACGGAGTGTTGGCAGAGCTGCCGCCGATTAAAAATGCTCCGCCAATCAGTTTCATGTTTCGATGGGTGGAGAACCATTGGTAATCACCCACAACGTTTAATCCAAAATGATTCAATTCAAAACTGACACTCAAAAGATACCCATCAGTATCCGAATCGAAGTCACCGTCGTCGGGTCTGACAATCCGATCAATTCGGCATCGATGGCCATCAACGCCCTAAATTAATTAAAGGTAATCAAAATGAATATGAATCGATGGTTGTTGCTGCTCGCGTTTGTTCTGGCGGCGTTTCCAGCCGGGAGAGTCACCGCTGCAATGCCAATGCCCGACCGACCCAACATTCTTTACTTCTATGTGGACGACATGGGCTGGGGCTCAATCGGCCCCAACGGTCAATCCGCCAAGAAGGACGCCAACAAACCTTATGTACGCACGCCCAACCTCAACCGGCTGGCCGCAGAAGGTGTAAATTTCACGCGAGGTTACGGGTGTCACGTCTGCTCTCCTGCTCGCTCCTCTCAACAGACTGGCTTTCATCAGGGGCACACATTCGCCGACCGAAACGACCCTGACAACGCTAAAAAAGCGATGCGAGCCGAGGATGTTTGTATGGGCGACGCCCTTTCGGCGGCGGGGTACGTCACAGGCTATTGGGGAAAGTGGGGGTACGGCGGTTCAAAGGATATGGTCCAACCTGTCATCGACAACGTGCAAACCCTTCCCACGTCGCACGGTTACCAACACGTGCTGGCCGAACTTCACCACGTTCGTGCGCACACTTTTTTTCAGCCGACACTGTGGAGCGCCCCGGCGCCAAGCAGCGCCACCGGTGGCCTTCAACTCGTCGCCAATTCGCTGGCTCGCTATCAAAACAATGCAGACTATCCAAACACGCCGGCGTTACAAAACCACACCGACTATCCGGATTCCGCCTACTGTGATGACGCCTACGCGTTCGCCGCGATCGACTTCGTTCGCACCCAAGGCAAAAACTACAACGAAACCGGCCAGCCTTTTTTTGGCCTGCTCGCCGTCCAAATACCTCACGCGCCGTTCGACGAAATCACGGTCCTCCCAAACTGGGACCAAGCCTACGCCCGAGACCCTCATTATAATTCGCTGGCCGATCAAACGCGGCAGTGGGCTGCCATGGTCACACGTATCGACTCGCATTTTGGCAATCTCATCGCAGCGCTCGAAGACCCGAACAACGACGGCGATACGGCCGACTCAGTTGCTGAGAATACCCTGGTCATCTTTCAGTCCGACAACGGCGGACCCGGCGGTGACAGCAACAGAGAACTCAACGCCAATGGTGGACTTCGCGGAAGCAAGGGAAAGATCCAAGAAGGCGGAATTCGCGTCCCGCTGGTCATGCGTTGGCCAGCAAAAATCAATTCCGCGTCCGCGCTCAAATCCGGCAGCAGCAGCAACATGATTGTCGATGTCACTGACCTGCTTCCGACTTTCTGCGAACTCGCCGGCGCTCCCACCCCACTCGGTATCGATGGAGTGTCCGTCGCACCCACGCTGCTTAGCGCAGGATATCAACGCCGCCGTGAATTCATCATCCACGAAGCGGGCAACGGTCAGTCCATAATCCGAAACGAGTACAAGCTCGTCCGCTCCGGGAGATCGGCAGGCAAGTCTTTCACTCTTGAACTTTACAATCTCGAATTCGACCACGCCGAAGAAAACGACATCGCTGCGGCCCACCCGAAGCTCGTCAAGGAACTCGAGGGAATCCTGCTTGGCGAACGCGTCGCTGAGCCCGCAGGTTTCGCCAACACCTATCACAACTGGACAGGCAAAAACGGCGGGAACACTTCTGATCCAGGCAACTGGTCCGACTATGTTTACGCAAACTCGGGCATTACCTACATGACCGATGACGGTGCTCCTCAACTCTCGTGGACGGCAACGATCGAAAACACCAGCGGCAAAAAAAACATTGCCCTCGCCGACGCCGATCTGGAATTCCTCGCGCTCGAAATTCGAGGCGACGGAACGACCCAAGCCCGCCAATCGCTTGTTCTCGGAGCAGGTATTGACCTCACTGGACGAAACGAAATTCGGATCGCTTCCAATGCCGCCCTGTTTGTCAACGGCGGAACGGTTTCTTCCCTTCGATGGATCGATGTCCTGCCGGGATCTGAACTAGTCGGGTTTGGATTGATCAATACCACGGTTCATAACAACGGCACGATTAAAGTCTTCGGAGACAATCAACCCGAATTCGTAATCAGTGACGACTATCGCCAGTCGAAAGACGCTGCTCTCAACTTGACTTTCCAGGCTGACAGCCATTCGTCGATTCAAGTCAACGGTAGAGCGACGCTCGCGGGCAACCTTCACGTCACTTTTCTTGAGGGTTTCAAGCCAATTACGGGGAAGTCTTACACATTACTTACAGCAAAAAACATCACTGGCACTTTCGACAACCTGAGCCATGAAATGGCTGCCAACGATGGAACGCAGTTTTCAATTGTTTACTCCGACTCGAAGGTAAGCCTAAAACTAAAATGACTCAACTCGTGTGTATCTAGTTTCTTGAATCCTGGGTTCGCGAAGTAAACCTCGACGACAAGCTAAAACGAATTGCCCTTTTAACGAAATAGCCAAATGCCATCATTGACCCGACGACTTGCTCTGAAAATCCTTGGACTCGGCAGCGCTTGTTTAGGACTGCGTACTGTCACCGGCGCCGACGAAGTGCTTTCGAAAACGATCGAACTCAAAACTGGCAACTTGCCAGATAATCAGACGTTGGTTTCCTGGACCGATACGCACGACCGAGTTTGGTTGAGCGGCGACTGCTGGTCCAATCCGATGGAAGACTGGCAAGTCGTTGATGGAGCTGCAGAATGTTTGTTGCCGGCGAGAAACCGAAACATTCACTTGCTGACCCATCAATTCGCCAATCCATTGGGCGCGTTGGAGATGTCCGTTGTGCTCAGCCAAATCGAGGTCAAGCAACAGGACCACGGTGCAGGTTTCGAATTAGGGATCCGTAGCGACTTGAACGAGCACCGGAGCAATGCTTTTTCAAGTGGCGGTATCGTGGCAGGCGTGATCGACGGTAAGCTGGTCGTCGGTCGTTCGTCGCAGGCCTTTGACGGTTTAGCCAACCCGACTAATCTGACCTTGAAACTGACAGGCAAACCAAAGGGAGGTCAATACGATTTGACGTTGGTCGCAGTCAACGCAGCGGGCGCCGAGGTTGGACGCCTGTCGGCTTTGGTGGCTGGCCAATCCTTGCTTGGCAACGTCGCACTGGTTAATAATTACGGCAAGGGAAGCAAGGGAAAAACGAATGTAGGCGGACGATATCGGTTCAACGACTGGGCCGTAGGAGGCGATGCGTTCACGGTGTCCGAGGCAAATAAATTCGGTCCGATTCTTTGGTCGATGTACACCTTGTCCGATTCTCGCTCTGACGAGGGCTTTGTGATGAAGCTCAGTGCGTTGACGGGGCCACTTGGCAAAGAGGATAACAAAGACATCGAGCTTTACGTCCTACAAAACGGACAATGGAGATCACTGGGCACGGCGGAACTGGATGAAGAGGCTTGGACGGCGACTTTTCGGATTGCGAATTGGGATGAAAAAACCGAGACACCTTACAAAGTCGTCTATCGAGAACTGCATCGTAGTGGCTCCACAACGGATTCGGTTTGGAAAGGAAACATCAAAGCGAATCCTGTTGGCAGACCTCTTCGCCTGGGGGCACTAACATGTCAAAAGGATTACGGGTTCCCCTACGCCCCGGTGGCGGAGAACTTGATCAATCTTGATCCTGACATGCTCTATTTTTCGGGTGACCAACTATACGAGAACCACGGGGGATACGGACTGATTCGCGATCCAGCCGACCGAGCGATTTTAAACTACCTGCGTAAGTACTACATGCACGGGTGGTCGTTTCGGCACGCCATGAAGAACGCTCCAACGGTTTGCCTTCCAGACGACCACGATGTTTTCCAAGGGAACATCTGGGGGGAGTCAGGGGCTCCGATGGCTTCGACTAGTGGAGGTGCTTCGAGCAAAGGCGGATACCGCGAACCAGCACGAATGATCAACGTAGTCCACAAAACGAATGCGGCCCATCATCCTGACTATTACGATCCAACTCCTGTTCTGCAAAACATCAGCGTCTACTATGGCGACATGGTTTATGGGGATGTAAGTTTCGCAATCATTTCCGACAGGCAGTTCAAGAGCGGTCCCGATCGTGTTGATACCGGTGGAGGGCGGGCGGACCATGTGCCGGACAAGAACTTTGACACGACCGTTCTGGATCAACCCGGACTGGTCTTGCTGGGCCAACGTCAGGAGGATTTCCTCAAACTTTGGGCCGATGACTGGCGCGGTCACAAGATGAAAGTCTTGCTGAGCCAGACGGTGTTCGCAGGTGTGGCGACGCATCACGGGAAAAAAAATGGTTACCTGAAGGGCGATCTGGATTCCGGTGCTTGGCCACAGACGCCACGCAACAACGCAATCAATATTCTTCGCCCAGGAATGCCTTTGCATATCAACGGTGATCAGCATTTGACAACGCTTGTTCAATACGGCGTGGACGAGCAGCGAGATAGCTGCTGGTCATTTTGCACACCCGCTATTTCGGCTGGCTACCCGCGCTGGTGGCTCCCCGATGAATCGGGCATGACTCACGAAAATCGACCGAAGCATGGGTTGCCCAACACCGGTGAATTCGTCGATGGATTCGGCAATTTGGTTTACGTCTATGCCGTTGGAAACCCCGAAGTCGGAACCAAAAAGAATCGTTATGAGTTGGCTCATCAGAAAGGTAGCGGGCTGGGAATGGTCACGATCAACACACAAGCGAAAACTTATTACCTAGAAGCATTTCGGTTCTTGGTCGACGCAACCGATGGCAAGAAGTCGAACCAGTTTCCTGGTTGGCCGGTGACGATCCATCAACAGGAAAACGCTGGCGAGAATTTGATCCAATAGCCCGCGGGTGAGTCGGCGTCGAATCGTTGTTTGTCGAACGGGTCGATCATAGTAGAAAGCAGTAAATACGCAGCGAGCAATGATGCAATTGCGACGATGGAAATCAAGATCCTGCGTATCGAGAATTGGATGGCAGCTCACTCGGTTAGGTTGCCCAACGGACGGTTTTTCAGACGAAGCCCCGAACGAAGCGCAAAACGTCGATCAATTTGACGTTACTTTACACCACCGCACCTCGAATGAAAACGAAGGCGTGTACGAAGTGCCACTGCGGCAAATGCTGTGTTGGCCACCGCTAAATGCGTTCACCAATGAACTGGCCCAGTAACGCAGTCGGAACAATCGCGAGGTAGTAGACGATGTCATTCCAAGCGAAGCCAAAATCCTCGTACGCCAATGCGAGCGCTACCGTTAACGCCAGCGAAACAACTCCAAACACAAGGCAATGTTTTCCAATTTCGTCGGAAACACATCGCGTCAGATAAACGGCACCGATCACGATGGGAATTAGTGAAAGAAAGATTCCGATGACGTTTCCAAAAATGCCCTGAGAGATAGTATCAATGCCTTCTTCACCGGCAGTAGCGTATAGAGCAAACCCAATGATTCCCCATACGAATCCAATTACAACGAGCCCAACGAGTGAAACCAGACACGCGATGATGATTGCTCGCCAATCGAGCGTAGAGGACTTGGACATTCTTCGTTCGCACATCGAGGGTTTTTGCGTCGCCATTCTCAACGGAAAAGAACGACATTTAATTAAGAAAATTATACCAACACCCATGCCCGTCAACAAACAGCGATGGCGTTTGCGGGATTGCAATCGCGGGAACCCGA
>JBLINZ010000109.1:0-15156 GCA_047639375.1 Mariniblastus sp. | reverse complement strand
GAGCGAAAGGCGACCATGATCCTGAAAGGGTCACAGACCGTGGCCGGCGGTTGAGCGCGAGCGACACCATGATGGAACGCCGCGAAACTCCCGGATTTGGCGATTTCTTGAGAATGTGTCCAGAGTGGACGTCAGGATTCGTGCCAGGGCTTGAGCTTGGCATTGGAAACGTAGTGCTTGAGTTTTCTGGTTTCACATCAATATTTGGAATCGTGCTTTGGGATGTCCGGTGTTGTCGCTGACGCTCAAAAAGCGGCTGACACCTGTGATCCGCTTCGCGATCGAATGAAGCAATCGTTCAGAAAACGTTGCGTCGAGTGAGTTGCGGCCTTGCCCAGATTGGGTCCGAGTGCGAAAATCGCTAGATGAAATTGCGTAACTAGCCCGAGCGACTCATGAACCCGACTCCCAGTGCCAAGAAGAAGTCTCGCAGGCGTTTGACCGTTCCCAAGCTGATTGAGATGAAGCAGCAGGGCGAGAAAATTACTATGCTTACCGCGTATGACCACACGATGGCGTCGTTGCTTGATGCGACAGGCGTTGATGTGTTGTTGGTTGGCGATAGCATGGCGATGGTGGTTCAAGGCCATGAGAATACGCTGCCGGTCACCTTGGACGAGATGATTTATCACGCCGAGATGGTTGGCCGCGCGGCCAAGCACGCCTTGGTGGTCGTCGACATTCCGTTTCCGATCAATCATCAAGGCATTCATCAGGCGGTCAAAGCGGCCGGCCGGATTCTCAAAGAAACGCGTTCTCAAGCAGTCAAACTGGAAGGCGGCGCTGAGCAGGCGCCCGTGATTCGCGCCTTGGTGACTGCTGGGATCCCAGTCATGGCGCATGTCGGCTTACGTCCCCAAGCCGTTCATACGATGGGCGGTTACAAAATTCAACGTGATCATGAGCAATTGCTGATCGATGCGACTGCCGCTCAGGAGGCAGGGGCGTTTGCGATTGTGCTTGAGTGTATCCCCTCAGACATTGGGAAAGACCTCTCGGAGAAACTGATGATCCCGACGATTGGGATCGGTGCTGGTCCCGATTGTGATGGCCAAGTCTTGGTGATCAACGACATGCTGGGACTTACAAGCGGCTACGTGCCCAGCTTTGCCAAGGCTTATGCGAATCTCAAAGAGACGATTCAAACCGCTTCGAGTGAGTGGTGCCGTGATGTTCGCGAGGGCGAGTTCCCTGGCGATGAACACTCGTTTTGATGGGTTGAATCGGCGATGCACGGATGGCAAAGGTGGCGATAAATCGCCGCCTTTTTTATGTCTAAGCCAATCCGACTTGCTGGTTGGGCCGGCGAAGCCTCTCAAACCGAAGCCTCTCAAACCGAAGCCTCTCAAACCGAAGGCGCCTCAAACCGAAGGCGCCTCTCAAACCGAAGGCGCCTCGCAACCGAAGGCGCCAGATTCCATGGCAACTCGACGCGTTAGGGCCTCTTGATTTAAAGTGCGAGACGATAGATCGTTTAACGATTAGCCAGCAGGCGACAGTGCCAAACGCAGAGCGTTTGTTGGCGAGGGCGATTGCCCCTTAACGGAAAGATACCAACGAGGGTTCTCCCTCGCTGACGCATTCGGCCGACCATCACTGCCGCTTAACCGTGTTTTACCTGCCAATAAATCAACAAGCCCGTTAGCGAGTACGAACAACCATGGAAGGCAAGCCACGAACGAGGTCGCTTCCGCGCTAACGTGCCAGGCCGCCCAAGGCGATAATTCTTTTTTGTGAAGCCAGCGTTGCAATGAACGACAAATTCCGGCGGTGTCGCTGCGCTCAACCACCGGCTTTCATCTGTGATCCAGCCGGGGTACCACTGATCCTCTCGCTTACTTGAATGGATCGTTGGAGTCGCGATTCCGCCCTCCGTTGCTGGATTTTTAGTCTGAACCGGTTTGTTGCTTCGATTTTGGCTCGCTCGGTTTGGTCGGCAGCGAAATGCCGCTGGGTCGTTCTGTAACTTTAATCCCTCGCTTATTGGGATTGAAAATATGGCCTTCCAAATCTGTCAGCAGGTTTTGAACCTCCTGAAGAACACGTTCCGTTTGGCCGACGACCAAAATGCCATTGACGATTTCGATGGTGCCAAGCCCCTGGCCGGTATCTTCCCATGAATCTGGTTGGACTGTATTCTGAATTAGGTCAACCAGCGTATTCTCCGCGGTTGGCACAGGGCGATTTTTCTTGGCTTCTGCTTCTACAAGCTTGATTAGGGAGTCGAGCTTTTTATCAAGTACGTCAGAATTTGAATTTTGGCTCATTTTGTTCGTTGGCTTTGCCGCCGAAGGGCCGATGGCTCCACTGGTTTTGCTGCCCGCGCCAAATCCTTGCCGGATAGCAAAAACTCCTCCCCCGCCGGTTACTCCACCATTGAATCCCCCACCACCCGTCTTGGGTAAGACTTTAATCAACTCACGGCAATCAAACATTTTGATTCGAAACCATTTGACATCGTCCGCGTCGTCAAGCGAAATGATCACGATCACACCCTCGTCGATCACAAAGGTCGCGTTGTACTGCACCAGCATCAACTGAAGTGCCTTTCTAAGCGGCAAATTGTTGAGGCTGATCGAGCAAAGCTCGTCTTCGGCTAAACAGTCATCACGGGCTGATGAACTCAGGATGAAATTCAAGCCAGTTCGCTTCTCGAGATCTTTTTGGATCGTCTTGTAAGGGACTTCATCGTAGCTAAGACTAACCACCTCTAGAAGTGCTCGTTCAACACGGAGGGTGCCCATGGTTCCGGCTGATATCTCCGGTGCCGAATGATTTACCTGCTCGACCACCTTCGTGCCCTCTTGGGCCATTGATTTATTCGGCGAACCGAACCTGGTATCTTCGGGCCACATGGCCATGCTCAATACCGCTGCAAAAAACATTCCCGCAATCGTCAAAGTCGCAAATCGCATCATCCACCTCCGCCGTTTTAAATTGATTACTGTTTGGAAATTCTTTGCCATTACCGCTGCGTCACCAAACTCTTCAATCGCTTGCTTGATAGCATCGGGCTTGGCGACTCCTTCGCCGACCAGATCCGCGACGCGCATTTGCAAATGATCTTGCAACTCGCCCGAAATCTGTTCTCGTTGCGCGGGCGTTAGCTGTAACAGCTTGCCCATCAAAGCAACGTAAGTTTCGAATTCCTCGTTTGACATAATTCGTTTCCCTAAAATTCGTAATTGCCAGCTTGGAAGTGGCTCGACGATTGGGAAGTGAAGTCGAAGCGATTTAACAGGAAGTGTGTTTTCGGGCAGGGCTCATTGAGAGGTTCTATCTCGGTCGATTGTCAGCTCGACGGTTTGGGTTTGCCAATGAAATTGGCAATCATCCCCGTCATGCATTCGACGTACTGTTGCCATTGATTGGCTTGAGCGGTCAGCCGTTTTGTGCCCTTAGCCGTCAGCTCGTACCACTTACGCTTGCGGCCCGTGGAGTCATCCCATTTGCTCTTGATCAGCTTTTCAGATTCCAGCCGATGCAAGAGAGGGTACAGCGTTCCGGCCGGAAGCTTGACCTTGCCTGAAGACGCCGCGTTGATCTGCTTTTGAATCGAATAACCATATTGCGATTCATCCGCCAGAACTGACAAAACCATCAAGTCCAAGCTGCCGCGAAGCAAGTCTCGTTCAAACTTTTCAGTCATTTTGCTCGCCGTTAAGTAGCTAACCATCAACCGATTGTGTGGCCGCTGATTCATTTTTGTTGAGTGAAGGAACCAGCGTTGTCGCTCATATCGGTGCTCTATATATAGCTGAGCGATACAAAGGGTGTCAATAAATATTTCGTCGTTTTCTAGAAGGCCCTAGGGCAACCTGCTACGCTGAGAATCCGGCTGCGTAGAAAACCCACTAAATCAAAGGAAAAACATGCCACGACGAGTATTTTGGATGGTTCTGTTCTCGATGGCGGTTCTCATTCCGTCGCTGGCATCGACTCAGACATTTGACGAATCCTTTGATCTTTGGCCGGTCGATTTGAAACTCAATGGGACGGTAGTGGCGGGAGGCGGATTGCAGTTGCCTGTCAAGGCACAGGAATTGTTCGTACGTGCAGCGGCTGAAGAAGATGCCAATCCGGTGATTGTCATGATCGGCAGTTCCAAGGAAGAGTGCGCGGCCTGTCCCACGTTTGACACGCTCGACACAGCGACGCGAATCGATTTGCTGGATGGCCTTTATTCTTCGATTCCGCATAAGTCTCTCGTGAAAATTCAAGCTTCCAAGGCTGTTTGGTTTCATGCGACCAGCTCGTTCGAGCACTTGAGTCGCATGGCTCGCGATCAAATGATTGAGGAAGCTAAAGATATCGTCAGCAACGGTGGCCGGGTGTTTTTCAATCAACCGTTTGTTGAATCGTTAGGGCGATTGGATTTGGATTCAATCGATGATGTCGGCTTGATATCACTCAAGGCCAGCAACCTGGTTCCAGATGCGGTCATTCAGGCGAGTTATGTTGACGACAGCCGACGTGGAGTCTTGCTGGGCGTGTTGGCGACCCATCCTCGCTGTGTCGGCGTTGGGATTCCCAGCGATTCAGCGATCGTACTCCAGGGACGCAAAATCCGAGTCCTCGGCGACGGGGCCGTGACGTTTTGCTTGATGGCCAATGAACAATTCCCGCTGCGGATCCAGCACGTCAAACAGGCTGAGGGCCGTCGAGCCAGTCCTTACGAAACGATCGTCGACTTAACGGCGTGGCGGCGGGACGCGATTGAACGAACGGTTGAACCGTTTCCATCAAAGACTCCGTCCATTCCGTTCGTGGCTAACGGAACTTTGTTGATCGTCGGTGGGGGTGGGATGCCACGTGGTTTGATGGAAGAAATGGTAAAACTCGCCGGTGGGAAAGACGCGAAAATGGTCTATGTGCCGTGTAGTGAAGCCGATGAAGTCAGTGCTCAGCAGGGCATGCTTCGGGTCTGGGAAGAAATGGGCGTTAAGTCAGCGACGATGATCCACACTAAGAATCGTGTCCAAGCAAACTCCGACGAAGCGTTTTTGGCCCCGCTTAAAGACGCCACGGGAATTTGGTTCGGCGGTGGGCGGCAGTGGAATTTCGCCGACTCGTATTACGGAACCCGAGCCCACGAATTGATGAAGGGCGTGCTTGCCCGAGGCGGCGTGATCGGTGGATCTTCGGCCGGGGCTTCGATTCAAGGCCGCTACCTCTGCCGAGCCAATCCCGTTGCCAATTTCGACATCATGGCCCCCGGCTACGAGCGAGGGCTAGGATTCTTGAGCGGCGTTGCGATCGATCAGCATTTTTCTCAACGTGGCCGGCAAAAAGATATGACCCAATTGGTCGATCGCTATCCGCAACTACTGGGGATTGGGCTTGATGAAGCGACCGCAATCATTGTCGAGAAGTCGCGAGCCGAAGTTGTCGGGCGGGGGAAAGTGTTTTTCTACGATCGCAAGCAGCCAGTCATCCCCGGCACTGATGACTTTCTGGCGTTGGGGAAGGGGAGCGTATTTGATCTTGAAAAACGAGCGGTTATCAAACGTCCCATGAGTGAGCCCGCTGAAACCGATGAATAATCGTCGATCCTTGGGGATTGGCCGTACCAGCCACAGGTGAGGGTGAACCGTTTGAACAATATCGGCTTCATTTGCCTTGGGTGTGTTGATTGAGTCACAGAGCAACGGTGGGGGTAGGCTTTCATGGCTGGAAGCCCATTCCACCTAAAATTACTGGCCTGCGCCCGTCGTGTTCAGTTCCCAAGGCGGGGTTTCTGAGGCCACGAGCAAACGAGTTGCTTATGCCAGCGAGAGACTACGTCCAATGACACTCTTTCGACGGAGCGAAAGGCGACCATCGCTTCGGGATAGGGTTACCATGCTCGTTGCCTATTCCGCCAATTTATTTTCCATGAGCAATTCATCACGCCCGCTCAACCGGAAGTAGATTCACCACTTATTCGCGGTGGAGTTTGGGCATTTGCGGATGCTCGAAAACCCGTCTTCGTGAATCGTCCGAAGTAGTTTTTCGTTGAGACTAAATCATTGAATTGGGTCAGCTCGAACGTTACTTGGAATTAGCCGGTTGGTTAGCTGGAAGCAAAATAAATGCGAGTTCGGTGATGGCGGCTAGAATCGCCAAGCCAACTCGATAGGTCGCATCTTTCTCCGGTTGCACGATCAAGCAGTTGAGGTAAAACGCGGCCACAACGATCCCCGCGAATACTCCCACGACGGTTCCTGATTTGGTCCAACTAATCCGAAACAAGTACCCGGCCGCGATCGAAATCGCGCCCATTGTCAAGCAAAACCAAAACGCGTTGGGCTTGAACGCTTGGGCTTCGATTGAGCGAAGCAGGCCTGTCCAGATCACGAAAAGACCAAACAGAATCGAGATATAGCATTTCAAAATTCTGTTTCCGGTTTGGGGTGTCGTGGTGCTAAGGGACGAATGATTGTCTCTTGGTTTATTGGCGGAAGTTCAAGGTGGTGTTTCAGAAGTTAATGGGCTTGGATGTCGAGGGTCAATAAACCGCGGTCCTTAGTTTACTTTTGATCTCGTGCTGAAGCTATCCTGTCGGTGTCGTTTGGGTTTGGGCGATGGTTTGGGCGATGGTTTTGGGTTGTCGTTTTGGGTGAGATTTTGGGAAGTCGTTTTGCGGGGGAGTTGGTGAGCTTTTTGATGGCACAGGGCCTGTGCCTTGTACGGCGGCTTCGCTTTTCTTGGGTGGCGGATGCCCATAAAAAAACGGCCGTTTCAAAGTTAATTGAAACGGCCGCTTGAATTAGTAGACCGATGGGGCGAGTGTTTGCAGAAGCGATCGTTAAAAGACGCCGCCGCCACCTGCTCCACCACCCTGCTGACCACCACCGCCTTGTTGACCACCACCGCCGCCTTGTTGGCCGCCGCTGTTGGCGATCCCCTGAGCGGTTTCTGCGTTCCCGAGAATGTTAAAGGTCGAGACCGATGTTAACTGGTTGAAGTTCGGTGAGACACTGACCATAACATGCAAACGATCTGCGGTCGTGGCGTGGTTCACAGTGAAGAATGTACCTTCAGGAATCTGAGTAATGATCGGAGTATAACCAACGACTCCGCCACCATTGAGCTGGCTGTTCAGGATTTGACCTGTCGTTCCACCGCCGCCGGCCAATAGTGAACCGAAGTAATCACTGGCTGAACGCGAAGAGAAACTATCGGAAACATCTTGAGCAAGCACTCGACGATTGACTGTCATCTGATTGCGAACCACTGTTGCGATTTGATGATCTTCAAGTGATTCCGTCCGGCGTCCTTGATTCAGACTAAACAGCACCATGGCGGCACCTTTTTCATCGATCGCAACATGCTCCATTTGCGAAACTTCACGTTCCGAATTGTAGTGGTTGTGAATCGAGACTTTAGCTTTTCCGCCTGTGACTTCGCCCCACATTCGCTTGATGACTAGTTGATAGTCTCCGGCGAATCCGCGAGGTAAAACGTAGCTTTCAGAGACTTGCCCAGAAGCTCCCGCATCTTTGGTGAACTTGTCACCCAGCAGAACGCCACCGGCTGTCGTTCGGCGAACCAAACGTGAGCAAGTCGTGCCTCCTGGCTCGAGCACGTAGATGTCAAGATCCGCGTCGCCCGTCCAACTTACGTTGATAAAGCAATCACGCTCTTTGGCAGCAGCCAGAGCCGACTCGTAGGCTGCTAACTCGTCAACTTGGCCAGATTTACGTAGCTCATTCTTGACGGCAGACGAAGCATACTTGGCTTGCTTGACGATCTCAGGATGAAACGGCCACTCTTGACCAAACACACCGATTGTGGCCCATTTGATGCCTTCGACGTCATTGATTTTCTGAGCCGCACGCAAGCCGATTACAAATGGTTCGGTTCGCGTTGGGTTGCTTCGAGAAAAACTCTTAAGCAATCGAATCGCTCGTAATTCCATCCGGTTGGCCGCCATGTATTGGGCGGCGATCAGAACATCGTTTTCATCGTTTGACAAATCGACAGCCGACATCATGGCTCGTTCCACTTCCGACATTGGCTTACCAGCGATTTGCATCGCCAAGACCAACGCTTCGTGCATCCAAGGCTGAAACTGATCATGCTTGATCGCACCCTGGATCATTGAAACCACATCATTGGACTGTCCGTTCTTCATGAGCTTACGAGCCGTGACTCGAACATCTGCCGGATCGGCAAATGTATTCTCAAAGTACGAATCCCAGGCGACTTGGGCGTTTTCGTATTCACCCAATTCGATTGCACTGGCTTTGCGTGGAGTCGACTCTTCGTTGTTGACTTCAGAGTTCAAGCTGACTTCGCTTTCCTGAATACAGAAAACGCCGCCACCACCACCGCCTTGTTGGCCACCGCCACCAAAACCGCCACCACCACCGCCTTGTTGACCACCGCCACCAAAGCCACCGCCTTGTCCGCCACCACCACCACCGGTGCTTTGACGCGGGGCAACTAGGTCGCCAACGTTATAAACGTTGGTCACAAACCATTTGACATCGTTGGCGTCGTCCAGCGAAATGATCTTGAGGACTTCGTCTTTGACGACATAGGTCGCGTTGTACTGCTCAAGCATAATTCGCAAAGC
This sequence comes from Mariniblastus sp., assembly GCA_047639375.1. Taxonomy (GTDB): domain Bacteria; phylum Planctomycetota; class Planctomycetia; order Pirellulales; family Pirellulaceae; genus Mariniblastus. The sequence continues at coordinate 6,596 of JBLINZ010000109.1, read as the reverse complement.
GTTTTTGAGTCGAATTCCAGTCAAATCGGAAGATACCAATTCGTCTACACTGAGCTCGTCATCTTGCGCTGAGTTGGTCAGAACGATGTTGATGCCGTACTTGTCTTGAAGGTAATCTTCAACTTCACTCCAAGGCTGCTCGTCAAATTCAAAGTTAGCCGGCTTTTCGAGAGCTTGAAGGATTTTTTCTTCGTTATCACTACCAGAGAGTCGGATGCTCTCGTACTTCTTACGACGGATCTTTTTTCTTCGCCATTCTTCAGCGTCGGGGAAGACCATCAATGGATCGCCTGGGAATGGAATGGTTGACAATTCGACTTGATACATGGAAGCCAAGAAGCTGACTTCTTTTTCGCGTCGAAGCTCGGTAACCATTTCCAAGTTGCGTGCAAAGTGAGCGATCTCACGTGTTATCACAACCGCCGGATCATACTCAGCAATCTCACGTGCTTTTTCAGCGACTTCGACCGCAGTCTTTGAATCGCCTTCTAGCATCAAAGTATTGTAGCGATTGATGAGTTCCGTCACATTTTCTTGCTGACGGACAACCTGTTGGGATTCCATCTCAAGTTCACGCGACAGAGCGTCGTTTTGGTCGGCAAGTGCCTGGCGATCATCAAACTCCAGCTTTCGCTGGCGAGAGCTCAACAAGCTCGATTCAAGCTTGTGGCGAAGTCTCGATTGAGTCGCAGGATAAAGATCAGCACTCTGAACCACGATTTCCATCATGTTCTTCAAGCGAGCAATCGCAATGTCAGGGTTGGATAACAGCTCTCTATCCGCTTGTGTTATTTCAAACTCAACTTGCTTGGTAACCTTCTGGTTGATCAGTTCGATCTCTTGCGTCTCAAATCGCAAGATATCTCCCGAGACCTTTCCTGCATCACGAAGCAAGTTCGCGATTTCGTCTTGGTCGTCTTGAGCCTGAGGAGCGATCATGGTCAAACCACCGGCCGGATCGTCTTCGACAATCATTGGCAAAACAGCTGCACCATTGTCTGTCTGCTCTTGGCCAGGAATCGCCAGAGCCGCTGGCTTGGTTTCAACAACAGGTTCCTGTGTTTCAGCTGCGTTCGCAAACGGATTATCGTTACTAGCAGCTGGGGCAGGGGCTGTTTCAGCCGCTTCGTCTTGAATTTTGTAAGTCGAAGCCATTGCGAGCAAGTCGGCACGAGTGCTGACAGGATCTGCACTCAAGTTAATGGCGGCATTCGCTAGTTTTTTGGCGACTTCGGTGTTTCCGGTTGCCATCGCGGTGTCACCCAAATCACTCAAGCGATTGGCTTCGACCATGCGAACTCGAGCAAACTCTCGCAAGCCAGCCGAACCCAATGTTGGAAGGGTCAAACCAGCGTCTTTACGAGCGTCTTGGATCATTCCAGGAAGGAATGCGAACTCATTGTCATTGGAATCCGGAGTGATCGACCAGCTGAATTCACGTGTTTCGCCGTCAATCAATCCCACGACCTTAAGCTCAACCGCATCTCGGTCAGCCAAGCTTCCCAAGATGATTGTGTCTCGGTCGGCACGAAGCGGTGGGAACTGACGAGGGAAGATCTCAACGACTGAATCGTCAAGCTTGCCATCGGTCGGCCACAGCACGGCTCCGTGGATCGTGTTGCTCAAACCAGTCGCTGACTGACGAGCGGAGTTCTCTTCGTCGCTATCAACAAACAGGTTACCACCCGTGTTGTTGGCCAACGCTGCCATCAATTCAACGTTTCGATCAGGACCAATGGCAAAACTCGACACAGAAATGTGATTCTGAGTCAAACCAGCGATCAGGCCGCCGAAAACTTCGGTGTGAAGCAAGCTGCCTCGGCTGATGCCGTCACCGATATAAACAACGTTTTTGTTGCGTGGTGAGTTTTGTGGGAAAACCTTAGCGGCCGACGTCAACATGGCTTCCATGTCGGTCGAACCCAGCGGAACACGCTGATTCAGATTTTCAATCGCCACGAGCAGCTCGTCGCTTCCAGGGGCTACAAAACCCTTGGTCATCGGCACTGGATCCAAATCGACAGCGACGATTTGAACGCGGTCATCAGCATTTAGGTTCTTGACCAAATGCTTGAGAGCCGAAATCGAATCGCGTTTGAACGCACCCGTCTGACTAGCAGACGTGTCTACATAAACAACCACGTCGCTTGCCCGCAGGCTGTCGACAGCCGTTTTGGGGGTAAGGCTGAGCGCGAAATGCGTTTCCCCAGCATTATCAAACGTGGCCATTCTTGGCTCGTCGGTCCCGGATTCGAAAATCCCTGAACCGTGTGCCATTGAATCACTAGTAAAATTCACCTGCAAGCCGACGGCCAGCAAAGTGACTAACATTCCTCGAAGCGCGACTGTGGTCGTGCATTTGGACATAACGAACTCCAACACCGAAAGATTCTCGAAAAGATGTGTGTTCCGGAACCGCACACCCTTGTCTTGCCCTGTCATGGATACTTTGGTCACTGAAGACCTCCAACGCTATTCTATTTTGACGGCTAATATTACGCCACAAAAAATCGCCGATTTTGCCTCAATTACGAGATCGGCCCAATCGTAAAAATCAATACTTCACAAAAACTCTCTCAGAACCCTAGTAGCAAATCGGGGGCCATTGTTGGCGATTCTCAATAAATGCTTGAAATACCACTCAAATCGCCCAGCTATGACACGGTTTTCGATTGCAAGAGCTCAATTTCCCAAGGTTCAACACAAGCTCTGAAGCGTTTTTGCTCTGAAACGATACAGTCCGAAAGGATTTTCCGATCAAACTTGCTCCATTTGGAGGTATCGGAGCCTGAATCACATAAAGGCAGAGAATTCTGTCATCAAAATGCTGCTTTCGTGATTCCAGGGTTGCAAAAGTGCATCAACGAAAATCTGACGTTTACCCAGTTTTTACCCCTCGTCCGGCTCAAATGAACAAAAAATTGCCCAACCATTAGAATTAGAACCGCCAGAATATCTTCACCATCTTGAATATTCCGAACTCGGGGGGGAACGAAAACTCCCTAGCGAAGCAGGTTGTCGTCCGCGAACGGATGGATCGGCGCGTCGAATTTTGGCTTCGGCATCGCTTCTAAGCATGCCTGTGCAAACGCAAGATCTTGTCGTGTGGTGAGTTTAATGTTGAGGGGCGAACCGGGAACGATCGCCACCCGTTGGCCCAGATGCTCGGCAAGTTGGGCTTCATCGGTCGGTTGGAAACCGTCGCGTTGGGCGTACAGCGAGTTGATTAGTTCTCGGTCGAAGGCTTGGGGGGTCTGGGCCTGATACAAATTCGATCGGTCGATTGTGTGGTCAATGAACTGGCCATCCATCGATTTCTTGAGAGTACTGTTAACTGGAATCGCAGGAATTGCAGCTTTGTGCGTTTTGACGGATTTGAAAACCGACTCAATCAAGTCAGCATCAATGCAAGGGCGTGCGGCGTCGTGAATCACCACAAATTCACAGCCAGGATCGACTTTTGCCAAGGCGTTTTCAACCGAATCGGCACGCTCTTGTCCACCGATCGCCACCTCGACTCCGAGCACAGCAAGATTGGGTCCGAACTTGGCCAGGAAGTCCACTTTGTCCTCCGGTGAAATCACAATAATGACTTGTTTGACGTCGGAGCGTTTAAGAAACAATTCGGCGGAATACAGCCAAACCGATTTGCGATTAAGTTGCGCAAATGGCTTTTTATAGTTTGGGTCGTTGAATCGGCGACTCCGCCCCGCTGCGGCGAGGATGACGGAAAAAGTTGACACGAGCACGTTTTCGGTAAAATGGCGAACCGTTCGGTAACCTGGATCTTAGCCGATCACCGTTCCAAGCCCAACGTGAGCGGCAGGGTAATTTCCCGTCCTTCCCGTTCAATTAAGACCTCGACTTTCGCTCCTGGTTTGTGATTGTCCAATGCTTCTTGCAGGTCATCAGTGGAGTTAAGTTCGAATCCATTGACGGCCAAAATTTTGTCCGCTGAATCCTTGTTGTATTGGATTTGCTCAAACAGTCGATTTCCTTGGCGGACAACCTGTCGCTCGACTTTCAGACCGCGAATTCCAGCTTGATACGCCGGCCCGTATTCTTTGGTGCGGGCAACGCCCAGTCCTCGGTCCGCTTTCCAGAACAAGTCGATTCCAAGCGTGGCCCGCCGGACTTCACCAAATTCGAGTAGTTGCGGCAGGACTCGTCGAATGGTGTTCGCTGGAACCGCAAACCCGACCCCGGTGTTTTCTCCCGTAATTGTGGCGATGGCCGTATTCATGCCGACCAGCTTGCCTTCGGTATCGAGCAATGGTCCTCCCGAGTTACCTTGATTGAGGGCTGCGTCGATTTGAATAATGTTCTTGATCAGCCGGTTGGTTTTGGATCGCAGCGTTCGGTCAAGGCTAGAGACGATTCCCACGGTCATCGTTCTTTCGAGTCCGAATGGGTTCCCAATCGCAAAGATTTTTTGCCCAACCCGCAGCGTCTTCGATTCTCCGATCTCAACAGGGAACAGCAATTCGGCGGGCACGTCGATCTTAAGGACAGCGATGTCATTCTGTGGGTCGCTCCCAATGACCCGAGCCGGCAAGGGGTCACCGGTTTGGGAAAGCGTCACGGTCACGACATCGGATCCGTCGATCACGTGGTGGTTGGTAATAACGTGACCTTGTTTGTCGAGAATCCAGCCGGAACCTGAGCCTTCTTCGGTTTGGGGTTCCATGAACCAATGCTGCGGCCGATTGGCTTTGGTATCAATATTGACCACGCTTCGATTGACTTTGTCGTAAACCGAAATGTTAATTTGCTCTTCCGGCGTGAATCGTCGTTCCGGGAGAGAATCAGCACCGCGTTGGTTCTGGCCGATTCTGGGCGTTTGGATTCTGGGCGTTTGAAAACTCGGTTGTTGTTGGGAGGGCTCAATGACAGGAGCCAGTCGTTGTTGGGGATCTTGTTGTGCCCCCGCCGAAGCGGCTGACGCAGTGTTATCAGTCCAACTGCCAAGGGCGTAGATTGCCATGGCAGCGCCTAGAAAAGCACAGGTGACACAAAAGAAGAAGGTCGATTTCATATCGTTTCTCGTTTGAGGCAAGGTCAGTCTTGAAGTGAAAGTTGTGTGCGTCGTTCGGCCGAGTGGGAATGTCGGTTGATTCGCGACGACACAGAATCCAAATAGTCGTTGAATGTAACTACCCAAAATCACATTTAGACTTACGAGGATTGCCGAAATAAAGTTCGTTTTGAAATGCCGCAAATTAAGTGAAAGTTTGTGGTCATCCCAATTGGGAAAACCGATCTGGAGCGAGGCATTGGGGGACACGAAAATCTGTGGCGAAAAATACGTTGGCTGGGGTGCGAAATCAAGCCTGCTATCCCCGGTTCGGTACGACCGCACCAAAGCGTAAAAGTCGCTTGCGATTGTCAAGGTTTAGGCAACTTGCAGACTTTCTTCAACAGTCACAAATTCTCGTTGTCCGATACCGACTCCTGAGAGGCTTGCCAAGCTCTGCGATTCAAATTCGTTGGGCAGGCGTCTGTCTTCAACCCTCACAACAACCGAAGCCCAGTATGGCTTCGATCTTTCGATTGCCCGGAGGTGCCAAGTCATGGCTCGGATCACATTCAATTTTTGCTTGGGCGTATTCGTTATTCTTACTATTCAGAGTCAGGCGGGCCTCGCCTCGAATGCTGACCGGTTTCTTGATTTTGCCATTTCGTCTAATTTCCTGCCTGCCGTTCCGGAGCCTGAGCTTCAGCCAGATCCAGCCAGCCAGTTCTGGTTTTTGGAGTTAACGTGCAATTTTGACGATCCTCCCGAAGTTGTCGCTGAACGAGAAGCAGCCGCCATTCAATTCGCTCGAACCAAATTATGGGCTCGTCAGAATCGCTTGCTGAAAAAAATCGCCTCGTTGGAAAGCCATCCGATGGATGCCGGAATCCCAGCGGTATCTGATTCGGCAGTGTTTGCGGCAGCGAATTCATCAGCAGAATCCAAACGGCGGTTTTCCAAGGAAGTTCAGACTTTGCTGTGGGAGTCGCTTGATCGCAGCCGCCATTGGGTTTCTGGGGTGAGTGAGGAGGCAATTGATTGGGTGGTGGATTTTGCACGGCTTCAGCAGCGTGAGTATCTGCAGTTGAACCACTGGGCTAATCAATCAGCCGTGAAAATCACTAACTCCTTTGGCGCCGCGATCACTGAAAGCGGGAGGGTTTTCGAGTCGAAACCAGATCGGGCTTCGGCGACTCAGCTAGCGGCCGATCCGGAAATAGAATTCGCTGGAGCATCGCAAGATAGCTACTGGCAATACTACGAAGACTGCGAACGATGGGGGGTCGATTTTTCTAACTTGCTCGTCCTTACCGAGCCAGCCAAGTCAGAACGTCGGGGCGTTGAGTCCTTGGGATCGGGCCAGCCACCAAATTTGCACGAGCTCAAAAATGTCGAGTTTATTTTTGAGCCGATGGTCGCTCTCGAATTGGCCGGGGAAAAATCGCCGGAGATGATGAGTCCTTCGGCCCCGCTCTTTTTGGCGGCTGCGATTCATTGGATCCGCCGGAGTCACGACTCAGTTAGAGGCGCGTCGTTGTTCCAAGACAAGTTTGAATCGGTCAACTCGGTCGTCCGTTCCCTC
>JBLINZ010000108.1:0-15247 GCA_047639375.1 Mariniblastus sp. | reverse complement strand
GGCCGCAGCCCTGCGCGGTTGTTCAGGCCGGGAGTCACGAACTCGGGTCGGGAGTCGACTCCCGACCCCTTTATTTTCCCCTGACATCCAGTGGGGGCTCACCCTAGGCGAAGCGAATGGGCTCCGACGGATGACAGAGTGGTGAAGCCGGTGCCAAACTATTTAAGCTTACATCTCCTCGTAGGTCATGCTGTGCATGACACGTCCAATAACCCAACCAAACATTGGAGACGGCCGGACCCAAGCTCCATTTCAACAACGGCGTTCCTCGTTTCCAAAAGAATAGCCAGCGATCGCATATCAAAGCGTTCGCTGGAAGAATGGTTCAAACCTGAATCAGAGAATTGTCAGGCGGAGCCTGACCTACGCCTGCTGGAATACAACCAAGACCATGCTCGAAAATATCGCCAAGTCCCGCGTCGCCAATCGGCCCGGCAGGATCGAGCCACGCTTGATCAAGAAGTGACCCAAACCATACAAACATTTACGCGAGACAAGATGTGTCGCAAGAAAACGAATTAAAAACAACTGAAAATCTACGACAGTGCCATTCGACTCCCGCCCCCTAAGTTGTCCGCCGATGTGACGAGGGATGATTACGTTTGATCGTTTGCCTCTTTCAGAATTTGAGGCGAGCCGAGCGTGGCGTAGATGCAGAGTCCGACTAGTAGAATCGCGAACCAGAGTGATTGATTGAGGCGGATGTAGTCCCAAAGACTCGGTTGTGAAATTCCAGGAATTTGATCAAGTCGCTTACGTACTGAGGCCCGGACGCTCGCCGTCCCCATCAATCGGCGATCGCTCGACGCGGGTCGAAGGAACGCTCGCAGCGCGAGGACGTCGACGGTGTCGTGTATTCCGTAGTGCTGCATTAATCGTACCGCGTTTTCGGTCGCCATTAGGTCGCTGTAGTTCGATGTCGAGTAAGGTCTGAATCCGCCAGAGCGTGAAAACCTGCGGCTTTTTACAACCTGATACTCGTCCAGCCAACGACTCACATCCGCCTTACGCTCTGCCTCGGCGAGAGGGCGGTCGATCAGTGAGAGCAGATTGGTGATTGTCGTTGCAATCCCCCCCAACGGTTCTTGTATTCGATCGTCATTGAGAGACCGCCATGTTGCCAACAAACGACCAGCCAGGTGATTACGCTGTTCATTGGTAAGGGCTCCTTCTTCAGCCAGCATTACGATGACGTACTCATATATGTCAACGCCGGATATCTGAGTGTTTGCTGACCTAATTGAAAGCAGTCGTTGTGTTGTTGCCTTGAATTCTTTTGTTTCGATCACTTCCGGGGGCAATATCAGCCCGGTCGAGACGGCGTGGTTCAACAAGTAATTGCGATTGGACTCGTCCGCATCCCATGTTTCCAGCCATCGAGCCTGCACTGCTGAATGATCGTAGTTGATCCCTTGATCCCGAAGCCACCTGGCCGTCGACTGCCAATAACTCCACTGACCGACGAGTTCGGGCTCGAAGGTTTCGGCGTACCGAACCAGTGTTGAATTTCCGATTGGCCTCCATAGCGTTTGGCCAAAGAATGCCGTCACAGCAGCAAGAATAATCAAACCCACACCGCGTCCGACGATCCCGTTGGTGGCCGGCCAGAAACTGGAGTTCCTTAGTTTGGTTGCACCCAGTGCAAGTGCACCGATTGCAAAGATTGCGACGAAATACCTCAGATGTGCTGGGATAATGAACCACATTACTACCAAAACCAACAGGCAAACGAATCCAGCTAATACCAGAAATACATTTTGCTTGCTTACTTTTGGTTTTGCATCAAGCCCGGACCGCATTGCAGAAGTGTTGACGAAGAGTATTAAAAATGCTGTCCCAGCGTAAAAAGTCGCCACCACTAAATGGGGATCCAGCAACTGTGTGTTGTTTGTATAGCCGAGTGTCATTGACGCCGATCCAAGAATCCCCAGCATTGCGTTGCAGTATCCGCCGATAACGTTTCGGTCCACCAATCCCGCTCTCCCAAGCGTGGTGACGATGGAGGCGGTCCCGATCGCTGATGCCATAAACAGCAACAGCAGCGGCGTGGTCCAACCCCTGAACGGTGCCACGAGAGTCAGCGCAAATACGATCGCAGCGATCCATCCGTATCGCCGCCACCAGAGACTTACGGACTCGTTCATTCGAGCCACGTCTGCTTCGGGCAGCGACTGACTTTGCTGAGCACCACGAATTCGGAAGGAACCAAAGATTGTGACCGCAATCATCAGAAAAGAGATGGCGGGCAAAGCTAAAAAAGCGATTGCTTTTTGGAAAACTCCCATGGCGGCCAGAGAAGTCTGGGATACGGTCGTGTTCGCCCCCAACAGATTGACGGGTAAAATAGATGCTGCGATTCGCAGCAGACCTCCACGATCTTTCAAACTCGCATCGTCAGTTCTCACTGGCCGAACGACAGTTTGTTTCACGCGTTGTTGCACACCGTGCCCAAAGGCGTCACGGTCGATGCGAAGAAACGAAAGTGCAGCACGGATTTCACTTTCATCCATTAATGAATTCGAGTCGTTGGTCTTCATAGCAAAATCGCCTTGACAATTTGGAGATTGGAAGGAGTCGCATCCAGGCGTTGGCGAAGTCGTCGACGTGCTTGATACAAACGGCCTTCGACGGCTTTGGGGGTGACCGAGAGCACAGCAGCCACATCAGCAACAGAGCTTTCTTCCAGGTAGTGCATCAGCACGACTTCGCGTTGTTTTCGAGGCAGTCGCTCAATCTCGCCTCGCAGTCGTTCCAAACGAGGGTCGACCGTCTCTTGCTGGTCAGCGTCGACTGCAGTTTCCGCAAGTGATTCAGGAGCCATCAACTGCACTCGACGTTCTCGCCGTGATCGGCTTCGCGCCCAGTTGAGGTACTTGTTTCTGGCGATGCCGCGCAACCAGCGACCGAAAACCGTCGGCTCAGAAACCTCACCCTGGCAGGTGTCGCGGCTCAGGAAGCCGTCCGCGATACTATCCTGTGCGATCTCGAAAGCATCCACCGCTGGCGCACCCCAAGACAAGACGAGCCCTATCAAGGGGCCGCGAAAGCGTTCGATCGCGTCTTCCAATTCCATTGAGTCGTTTCCACTGAGAAGCACTTAGTGTCGTCTATGGGGGAGTAACCGGCCATCATCCTGAGCACTCAGAAATTTTCATCTAGTGGAATTTTTCTTGAAGGCCACAAAATCCCATTCCCCCAGGTGCTTGCCGATTTCTTTATTTTCAAAACCATCGCACATCTTTGACAGGATGGCCTTGGCCTTTTAGCCAATGCTTGATGCCTTCTTTCCGCCCGTCACCGCAATTGCAACGACGCTACGCCGTTGCAATTCGCGCTAGAATAGGGCAGGGATTTCTTGCGTAGCACTTGATTCAGCCTGGGATGTCGCGGAGACGCTAGGTTTGAAGCTGTAGTTCCTGGTGCCGTTGTTGGAACATGGGATTTGACGGGAAAGACTCTGTGTCTGACAATGGTGTTTCAAACTTGTGATGATTCTCGCACCACTGTACTAGGATAGACATGACCAGGTATTTTCTTCAACGATTTGCGTTCGCATGTGCTGCCGCGATGGCGTTGCTTTTATTGGTTTCGAGTGCCTCTGTGGCTCAAGATGCGGAGCCCATCTTTGGGTCTGAACCAAGATTTAAAAATCTTGAGTCGATGGCGACCGGCGAATGGTGGAAAGTCAAGCCAAACAAACGACGAACGATGGAGTTGAATGTTCCCCGCGATCAAGTCGTTGCGTTTGCCGTCTATACCCATGACCATGGAACGTTGAAAATGACGGCCCAGCTGTTTCCGTTAATGCCGGACGAGGCCAAGCAAGTCAAACTTGATTTCAAAGGCGTTGATGGAAAATGGAAAGAGGTTGCTACCCAACCGGTGATCGAACTCGGCTGGAGTGCCCACTTCCGTATCGACGATTGGGACAACACCCAAAACGTGGCCTACCGCGTGAGGCATGGAAAGCAGGCCCAATTCGAGGGGCTGATCCGAAAAGATCCCATCGATAAAGACGTGATTGTGGTCGGCAACCTGTCCTGCAATAGTTCTCGCACGCCCGGTCCACGTCCCATGATGATTGATAATCTGAAGAAGCTGGATCCTGATTTTCTATTCTTTGCCGGCGATCAATCCTACCACCACACTGAGCATACCTATGGTTGGTTGGAATTCGGGGTTCAGTTTCGCGACATCTTGAAAGACCGTCCGGTGGTGACTATCCCAGACGATCACGATGTCGGACAAGCCAACATTTGGGGTGAGAATGGGAAACAAGCAACCAATTCGGCGGGTCCTAGCGGCGGATATTTCTATCCGTCAAAATACGTCAACATGGTTCAACGTTGTCAGACTTGGCACCTTCCCGACGCTTACGATCCGACCCCGATTGAGAATGACATTAGCGTTTACTATACCGATCTCACGATTGGTGGAATCAATTTCGCGATCCTCGAAGACCGAAAATTCAAGAGTGGCCCCGAGGGCAAGATCCCAAAAATGGGGCCTCGTCCTGATCACATCAACGACCCCAAGTACGATCGTGCTGCCGTTGATCTGCCTGAGCTTCGTTTGATGGGTGATCGTCAATTAAATTTCCTCAATCAATGGAGCCAAGATTGGTCCGGGGCCGAAATGAAATGCGTGCTTTCACAAACGGCGTTCTGCGGCGCGGTTCACCTTCACGGTTCGGAGAACAATCGTTTGTTGGCTGATCTTGATAGTAATGCGTGGCCACAAAAAGGACGCAACAAAGCACTTCGTGAGATCCGTCGAGCCTGGGCCCCGCATCTTTGTGGTGACCAACACCTGGCTGTATTTGTGAAGCATGGAATCGATGCGTTCGGCGATGGGCCTTATGCATTCACTAGTCCGGCGATTGTGAATACGATTTACGGACGATGGTGGTGGCCTGAAGACGAAAAAGCAGGTCCCAATCCCGTGCCCAACAGCCTGCTGCCTTGGACCGGTGACTACCTCGACGGACTTGGCAACAAGATTTCGATGATGGCCTATGCGAACCCACCCAACCGAAAAGACGAGACGCAACGTGGAGATGGGTTTGGAATCGTTCGATTCAACAAGAAGACCCAAAAAATAACGGCCGAATGCTGGCCGAGATTTGCGGACGTTGCCGATGGAGATTCTGCCCAATTTGCGGGCTGGCCAATTACGTTTGACTACCGTGATAACGATGGTCGCAAGCCCGTTGGTTACTTGCCAGAGATCGTCGTGACAGGCTCTGAGCGACCCGTCGTGCAAGTCATCGAGCAAGCGTCGGGCGAGGTTTTGTATACCGTTCGAGCGACTTCCAATCGATTCAAGCCACCGGTCTATTCGGCTGGTAAGCACACGATCAAAGTCGGGAAAGATAAACCCAATCGATCGTCAATCGCAGACTTGATGCCCCTTGGGGCAAGCGCGAGTGCGGAGCTTCAAATCGATTTGCGATAGGCTGGGCGTTCGTTGAGTCGCACGCTAGTTGGTAGCGATTGGTAGATTGATCAATCCAAAGAGGCACCGATCTAAACGGTGCCTCTTTTTCTTTGGGGACCGCCACGCATTGTGTTCAAGTGCTTGCCTGCGGGAACTTGAGAGGAATTTCAGGATTTGCTCGAATCTCTCGGTCTGTGAATGCAAGTTCCGCATGCCCGAGACTCGCTCGATATCATCAAGAATCATCGAACACTGACCGAATAGGGTCTTATTGAACCAGCAACACCGATACTTATTAGCAGGGACATCATGGGTTTTCTAACTGGAAGTGTTACGTTTGAACGATTTCGCATTGCTAATGATCCGACCAATGGGTTCGGTGAAGAACATTTGGAAGCATTAAAACAGCATCGGATCGGTGCCTCGGATGTAAATCTTCACGAACAAGCGAGTATCGGTTTTACCGGTGGCGCTCATTTGTTGGATACAAGTTTCGACGCGGAAAAAAACATCCTCGGCGAAGCCATGCATTTTGGGATTCGCATCGATTCTTGCAGCGTCCCCGGCCCGATCAAGCGAGCTTGGACTCAAATTGAATTAGCTGGAATCATGGCGGACAATCTGGGTGGCCGGCCCACCAAGTCTCAGCGCGAAGAAGCCAAAGAAGCGGTCGAGGCTCGCTGTGCCGCCGAAGCCGAAAAGGGAAACTTCAAGCGAATGGGCGAGACCTCCGTGCTGTGGGACGCCGATTCCGAAACCTTGTTCCTGGGTGGAGCCAGTGAGAAAACCAACGACGCCTGTATCGATCTTCTCGAGCGAGCGTTTGGCTTAGAGGTTGCACGTGTCTCGTCAGGTAAATTGGCTCTAGAATACGCCGAAGAAGCCGGCGTGACGGCGGACTTGTTTGCCGTCAATCCGACGGCTTTCTTACCCGGCGAAGGAGCCGAGGTGACCTGGTGGAACGGAATGACAGACAACTACGACTACCTAGGAAATGAATTCCTGATGTGGTTGTGGTGGAAATGGGAAACGGGCCCAGAAGTCATCGCATTGGGTGATGAAACGGAAGTCACCGGGATGTTCGCCCGGACGCTCAGCCTCGATTGCCCCAAAGGCGAGTTTGGAAAAGAGTCAATCTCATCAGAGAGCCCCGTTGCGCTTCCCGAAGCCGCCATGGCGATTCGAATGGGTAAGCTTCCTCGCAAAGCCGGATTGACGTTGATTCGGAACGGTGAGCAGTACGACGTCAACTTGCAAGCTGAAACGTTTGTGCTGGGCAGTGCCAAAATCAGCCGCCCAGGCGATAACTCGACCGAGATGCGTGATACGCTTGATCGGATCGAGAGCATCCGCTGCATGGCTGAAACAATCGACTTGCTATTCGAAGCCTTCTGCGAAAAACGGATCGGTAAGTCGTGGATCAAGGAATCCAAAAATCTTTCCGAGTGGCTGCTGAGCGAAAATGCGATTCGCAAACGCCGCGTGGTTGCAGCGGCTTAGGCTTTGCTCGTTTACGTTTAACGATTAGCCAGCAGGCGTCCGTGACAAATACGGTGCGTGTGTAGGCGAGACAAGCGACTATTGTAGACGGCACAGGCTCTGTGCCGTCAGGACGATAACAAACTCATTCGTAAAACGTCCTGTCGAACGCCCATCCCAAATGGCATGGGCGTCTCAAGTAGAAGTTTGCAAGCGACGCTCAGAGCACGCGCCTCGAGCGTGTCATGGACGACGAGAAAAATGGTGACGTGTGCCGGCGAGATTGCTCGTCGTTCGGCAGTCTTTCGGCGGAGCGTCGACGGAGCGAATGGCGACCATCAGAAGCTGGTTCCGGTTTACGTTACGTCATCGGTCGGTGAATCGAGAACCGAATCGGCTGGAGTCGGTGGCTGTAAAACGGGAGATTGCGAAACGGAAGGGTCCACTGAAGGTTCTTCAATCGCCGCCTCAACCTTCGGTCGGAAGAACGGGTTCTTAATACGCAGCGGACCGGGATTGCTTGAGCTGGTGCCAACGCCCGGGTTGAAATGCTGATTGATAATGCGTTGAGTTGCTGGCGGCGTGGGCTGCACCGCGATTGGGCCTGCGATCGAATTTACGCCTCTGGGCTGCATTCGATCAGCGAAAAAAGGTTCTGATCGGAAGCCTCCGCGATTGCTGTTTCGTGAATTGGATAGCTGACGATTCAATCCAAAGGTGTAGTTGAGTCCCTGATTCGAACGATGGGAGTCGTGATTGCTGGACGTGTCATTTGAACCGCGACGGCTAGAATTTTTACTGGCGTTAGAAGTGATCGTAAGACGTCTTGAGTCCCGTTTGGTTGAGTTTCGACCGTTTGAATTTCCAGATTTCTTCTGATCGACCGGTCCAAATTGTTGCGTGAACCCTGTGTTGCCGGGCGTTTTTCCCGAGTCGCTTTGTCCGAATCCTGTTGAGGCGGCCAGTACAAACAGGGCACCGATTGCCAACGCAGGGATCTTGGAAAACGATGATCGTCGAATGGCATTAGACATGGCGTAGGTCCTTGGGGTTGATTCTGACATTCCACTCCCATGCAAAGCTCAGGCCAAATCAGGGATGGCAAAAAAGCTCGTAAAAAAACGATTGGGACCCGTTATCGATGATGCGAAAATTCGACATGTGCTTAAAACGCAACGAGGTTGATTCTCGGGCGCGCGTGCTTTAGTTTTTGTTCAACAGCATCAACTGTTTTGCAAATTCTAATCCCAATAACCATTGTCCACTCGCGTTGTAATGAACGTTGTCAGGAAGCAACGGGAAATCATCGGTCGAGATCATTTTGCAACCTTCGATCGCGTTGGCATGACCGGAATCTTGGTCGGCCTCTGACATTCGTTTGCGAATCATATCTCGGGCAACGAATCGCGGCAGCGCTGGCGTGTGCGGCAAGACTTGACCAAACACCATCGGAATTGGTTTGCCGTGATTGAAATCCTCTTCGATTCGTTGCTTCAAACGCTTCAATGACTGCGTATAGGCATCCGCAGAAATTTTGTGTTTGCTGTCTTGTTCGCCTTGCATCCAGGCAAATCCAGCCAACCGAACCTTGATTCCTTGACGTTCAAGATCCGCAAGTGCTTTCTGGAACTGGGAATGCATCGTTCTGTAATGCGTGCCCTGATTTGGGTCGGTCGAATTCTCGCCGGGATAAAAGTTTCGACGACCCACCGCATAATCATCGCTGACCCACTTATTTCCATTCCAGCCATGATGAAGCGGCTGGCCAGAAGCGTGGAATTTCACGACTGCGATTTCAGTCGTCTTCTCAGGGGCAAGCGAGCTGGATAGCTGCCAGCCGAAACCGACCTCCGGCCCAAACTCATTTTTCCGAGTGGAAGTTTTCGTCTCGCCAACGATGAAATCTTCATACTGTTGGCCAGTGAAAAATTGAATTCGAGGAATTTCGCCCAGAAACTCTACCTCAAGTTTTGCAAGCTTTCCGATGCCTTGCATGTTGGATTGGCCGGCAAGCAAATAGACATCTGTCTGCTGAACGCCAAATTTCGCAACGAGGGGATAGTGGTCGCTGAAGGAATTCGTGATTTCGTCTCGCCTAATACTGGCCGAATTGCATTGTTTGGCCAGCCCTTGGGTGGCGAAAATGAAGTCGATACGCTCAAGAAAACCACGCTGCAATTCTGGCGTGTTGCTATGTTCAAGAATTCTTGACGGGAATGAGCCGAGTCGCTCAGTCACACTCGAGTTCGCACCGCGAGTCCGGTCAAAATGCTCTCGCACCAAATCGTCGACGGGTGCCTCGAGAATGGCCTGCATCACATCAAATGTGTACTGGCCGTCGCGGATAAAACGATCTTCTGGATCTTTTTTTTCGTCGCCCACGGATCGACGTTGAATCAATTCTGTTTGTTGGTTTAACCAGGTGGTGTCACTCGCTGCATGAGCGTTGAAGTCCCCCATCAACAAGACTTCCCGGCCCTCTTTTTCAAGTTCGATGACCCGGTCGCGAATCTGAGCTGCTTCTTGGATCTGTTGGCGTCGTTTGCCTGGCCAAAGGTGGCAAACGATCACGTCAAGGCCCGCGGTTCGGCAGTGAAGAAAGCCGTGGTGGTATTTCTCGGTCCTGCGCTCAATCACTTCGATCGGGAATTTGCTTGTCAATCCAATGTTGTAGCCGCCACCCTTCAAGGCCGCAGCGTACGGATGATTCCAGTCGAGGGCGGAGTCTTTCAGTTTCTGTTCGTTCCAGCCAACGAGTTCCTGCCAAGCTGCAATGTCCGGCTCCAAACGATTTACCCACTGAATCGTGGCTTCGTAGGCTGTGTTGTGATTGAAGCTGTTCCAAACGTTGTAATTCAAAACGGTCAACGGCGTTTTGAGTTCAAACTGGCAAGCCAGCAACTGCTTCTGCGAATCGCCCGCGGCGAAACATAAAGCAATGATGGAGATCCAAGCAGATAGTTTTAATTTCGATATCATCCAACGATCATCCGGCAAGGGCGATTTGTCCAAGGCGTGTATTCTATCCGATGAAGGTTAAGCTGGCGCTTCCCTAATTGGCGGCCGGAAGATAGTTCAGCGTGTAATAGCCGACGGGGTGCCACAATGGCTTGCCCTCGGCAGACTTGACGCCGTCAAGATGAAGTTCATGAACGTGGCCCTCATGAAGCTTGTCGACGTGCAGTCGGACCGACAATCCATCTGCGGCGACCACGGCTTTGGTGATCGTGCAATCGACGTGGTCGACTTCTGGGCTGCCGTAGCTTTCCTGGTAGATGTAGGTGTACGTTGGCATCGTGTACGAAGCGAGATTGCCGGCGGTCGCCGGATCGACAGGCTTGGTAAACGTCAATTCGAAACCGTCGTGACGGGCTTTCATGTGTTTGACTTCGAAGGGCGTTTTGCCTGTCCACTCAAGTCGTTCCAAAGCGAAATTCTTCTTGCCCCGTGAGCCCCAGCCGCGATTGGTTCCACCCACAAACATCATGCCGTTTTCTGCTTGGTCAATTGCTAGGTTCCCCGAGTTGAATCCCTCAGTGAATGGGAAACACGCGCCCTGATAGTGTCCTTTGACTTTTTCGAGATCCACCCGCATGACCCAACTGAACGTTTGATCGCAAACGAACATCTGATTTTCAAACGGGCCGAATTTTCCGTTGGAAGTGTCGCAAACTAATCCCGCTGCAGACTGGCCCATCTTTTTGTAAGGGAACAAGATCGCCGTCGGCTCGAGTTCTGGGATCTTCTTGGCTTCGGTCATGATTCGCGAGCCGCTGACTGGCTCGAGAGGGCGGGGCCCAATCGCATCGGTCTCGGTGTACCAGTCATTGCCCTTGGGATTGCCTTGAAAGGAACCCTTACGAAGCCATTTCAATCCGCAGGTCCCGTTCCAAGGCCCTTGGTTATCGGTGTAGAACATGTCGCCCTCGGCATTGGCGTCGATTCCGCCGGGCGAGCGAAGGCCGCTGCAAGTTGGCGTCACGGTTCCATCGGGGGAAATTCTTAAACACCAACCCCGATACTTGTTCTCGCTGGTGAACGAACCAGTCAAGCACAGCGTGACCCACATGTCGCCGTCGGAATCGAATTTCGATCCAAAGGCGTACTCGTGGTAGTCGCCGTTGATTCCCCAGCCAGCGGAAACCGTCTCGCAAATGTCAGCCAATCCGTCTTTGTTCTCATCGGTTAATCGCGTGACTTCGCCACGTTGCGTGGCGTACAGCGAGCCGTCTCGGTAAGACAAACCAAGAACCTCGTGCAGTCCGTCCATGAACAGTTTTGATTTGATCTTCGACGCATCAGGCTGAAGCGGATCGGCGAACATGTAAATGTCACCCCGCCGCGAAGAAGCGGCCAACCGTCCGTCGGGCATGAATTCGAAATCGCCGACTTCCAAGACCACGTTTTCGGGTGTCGGTACCGACGAGATTCGATAGTACTCTGCTTGCGTGGCCATCACGGAGTCAGTTTCCTGAGCTACCAGCGTCAGCTGAGACAACATCAAAACGGCAAGGCAAGCAGGTAAGAGTTGAGATGCGATTGATTTATGAGTCATGTCAAAATTCGAGTTGGTTTGAATGTACGAGTCTGTGCGTCAAAACGCGTTGATCTGAGCGGACAAGGGATCGCTCTAGGAGCGAGTGCGATCAATCTCTAAAAGTGATCGGGCAGGTCATGATTTACCATTCATAGGTCTGCTCCAATTCAGCGGTTCCGCTGGACAAGTCGATGGTGACTATCACGACGCCGTTTTTGGCATTGTTGGCTTCTGCCATGGATTCTTGCGAAAATCGAGTAGTCCAGCGACCGTCGATCGTGATGGATCTTCCGTCGATTTGGATCAAGTCTCCGCGCGCGATGAGGTAGTGCAATTGCTTGGTCGTCTTGGAGGTGATCTTGAATTTCCGTTTTAACCACAGCTGACCATCCACGATATGCGGCAACGGTTGGTCTTCGATTGTGACGTCGTCGATTTGGTAGATAAAGGTCGGACGTCGATTCTCGTCGAAGCGATAGCCTTTGAACTTGGGGCGGTTTTCCAGATTACTTTTGTCCCAGCTCTTGGGGTTCAGAGATTTCGAAAACGTGATGGCTTCGGGTAGTTTCAAAACGTTTTCACCAAGAGGTCCCTCGAACCCTTGGCCACGTCCCGTCCAGTGACGCGACGCATCGATAAAGTTCTCTTGCCAAATCAAAGCCAGCCGGCATAACTCGGCGTCGAAGGCCAGGTTCACAAGTTCAGGATAGCCGACGCCAATCGCTCGCGGGCCGGCGCCCTCGATAAAGTTGCGATAGATCTTGGGAGCGTCGACGGCTTTCAATTCCATCTTGGCCCGGACGAGCCCCTTGGGCTTGGCAGCCTCTTCGCCATCCGACAAGAACGCCCAGACAGCATCGATTTGCTTCGACGTGTCGCCCTCAAGAATGTCGGGGTAATACGACTTTCCATTCGGCCACGATTCAGGCATCCGAGTTCCACGCCGAAACCTGGATGGCTTAAGCATGTAGGCTTGGAACCAGTCTTTATTCAGCCGTTTGGTCATTGTCGTCAAGTCGATGGCTTGAATTCCGGTCGCTTGGTACTTGCCGAACGTATGGCATTTGATGCAGGAGAGGGCGTCGTCGCCAGCGAAAAACCGGCCATGCGATTTGACTTTTCTGGCGACCTCCGTTTGCACGACTTGTTTGACGTCAGTCAATGCGTCCAGTTCGATTAACTCTTGGCTCAACGTTCCTAAATTATCTGTTCCAAACATCGGCATTTGTGTCAACATATAAGGCCTGTCTTTGATGCCTTCGGTGAGCACGGTGGCGAACCATTGTGGATTCAATTTCGAACCAATCGAAGTCAACGCAGGAGGATGCTGGCCTTCGTCACCCATTTCAACTTGGGTGCCCGTGAACCAATCTTTGCGTCCGTAGATCTCTTCTGAATCACCGCGGACGTCGACGACTCCACCGCGAATCGAGCGGTCTGACATTTGGCGATTGTGGCAAGCGTAACAATTGAGCGACGTAAATTTTTCGTGGACGAGTTGTTCCGCGCTCGCCGGTTGAGAATTGGGTGAATTGAGATTGGCAATCGCAGCCTTTAGACAATTGACTTGATCATTCGACAACCCAAAATCCGGTGAGTCCGCAGCACCCGCGAGACATCCACCACTGACGTTGCCATTGGGATCGAGGGCAAACGGTTTCGCGTCAGCCAACAGGGGGCTAAGCAGTTGGTTGTTGAGCTTCAGTTCATGGCAGTTTGCACAGCCAACGGATTGGAAATGAGTTTTCCCAATCGCGGCTTTGGCGAGATCAAGCTTGAACACGTCGTCTTCAGCCGTCTCAGGTTCGGCTCGCGTTGCGCGTACCAAAGATTCAAATCCAACCGCCGCTAAACCGCCGCCGGAGACTTCGATCTGCAGTCCTTCGCCGCTAGTCTTTTCAAAAAATTCAACGCGGACTTCGTGGATGCCAGTTGGGATCTTGGCTTTGCTTTGTTTCCATCCCATCCCATGCAGTCCGTCGTTGTCGATCACGGACTTTCCATCGACCAACACGCGGGAGCCATCGTCGGAACTGATTCGAAATTGATATTCGGCGTCCGTTTTTGTTTCCCAGAATCCTGTGAACACGACTCCGTAATTGTCTTTTTTTGCTCCTACGTAGATGTCGAAACCATTGGCAACGCCAGTTGATTTCGGTTTGAGTTGCCGGAACTCGGGTAGTTTTTCCCAGCTGCCTTCGTAGTAAGCAAAATTGATGGCGGAGCCCGTGGCATTTTCACGCAACAAATAAGTCGCGATGTCGTTGATCTCTTGATCCGTCAGATTGAACTGAGGCATTCGGCCGGAGGGTCGAACGTGCATGGGGTTCTTAATGAAATCCGTCAGTCCAGGCAGCGTGTACTTGGTTTCGAGTTTTCCCAATGGAATTGACGTGGCGATCGTAGCGCCGGAATTTTGTGGATCGTGACAGGCGACGCAACCGACCGAGTGAAAGAGCTTTTCGCCTTGGGCCACACCGCGGTAGCTGATGGGTTGTTCTGCGAGGGTGGCCGTGCTGGCCAAGAAATGTGCGATCGACTCAGCGACTTCTTGGCGTTGGTTCTTCGGCATGCCCGCTAAAACATTGGGCATGGTCGTGCCAGGTTTGACCGTGTGTGGGTCTGTCAGAAACGGCTCAAGGTATTCCGGCATCACACGTTTCCCAATTTCCGTCAGGATCGGAGCCCGCTTGGAATTTGCCGACCAAGCTGAGTTGGTTGTGTGGCACGATGAGCAGTTGAGCTCATGAAGCAACAACATCCCTCGCTCTACGTCGGTGATGTCTTCTACGTTGATGAACCGCTCGAAACCAGGGACGATCGGATGCGAGTCGTTGTCCTTTGCGAGGAGCAAGTTGGGCAGACAAGCCAAGGACAAAAAAAGGATCAGAATGATCGACTTGGATTTCATAGTGATTGATGAATGAGGACGAACTGTGATTTGATGAATCTGCGAATCGCGTGTGGGCGAGTCGAGTGAGGCTGAGCACGATCGTGAAGTCGCTGATCTGTTGAACAGAAGCCACGAAAGCCCCACAACAGAAATCTTCTCCGCGGAGGCGCGGAGTTCTTTGATTTATTGAATCGGATTTAAGATGGTTTGAGTAGGTTTTGTATTGGCCTCAGGGGTCTTGGGCCAGCCTATTTTCGCTTCTTCTTTTTGGCTTTTCCGAGGCTAGGGTGACGAGGTCCGCCTCCGTAGTACTTAGGCGAGTCGAAGACTGCGTCGGCGTTATCGCTGGTCTCTCTCGGGTCGCTGCTTGAAACGAGGCCTGACTTTAGTTGGTTGATAAGCTGTTGCTTGATTTTAATGTACTCGGTTGTCTCCGCCACGTTGTTCAGCTGGCAGGGATCCTTAGAGATATCGTAGAGCTCCCACTCTGGACGTTTTGCAAACGACCAATCGTATTGACGGCGATGCTCATCGTCTTTGTTTTGGTTGTCGACCATGTAGGTTTTGGTGGGCCCGTTATCGCAATCACCGAGCCAAGTTCCTGGCAGGTGGGCGTTTTTATAGTCTGGCGTTCCGGCTGGCCAGCGGTCGGGTCGGTAGTTGTGAATCAGCAAATACTGGTCGGTTCGAATGGCTCGCATCGGGGTCCCACCTGGATCGCCGGCTTCTTGGCAGGGCACGTGTCGCTCTTTTCCGACGAGTACTCGATCGCGATTCGGATCGACCCGGCCCGATTTTTCCGACTCCAAAATGTTCATCCAGCTTTTGCCTGTCATTACGTCTGGCACGTTGATTCCAGCTGCGGTCAAGAACGTGGGAGCCAAATCGGTGGTGCTGACGAA
>JBLINZ010000107.1:0-15330 GCA_047639375.1 Mariniblastus sp. | reverse complement strand
CAGAGGTTCTGGTCCATCCGTCACTTGACCCGATTCGGACGAATCAGAGTTCGTGAGCATTTCGTAAGCGGAATGGATTTGTTGAAACGCCCAGCTATCACCACCTTGGTCGGGATGATGTTTTTTCGCCGCCCGACGATAG
Organism: Mariniblastus sp.; assembly: GCA_047639375.1. Classification (GTDB taxonomy): domain Bacteria; phylum Planctomycetota; class Planctomycetia; order Pirellulales; family Pirellulaceae; genus Mariniblastus. Next base: position 15,188 of record JBLINZ010000107.1, on the reverse strand, counting down.
GCCTGTTGGATTTCTTCTTTCGAAGCGTTGGCGGCAACATCAAGTATTTTTCTAGGATCCATGGTGCAAATTGTAAACGGTATTTGGGCTCACATGAATACTGTTTTTGGGCTGAATATCGTTCAGGTCTGAGATCCATCGCAGTCTATGCGGCTTTCCGAGGTTCAAATGAGTCATTTCAGACTTCAATTCATTGAGCGAGTGGCAAGGCTAGCCGCTAAACCGTGGATTTAAGTGTTTTTGCGTGAAGGCGAACGCTGCAGAACAAACCATCAATAAAGTGTGAATGAAGTACGAGCATATTTGACCATTTCTTGGGGTTCCGCTAGAGTTGGAGACGGGCAAGTTATTTCGCTTGGAAGTGAGGTTGCAAATGAAGAAGAACAATCATGGTTTTACGTTGGTTGAATTACTGGTGGTCATCGCGATCATTGGGATTTTGATTTCAATGTTGTTGCCGGCGGTACAGTCCGTTCGGGAATCGGCGCGACGAACGGAGTGCGCGAACAATATTCGCCAGATCGGTTTGGCGCTACATAATTTCAACACCACGAACGAGCATTTTCCGCCGGGGTGGCGAAGTGATACGGGGTGGGGGTGGATGAGCCATGCCTTGCCGTTCATTGAGCAGTCCAATCTTAAAGACAAAATGGATTTCAAGATCGGGATGCTCGATCCAAGTTTTATGGAGACGATCAAGACGCCGCTCAAAGGTCAGTTTTGTCCCAGCTCAATCAATGATTCCGAAGTTCACTCATTAGAGATTCAACCTTCGGGTGATCCTGTTGATGTTGCTAGAACACATTACGTCGGTTGCATTGGATCTTCGGTTGCAGCTCAAGTCATGGAAGATGGTCAGACTTGTCCTTCGATGAATTTGGTTAGCACCCAAGGCTACATTGACGGGATGTTTTACAAGGATAGCGAAACACCGTTGCGGGATGTTCGTGACGGAGCCAGCAACACGATTCTGGTCGGAGAACGTAGTGCCGAGCTTTTCGACTCACAGTGGCCGGGGATTCTCGAAGGCTCGTCGCATACCGGTTGGCGTGTGGTCGGGTGGACCGGCGAGCCGCCGAACAATCCGTTACGGACGGAGCCATTGGTGATCATCGATGATGACGGTTCAGAAGAAGAGTTAGAGATTCATTTTCATGGATTCGCCCAATTCAATAGCATGCATGCCGGTGCCGTAACGATGTTTTGCTATGTCGATGGCTCAGTGCATCCGATTTCTGACTCAATCCACGCTACGGCATTCAAAGCGTTGGGGACGATCAAAGGTCTGGATGACATCTCGGAATAGGAATCGTTAGCATTTTTTCGACGAAGTCGGTCGCTTGCGGATCGATTCAATCTCGGTGTGAATTCCATTGGAATTCGCACCATTTTTATGCGCTGAATGGTCGTTGAGAATGGCCGCTCACAATCGTTGTTCGCCTGCCAGCTAATCGTTAAACGATCGATCGTCTCTCATCTTAAACCAATCAACCCGCAAGCGAGGGAGAGCCGTCGTTGGTGCGAGTCTCTTTGGGTAGTTTGTCCTCGGTGAGGCGTCGGGCTTCGAATTTACGAGTCGATTCCAACCGCCATGATCACGCGATTCTCAGCGGATGCTCTCGGTATCCAGCACTCGCCCACTTAAACGCCCACGGGACCGACAGAATGTTGGTGGTTTGTTCAGTCGGGCTTCAAAAATGAGAAGAGTTGTTTAGCGACGCGGGGGAGATCCCAAACGAAAGGGATCAGTCGGAGTCGATTGATGCGTTTGAGAGTCCCTTGGCTTGAGATTCGATGGGTCGGTACGGAACCGGAGATGTAGCGTCTGCCACCGGCAAGCTTGATATTTGCTTTGGCTTCGCTGCCCGCCAGGTAGGCTTGCATTCGTCCCCCGACATGTCCGTAGCCGTGGTTCTGGTGTCCCGCAAAAACAGAAGCTGTTGCGTCAATGACGGGAATTTTAGCTTGGACGGAAGTGGAGACCATCCAGCTATCCCAATTCCCTCGGCCAATCGAAAACGCTGGGATTTTTTGGTATTTGGAAGCCGGGAAAATGAAGTAGTCTTTGCAAAGCATGGAGGCGTACTGACCCGTTCGAGCCACGTGGGTTTGAGTTATCGACTCCCAATCGCCCTCGAAATCGATCAGCGATTCCTGCTCAAAGTCTTGTCGCATTCCAATCGCGAGAAACTCTGGTAGCGAAATCTTTTCAAGCGCCGCGAGGAAATCAAGAATTGAGCGAGTCAACAATACATCCGAATTGATGTACATCAACGTCGGCGATTGGCACTGGGCGTGGGCGATCCGGAACACGCTGTCCAGCAAGGGTGTTCCATATTCGTTTTTGCTGACATCGGGAAAGTGCCGGATCGAGAGTTCAGCTGCCATTTCGGCGACGCCAAGGTCGCCCCCAATTAATAGCACCTCAACTTCTGGAGCCAACTGACACCAGCTCTTGATCGCGTTTCGTTGAATGACTGCAGTGTGCCCCGTAAAAGGTTTCGGCACAGCAAATATAGTCAGGCGGTGTTTTTGTTTTGCCAATTGTGAACGCCGACAACTTGAGGAGAAAGTAATACCCACGAATGCTTACTTTATTCAATGTGGGTGGTTTGTAAAAGCTCGGATTTGCCTCAGTACTCATGTGGTAATCGCATGATGTTGAGTGCCCGAGATGCAGAGGGGGATTCCATTGGAGAGGTGTGATGAAGTTCAATTTCTTCGGGTGGCTGAGAACTGTTGCAGCAAACATTTTTCGTCAGTCCACTGCGAGTCTGCCCAATGCGCGACGCCCCAAACAATCGCAGGTGAGGCGGAATTAGAGATGGATCGGGATTGAACGGACTTGTTCGCTCGCGGTCAGCGGTTCAGGGGGATCGATCCACGGAATTTCATGACCGTTTTCGAATAGTGATTGAACTCGCGATTTGAATTCACGCGAGAGTTTACCTAGTACAAACCGTTCGGACGCTCCCTTGGCTTGAATTCCCCCAAGGTTCGCGACTTTGCCATCCACCGTTCCATCTTCATTTTTTCGGATGTAAGCGACACATGTGAAGACTGGCACAGCGGGTTTGGCACCGCCGGTGATTTCAAGCGAGTTGGGTCGTAGGGAATCCGGACTCATTTTTGTCTTGCATTCCGATTGGTTGACGCCAGCATGCGCTGTTTTCCTCAAGGCTAATTTTGGCCGTTCAAGTGTTTAACTGTTGCTGTTTTGGCGATCCGACTTTTGAGATGCTATTTTTGCGATACATGCCGATCACTATTTGCACCACCGGCTTGCGAATCGACTTTGGTTTTCTCGGCGAACAGTCGATTGGCTTCGTCCAATACGAACTGATGATCCATGAATGGCTCGTAGCTAATATCTTGCCAGCGGATCATGCCATTGCCGTCGACCAAGAACGTGCCATGTAGAGGCTGGTTTTCAAAATCATCATGAGCCCTAAAGCGTTTGAAGACTTCCAGTGATGCATCGGAAGCCAATTGGATTGGCATTTCGTCCCCGGCATCGCTGATTGATTTGAGCAGTCCGTCATGGTCATCGGTGCTGATTGCCACCATTTTGATGCCAGCTTTTTCAAAATCAACGACACGCGGTTTAAACGCTTGAAGTTGTTCGGCACAGTGCAAACATCCGTGTCCCAAGTAAAAGATCACGACATGTGGCTGTCCGATGAAGTCATTCGAGCCGACGGTTTGGTTGTTGGAATTCTTAAGCGACCAAGTCGGCGAGGCGGAGGGCGACCATCGAAATGGGCCGAGTGAATCTAGTTCAGGGCGGAATCCTGTGTCGATACCTGGAACGTGTGGAATTCGCCAGTCGGAAGCAAATCCTAGTTCCGTCGCCAGCGGCTCGAGTCTGGCGAATATTTCCACGTCCAAATCCATGGAACCGGATGTTGATCGCAGTTTCTCAAACGTCGCTTTTGCCAAATCTTGATCACCATTTTGGTACTGGAGGTACGCCAAACGGGCGATGGGAATGACTTCTTTTGGCCGTCGTTTAATTTGGCTCTCGATTTTTTCGAGACCTTTTTCGGTGTCGCCTGCCAGGAACTGAAGTTCCCCCAAGAAGCTCACATCTTCACCGGTGGCCTTTTCCAATTTTTCGAATGCTGCTTGGTACTCACCGGCGGCGAACAGGACATAGCCGTCGACCGATTTGATCGCCTTTTCGATCAAGGCGATCGATTGCTTCAATTTCGACGATTTCGCTTTGGATTCCTTGAGGTGTAGTTTGGCTTTTTTCGGATCGATCTTTTTATTCTCGGGACGCGGTGGACGATCTTTCGAGTCGTCAAGAGACGCCGTCAATTCCTTGGTCCTGGCGTCTACAGTCTCTTTTGATTTTTTGGCCTCGGCTAACCGGGCGTCAAATTGCGACTTGACATCGTCAACCATAGCTTCACGCCCGATCATCGCGGCCGAACAGCCCATCAGGCGAAGCGTTTTTAGTTGTTCCGTTTCGTTTGAGGTTTGTAAATAGCTCGTTTGGCAAAGCTCAACGGCTTGGTCGTATAATTGGAATTCTCTTAATGATTGAAGAAGCCGACGGCGACCGTAGCTCGCGCTGCCACTGCGTTTTTCCAACGTGTTGTACTTGGGATGCTGGGGTAACTCGGTCATGTTTTTGGCCAACCCGACGGCGTCATGGGCTCGGCCGATAAAAATCAAATTTCGGATCAGCCATTCGTTGTTGTGAGCAAAATTGCTGATCTCGTCTGGCATGACTCGATCACGCATCATGTGGGCGTGGTCAACGCGAGCGGAGGCTTCTTGTTGGTACACGGCATCTTCGTAACGTTTGAGACGAGAGTAGATGTGACCCGGCATGTGCCACATGTGGGCAATGCTGGGTGCAGAAACGCCGCAGCGGGCAGCGCCTTTGATCGCCAACTCAGGGCTGCGATGATCCCAAAGGTGAATCGAATAATGATGTACGGGGTGGAGCGGTTCAACGGCGAGAATATCTTCGATCAACGCATTGAGAGCAACGTAACTACTGACCGGTGTGCCTTCTCTGGCGTTGTGCCAAACACGATGCGCGACAAACGCTTTGGCCTCAAGATCATCGGGGTACTTGATTACGATCGATTCGAGATCCTTGAGGAAATTGAGAGCTCTTTTCGTCTTGTCTTTTTCTTTGTCGGAAAAATATTTCTCCAAAGACGTGATGTACATTTTTTCACGATCGGTGAATGTCTCTTTGTGTTCGTCGGATTTGATCAAGTCGACGGCTTTCTTGATAAAGCCTTGTGAACGCTTGCGTTCGTTGTGGGCGGCCATGGCGGCGCCCCAATAAGCCATCGCGCAGTCGGGATCCAAAGCAGCGGCCTGGCGAAACGAGCGTTCGGCTTCGAGGTACCAAAAACCGTGAAGTTGTCCAACGCCTTGATTGATAAAGGCCTGGGCTTCGGTCGACTTTGTAGTGACAGAAAATTGCACATTACCGGTGCCGCCTATCAAATAAGCTTTTTGTCTTGGTCCCCCGTTGAAGGCTTCTCCGTGGACGGAATGCCCTTCCAGGATTTCTTTAAGCGAATCCTCAAGATCAGATTCGGGGTTGGGTTGGGAGTCTTTCTCGTCTGTGGATGCCGAGCCAGGTTGGGACTCATCCTGACTCGTTGGTTTCGAATCGTCGGCGGCGACGACTTGCTGGGGGGGAGTTTGCGAGGCAGACTCGGGTTTTGAATCTCCGCTGGCTTTCGATTCACTGGCCGAGGAATTGGTTGATTCGGCTTTGGTTTCCGAATTTGCCACCGAACTTTCTTCTTGTGATTGCTTCAATTCCTGTTTGGCGCTCTCTTGAGCGGCTAAACAGCCGGTTTCCCAAATCATCGATCCTAGGCAGGCGATCGCGATGCTAGCGAGACAACGTTTTGAGATTGAAAAACGCCAATCCATTGAGAAGTTCCTTTATACGGTTTTATCGTAAGAATATTTTGCGAACGGCCGCTCTAGATCTAAACTGATTGTAAACTCCGGTTCAAATTAGGGGTACTGCTTACCTCATAAATCCAGTCCAGAACAAAGCAATAACTCAGGTTGCATGTCAAAATAGGGCGGCAAAATCGAAACTAACGCTGAAATTGATTGAGTCAGACGATACCATTGTGGGGCGAATGTCACCCGCTGACTTCGTCCGTCTCAGCCTATCTGGGGAACGCCTTTTTAATTGGCCTCGCCCGGGCATTTTTTCGTTAACAACATCACAGTACTAGACTTCTATGTCAAACATTTGGACCCCTAACTCTTGGCGCGACAAAATCATCACCCAGCAACCGGTTTATCCGGACGCTGCCCAGCTGGATGACGCACTTCAACGGTTGGCGAAGCTTCCGCCGTTGGTCACGAGTTGGGAAATCGAAAACTTGAAACATCAACTGGGTGAAGCAGCCGAAGGGCGGGCGTTTTTGCTGCAAGGTGGTGACTGTTCCGAGAGCCTCGATGATTGTGAAACAGATTCGATCGTCCGCAATCTGAAGATCATCATGCAGATGAGTTTCGTCCTTATCTTTGGGTCGATGAATAAGGTCATTCGGGTGGGTCGCATCGCGGGGCAATACGCCAAGCCTCGTTCCAGCGATACCGAAACTCGAGATGGTGTAACACTGCCCGTCTACCGCGGCGACATCATCAATCGGTCTGGGTTTACCGAAGCGGATCGAACCGCCGATCCCGAGCTGCTTTTGCGAGGGTATGAGCGGTCTGCGTTGACGTTGAATTTTATTCGTGGTTTAAGCGTCGGCGGGTTTGCTGACATGCACCATCCAGAAAACTGGGATTTGGAGTTTGCAAGTGACTCTCCACGAGCTCGCCAATTCCACGAAATGATCGAGTCGATTACGAATTCGTTGAGTTTCATGGAAGCCGTTCTCGGGACATCGATTGCGCAAAGTCAAAATGTGGACTTTTTCACGTCCCATGAAGCGCTGCATTTGAGCTACGAAGCCGCTCAGACACGACAGGTGCCAAGGCGAGAAGGCTGGTACAATTTGAGTACACACTTGCCGTGGATTGGTTACCGAACACGCGATCTCAAGGGAGCTCATGTCGAATACTTTAAGGGTATTTCAAACCCTGTCGGCATCAAAGTCGGCCCAAAATTCGAGCCAGACGAATTGATGAAGCTAGTCGATACACTCAACCCCGAAAATGAAAAAGGTAGGATTACGTTAATTCATCGATTCGGTGCTGATGAAATTGAAATATGTTTACCGCCAATTATTGAAGCAGTCCAAAAGTCGGGTCATAACGTTCTTTTCTGTTCAGATCCGATGCACGGCAATACGTTTGCGACCAGCTCAGGGATCAAAACTCGTAGTTTTGAAAAAATCGAAAGCGAGCTCGAGTCGGCTTTCAAAATTCATCGAGAGCAGAACTCAATCCTAGGCGGCGTTCACTTAGAGTTAACGGGGGACAATGTCACCGAATGCCTTGGTGGAGCTGGAAAACTTAGCGAACCTGATTTAGAACGTGCGTACAAAAGCCAAGTCGACCCTCGTTTGAATTACGATCAGGCAATGGAATTGGCGTTTTTGATAGCCGACAACATGAGCTCAAATAACAAAATGAAACCATTCATCGGTTGAGCTAATGTTTTCGTTCCCCAGCTTGTGAGGTATAACAAGTGGAGTCGCGTATCTGGTTTGAACTGAGTTTGACATAAGCGAGTAAGAATGGGAGAATGTGGGTGCCGGTAAAACAGTTCACTTCCCGCCTGATCTTTACCATTTCCTTCATCACTTGATTTTTTTGATGTGCCCAATGCCTGAGAAGTACTCGGATTTGTCGTCGCCTCTTTCCGAAGAGGAACTTGAAGCAATTGCCATATGCGAGTCGCACCTCGGTTATTCCTTTAATAACAAACGATATTTGTTCGAGGCGATAACGCATGCTTCGGTTGCGAACACGCGTTTAAAATCTTACGAACGTTTGGAGTTTTTGGGCGATTCGATCTTGGGTTTTATTGTCTGCGAGTTTTTGTTTGAAACGTATCGTGATTGGCTTGAGGGTGATTTGACGAAGGTCAAATCGAACGTCGTTAGTCGCCAATCTTGCGCCGATTTGGGGGCAAGTCTTAAGATTGACGAATGGCTGGTTGTTGGTAAGGGCGTGGGGTCCAAGGGCAAGGTGCCGCGGTCGCTTCTCGCTAATGCATTTGAATCGATAGTCGCAGCGATCTATCTAGATGGTGGGATGGATTCGGCCAAGGGATTTCTGTTGCCGTTGGTGGCGAGCCAGGTCAAGGAAGCAGTTTCTGGCGGGCTAGAAGTCAACTACAAATCAGATTTGCAGCAGTACGCTCAGAAACGATTTGGCTTGCCCCCCAACTATTCTTTGCTTGACGATCGTGGTCCTGATCATGACAAATGGTTTAAGGTCGCTGCCAAAATCGATAAACGCGCCTTCGAGCCAGCTTGGGGACAAAACAAAAAGGAAGCTGAGCAGCGGGCGGCTGCCAACGCGCTGGCCTCCATCACGGGCCAAGATTTGCCTTTCGAATGTGACGAATCAGCCAAGTGAGTCGCGTGAATTTTGTGGCGGACAGCATTCCTTTGAACCGCTGATGAGTCGGCGGTGGGCCGTATTTCTTTTGTTTTGACAGGCCGGTTGGGGAAGCAGATCCGTCGCTTGACTTCAACTGAGGCAAAGATTGGCGATTAACTTTCGCCAACTAGCCAATTCCGTTTCTGGCAAAAATTTAGGTTTAATTTTTCTTGTTGCGGCTGACAACCGCTCATAGAACTTCGAATTGGTTTCAGCGCGATGGATCATCTCGGTGAGTGCTTGGGTATCCCCGAACTTGAATAGCCCTGGGTAGTTGCTGCCCAGCAATCCAACTGCGGCATCGATTCGCGTCGACAAAATCGGAACGTCGTTGACGGCTGATTCAGAGAAGACCGCAGGTCCTCCTTCCGCCTTCGAAGTCAGCACTGAAATCCTGCTGCGCGCGAGCCGACGATGGGCAACGGAATGGGGCACGGATCCAAACCAGCGGTACCTCGGGTTTCTCTCCATTTCCTCAACGGCACGCCGCTCCATTCCAGCCGTCAAGGCTTGTCCAAAATGGATGACGCGAACGCGAGAACTGGCCGGTAAACGTCGAACGGCCATGGCGAGTCTAAACGGATCTTTGACCGGTCGTAAGTGTCCCAGAATTGCAACTTCAAAAACTCGCGTTAGCTTTCGGGGAAGGGTTTTGAGCGGAATCGCGGATTGAATGATCAAGCGGGACTTTTTTCGGATCGAGCGTGCCAGCCGTTTGGCCCCGGAAGGTTCGAGCAATAGGACTTGGTCTGCAATTTCCAAGACCTCGTCAACGATGGAGAATTTTCCAAGGTCAAAATTCAGATCGGTTCCGGTCATCGCAACCACGATTTTGCCAAGCGGGCACGATTGCTGAAATCGCAACACGGATTTGGCGCTGCGACGAGCGTGAAGCGCGATCAACAAGTCAAACTCGCCACCAAGATATTCGGTAGCAATCGTCGTTTGGTGTCCAAGGCGTCTGAAAATGCCAGCCCAGCGGGAAGCCGTGATTCGATTTCCCAGCCGCGTTCCATGTTTGGCCGGAGTCACAATGAGGATTTTCAAAGCACGTGCTACCAACTGAACTGTCTGCTCAACTTTTGAATCAAATAACGGCGATCTCAGGCTTACAAATAATTCAGCTCAGGGCGAGCCGAAATCTACTCATTGAATTGCAATCTCAATGGTCTGTTCCAGGTTCCTGTTCCTCAGGTGGCTTAGTTTTTGCCGGCTTGCGCGCGGCCCCGGTGAGGCTAAACCGAATTCGCTCGGCATGGTTGTTCTTAACCTCGAGCACGACCGCCGTCGCACCTTTGAATTCAACTCGGTCGCCTTCTTCGGGAACCTTACCAGACCGCGTCATGATGACGCCGGCAACAGTATCCACGTCCAAATCGTCTAGGTTAAGATCCAGCACTTTTTCGACATCCGCGATGGGAGTATTTCCCAAGATCAAATATTCGCCAACACTGATCGATTGAATACCCGGCTCTTCTTTTTTATCAAATTCATCATCAACGGGGCCGATAATTTTCTCGAGCACATTTTCCAGCGTGCAGACACCATTGATCAAACCATATTCATCGACCACAAACGTCAATAGTTGATGCGTCTCTTGGATTTGAGTGAGGACTTCGGTGATCGGCATGTTTTCGGGAACTTTGACAGGATCTCTCATGACCGAACGGATATCAAAGTCGACGGCTTCGGAATCAAGCCCCAGAAGATCCTTGACGTGCACCACACCCAGCAGGTTATCAAGCGAGCCATCGCAAACCGGATACCGCGTGTGTCTCGTTTCTTTGACGAATTTCAACTGATCTGCAAAGGACGCATTCACATCCAGCGTGTCGACTTCTGAACGCGGGACCATGACCAGCCGGCAAATCAGATCATCGAATTCGAACACATTGTTCAGCAAGTAGCCTTCCGAATCCGATAACTGACCATGCAGTTGCGACTCGCGCAACAATGCCCGGATTTCATCCTCGGTGTGGACGCTTCCATGCCCGGATCCTCCGGTCAATCCGAGCCAGCTCAGGAGAACTTCGGTCGCCCAATTCAAAACGTACATGAATGGGTAGAGCAGGTAAAAGAAGAAAACCATCACCGGGGCACACCAGCGAACCATCTCTTGGGGGCGTCTGATCGCAAAAATCTTGGGGGCTTGTTCGCCGATCACCAAGTGCAACGATGTGATGACTGAGAAAGCAAACACGAATGAGATGATGTGCAAGCCTTGTGTGATCCCGAAAAACTCAAAAATGGGTTCGATCAGAAACGCGAATGCGGGCTCGCCTACGTATCCCAACGCCAGTGAGGCCATTGTGATTCCCAATTGGCAGGCCGAAAGGGAATGGTCAAGTCGTTTGGCCAGCCATTTGGCGAGCTTGGCAAACATCTTGCCTTCGGTGACCATTTTCTCGATCTGGCTCATTCGAACTTTAACGAGCGCGAATTCCGCGGCGACGAAGAAGCCGTTGAGGACCACCAGAACGGCGGCAATCAACAGCATGATCCAAGGATCAAAAGCAGGTGTTTCCGAATGACCACCTTCAGCGGCCAGCATCAGCCCGTTGCTTAGCAAGGAATTCCCGACAACATAAAATCCATCCATTAATTTTCCTGAGACGATTGCACAACAATAACGATCGACATTTTGCACTACTTCTCAAACGTGATAAAGGTCACAGCGGCAATTCTGGCCTCGATTTGAGGTGATTCCAGTCGCGCGGCGGAAATTTCTGGGTTTGCCACGTATCTAGAACCGTGAAAATGGCTGGCTTAGTGACTTAAGGGTAGGATTTGCTGCCAGCCTGTTTTTTGTGAAGCAAAACTTGCAGAGTGAAAATTGCGGAGCAAAACGAGTCAACTCATCGAAAAGCTGCGGTCCATTGAGAGTCCTTCGTTGGAATCCACCTCTGTCGTCGCAGCGAGTTCTTGTGGAATGATATCTCGCTAGGACTCGCAGGCTCCTCAACTAAGAAACACTATTCCGCGTCTCGATAGCGTGCTACCTCACCGGTTACGCGACCCAAACTACGTACTCCGGAGCCCATCCACGATATTCGTCCTCGCCGCTTGCCACGCGGGTAGCAACCCAGCCAACAAGCCGGTCACTGCGGCCACGCCGATTCCCAGCAATCCAAGTCGGATGGAGGGTGTAAACGCGATGGTGACCGCTTCAGCGCCAACCGACAAACTGCTTAGTTTCAGCACGATCAAGGCCGCCGAAACACCGAGTACTCCTCCCAGCAGAGAAAGCAAAAAACTCTCTGCCAACACGAGCTGAAAGACTTTGAATCCTGAGTAGCCCAACGTTTGAAGGACCGAATGCTCTTTGACACGATCCTGAACCGACATCACGGTGGTCGTGGCGACCAGTGCCAAAACCAATCCAACGCAGGCCAATCCGAGGTAATGAGCCATTCCAATCAATTGAGTCAAATCGCCCAGACTCTTGGCTTGGAAAACACCTTTGGGTCGGGTGTCAGTCTCCACGGGCCCGGATTTGTATTTTTCGTCGATCGTTCGGCAGATCAAATCAGCATCAGCGGTTTGGTCAAGCAAGACTTCCATTTGGGTTACTGTCCCGACCAGATTCATGCCCTTGCTGCGTTGCAAGAAATCGAGATGGGAATAAATGTAGTTCTCCTCAGCAGGGTCGTCGGCATTGAAGATCCCAGCCACCACGACACTGAGGTCGCCGATCGAAAACTTGTCGCCGACAGATACGTCGCGGCGATTGGCAACGGCACTTCCCATGACTGCCGAGTCTTGATTGGATTCGAATTCATCCCAGGATCCGTCAATGATTTCGAAACGCGGTCGTGCGGCCCGCAGTTTTTTGGGCGGCACTCCATAGAACACGACGACGTCCAAGCTGGCCCGGCAATTGTTAGTAAAGACTTGAATCGGAACGACTTCACGGACGCCAGGCACTTTCATGATTTCGGAATCATAGTCCTGAGGCAAATGGCTGGTTGCGGGGCAGAACTTGTTGGCTTGAAACGTGATCAGCGATCGTTTTTCAGATTGCCGGTTTTGTAAGTCATCCAGTCCTTGCTGGACACTGCCGACGAAACAGAACACGAACAAGGCGACGGCTGATCCGCTCACCGTCAAAATGGTCCGTGAGCGATGACGCCACAGTGTTTTTAAAACGTAGGGGAAGAGGCGGATCATGCGTTCACAACTCCTTGTTCAACCAATTTGCCAGAAACCAATTTAAACTGACGGTCAGCGACGAGGGCCGCTTCCGCGTCGTGGGTCACCATCAAGAGTGTCGTGTCGAGCTCTTTGTTGAGTCGCTTGAGTAGCGACAGGATCTGGTCGGAGGTTTCAGGATCCAAGTCCCCCGTGGGCTCATCGGCCACGACAACTTTGGGGTTTGCAACGATCGCCCTCGCGATTCCAGCCCGTTGCTCTTGGCCTCCCGACATTTGACGCGGATAATGATCTGCTCGATCGAGCAAGTCCACCGCCCCTAACGCGATTTCGATCCGCTTCTTGCGTTCTTGCCGACTCATCGGTAGTAACAGCAACGGCATTTCCACATTTTCATAAGCGGTCAACACCGGGATTAGATTGTGTGTTTGGAATATGTATCCGATGTTGGCGGCTCGCCAATTGGCAAGACGTGTCCGCGACAACGAGGTGATCTCCAGGCCGTCAATTTTGACGCTGCCTTCATCGGGTGGATCGATGCTCGCGATCACGTTCAGGAGCGTCGATTTTCCGGTCCCGCTTGCGCCCATCAGCGAAATGAATTCGCCTTTTTCGATCGAGAGTGAAACACCATCCAAGGGTTTAATGGTTTGGCCACCCTTGTGATAGTGTTTGCTAACGTTGTTGATTTCGACTAATGACATGATTGGTCTCGAGGTTTTAGGTTGTCTGTGTTTCGATGGTTGAGTTCAGGCACGATTGACGATGGGGATCAACCGTTCCATCGGGCTAGATTTAAGCACTCACTCGGATTCGCCCATGACAGTGATTCGATCGCCCTCGTTCAGTCCTTCCGAACCACGCGTGATGATCCGACTTCCCAGGTCCAAGCCAGACACGACTTCGATCATTCCATCGCCGGTTTCTTGGCCGGTTTCGATGACGATACGTTTGGCCACGCCGTTCGCTTGGTCTGCCAGCCAGACAAACGCCCCGAGGTCCGATTGCGAGATGACATTTTTGGGAAGGTAGAATTTCAATTCCTGTAGCGACTGTTTGGTATCGGCGTCCTGTCGGGGCGACAAGAACGTGACGTCGACAAGCATTTCAGGCTTGAAAAAGCTGGGTGGTGTGTCGATCGCGACTTTGACTTGAAGCGTATTCTTTTGAATGTCCGCTTCCGAGCTGATAAACAAGACGCGACCGACGATCGGATCGACGAGGGCTGGGTTGTCGATTCTGACGGGCTGTCCCAAACTGACTCGTGGGATGTCTTCAAATCGCACGTCGACTCGGATCTGTAAGCTGGCTGGTTGATACATTGTGATAATACTGCTTCCGTCGTGGTTAGCCATCGCCGTCATCACACCTTCGCCGACGCGAGCACCGGGGAGCCCAACCAGTTGGTAGACCCGACCATCGACCGGGGCACGGATTGTCATTCGTGACAATTGGAGGGCAGCTTCCTCCTCGGCGACTTCCATCTGGCGAACGCGCGCGGACGCCGCTTTGACGACCGCTGCCGATTCATCTTTGGCTTGCGTCTCGTCGGCCAGCAGTTGAAGCTGAACATTCAAGGCGTCTCGTCGCTGAGAGATGGCTCTGACTTCCTTTTCAAGCGACTCCTCACGGTCTTTTAATTCCTTGAGGAGGGCGTTCGACGTTTGCATTTCTGTTTCCGACTGGTCAATTTCACGTATTGAAACGGAAGTCGAGGCCGCGACGGTGCGTTGGTAATCTCGTTTCGCGAATTCCAGTTCAGCCTTGGCTCGTTCGGTGGCAAAGGGCAAATTCTTAAGCATCGTATTGACCTTGGCCAGATTCGCATCGGCTTGGGCGAGCTCTGCCTCAAGATGTACCGGTTGCTCAAAACGTGTGATCGCCGCCGCCAGCGTGGCTCTGGTACGTTCCAGTTCTGCTTCAGCCAGTTGTCGATTGGCGATCGCTCGGTCATAAACAAGTTTCGAATCGGCTTTGATCAATTCCGCCACGGGTTGACCTTTTTCGACAGCTTGGTCTTCGACGACCAGCAATTCTTCGACCACGCCCGAAGCCAATGCGGCGACTCGAATGGCAGTCGGTCGAGGTTCAATCCAGCCGGCGGCGTTAAACAAAGACGCGCCTTCGGCCCGAGCCATCGATTGCGAGGCGAATACCGGCACGACTTGCACCGGCCGAGGTGGGAATACAAAATCCCAAGCCGCCCAGGCGATTAAACCGAAAAATCCAAACACCAATAGACCCGGCAATACGTAACGCGTGAGCAAATTACGTTTAGCCCGCAGGGACTGGGTGGGTTCGGTTCGATCGACCGCCAGTTGGGATAGATCAACTTCAGACATAAGTTTCGTTCCAAACAGTGGGACAAATGGTTTGCGAGTTCATCGATGAATTCACGGGTGAATGCATGAATGAATTCACGGGTGAATGCATGAATGAATTCACGGGCGAATGAACATACTGTTAGCCATCACGGTCAAGTT